>UQSC01000096.1 GCA_900543615.1 uncultured Collinsella sp. | reverse complement strand
CGTACGCTTGAACTGAGAAGGGGGAGGCCTCGCGGCCTCCCCCTTTTTTGCGTTTACGGGGCGTAATGACTCAATTACACCAGACGATCTTATTGTTTTTGGTATTGAGCCCTTATTTAAAGAAGATAAATCGAATAACAAGGGCAACTGCTATGGCCACAATGATCAAAAGCAGGATTGTCAGTCGATGCTGCTTGCGTCGTTTACTTGATGAAACGAAGATTGATTTTCCCTGTTTTGGCGTTTCGAGATAGCGAGCCGAATGCGTTAAGGTTTGCTTTGGTCGAGGACCTCTTTGTTGATGAGCGGCGGATGCTTTCAGTGGCTCATCACTAGCTGCGTTGTTTTTAGATAATGGTGCGTCTTTCAGATATACAGGGTCTCCCGAGGCGACGCCCATATGTTTACGTCCCGTTTGGGCATCCTCGAGCGTTTGATATCGATTTCTCGTCACATACTCGGGCTCATGATCATTAATGGGCTCTTGCGAGATGTGGGGGCGATGGAACCGTGGCGGCTGCGTGGAAGTATCTTCCCCCTGCGTCGGCATAAACATATTGTTCTGGTTTTGGTCGTCCATGATGCCCTTTAGCTCGTTACCAACAACGTGTACGCGCTCATTGTAAGCCCCTCGCTATTTGTAGCTGCGAACATACTTGTTATTTAAGCTCTGGTTCAAAGAACCTTAACCTTACTAAAACCTGAGTCATTCACGCTTAGATATGCTTATAGTACTGGACTCAAAAAACTTTATAGTCGATGTATATATGAGCACTGGGTGGGCATATATAAGAGCGTCAAAAGAAGTCCCAGTCACCTAGAAGATGGCTCGGCAGTCCTTAAAAGGAGTGGTAAACATGGCAAGCATGGTTCCTTATCGTTCGGTTTTTGGCGTTCGTCCTTCTGCTAGCTCGCTGTTCGATCTGTTTGATGATATGACCGACCTTGCAAACAACTCGATTGCTTCTAAGGCGTTTCCCGTTGACGTTGAGGATAAGGGCGACGGCTATGAGGTCAAGGCCTATCTGACCGGCGTCGCCAAGGACGACATCGATGTCGAGCTTAACGAGGGCCGTCTGTCCATTAGCGTGAATGTCGAGGAAGACGAGGAGAACGAGGGGAAGAACTTCCTGCAGAAGGAGTTCAGCTCGTACAGTGCGACGCGTGGCGTGTATCTAAAGGACGCTTCGAGCGAGGGCCTCTCGGCTAAGTACGCTGACGGCATCCTGACCGTTACGGTTCCCAAGATCGTCGAGAAGAAGAACGTTACGAAGATCTCCATCGACTAACTTCGTTGGTGTTCTGCGCTATTAAAAGACAGCAAAAGGGGCTGGGAAGCGATTCCCGGCCCCTTTTGCTGTTTAGGACAGTTATTGAATGGTTGCTGGCCGATGCTGGCTTGCGGGGCGTATCGAGAGCTTTCGCGATCCTTGGAGAAGGGTTGCGGAGCTGCCGACCTCGTCATCCAGGGTTGCGGCCAGAGCTTTGGCATAGCTTTTGACGGTAAGGCTCGGACGATTGTTATCTTGGCTGATATGCATGGCAATGAGCTGTTCGGTGCGATCGGTAACAAGTTCGCGCGCGGCTTCGGCGGCTTGGCCATTGGAGAGGTGTCCCCTTGCAGACAGGATGCGCTCCTGAAGAAAGCGGGGATATTCTCCCTCGCGCAGCATGGTCACATCGTGGTTGCTTTCGAGCGCGAGGACTCGACAATCTTTGAGGGTGTTCATGGCTTGGCTCGATAGCTCTCCGGTGTCGGTGGCAAACCCAATGAAATCATCGAGAGCATTGAATCGATAGCCGACCGGATTGATGACATCGTGTGATGTTGAGTAGGTTTGCACGTGGATGCCGGCAATGGATAGGTCGTCGCCGGGATCGAATTCCTCGACAGGCAGATGCGAAAGATTTTCTTTGTTCGAAAGAGTGCCCCTGCTGGCAAAGAGGGGGCCGTGCCAGTGCTTGCACCAGACATCGAGGCCCTTGATGTGATCGCTGTGCTCATGAGTAATGAGAAGAGCCGAGACGTTGTCTGCCGAGAGCCCCAGTTCTGCCATGCGCTTTAATGTCTCGCGGCGAGACAGTCCGTTATCGACCATAATGAGCCCCTGCGGGCCCTCGATGAGTGCGCAGTTGCCTTTAGAGCCACTGCCGAGGATATGAAGGTGCAGACGAGACATAAGATTCCAAAGGATACAATGGGTGCGGACGAATAGAGGAGGAAGCAAATGCCTACGGTATCTCAGCATTATGGACACCATGCCGTGCCTGGGGCAGTCGATGAGACCCGGACGAGGCAGCAGGCTGCTCCTGTCGTGCTCATGGTATCAGGCGGCGCGGACTCGACGGCACTGCTTCTTATGGCGTGCACATCAAAGCTGGATATCCAAGACGGACGCGGTGTTGCCCCCATTGCTCGCGAGCGCCTGCATGTGCTGCATGTAAACCATCATCTGCGCGGCAAGGCGTCCGATGGCGACGAGGCCTTTGTGCGTGAGCTCTGCGCGAAATATGGTTTACCGCTGTGCGTGGAGCACGCTTATTTTGATGGGGAGTCGGGCAATATTGAGGCCGCGGCCCGCGAGGTGCGCTATGCCGCGGCGCGGAGGTATGTTCGCGAGCTCTGCGCCCAGACGGGGGCACCGCGAACGGCGGCTCGTATCTGCACCGCGCACACGTCTTCGGATCGCGCGGAAACGTTTTTGATGAACGCGATTAAGGGTTCGGGGCCCGCTGGCCTATCGAGCATTCCTCGCCGGAGGAATATCGTGGTGCGTCCCTTGCTCGACCTAACTCATGGCGAGCTCGTGGGCTATCTACAGGTACATGGTCAGCCGTGGCGTGAAGACGAGAGCAATGAGGATATCTCGTATCTGCGAAACTACGTGCGCCATCGAGTAATGCCAGTGGTGGCGCAGCGCAACGCGAGCGTCTGCAAGACGATTGGCGCCGCCTGCGAGATCTTAGGCGATGAGGACGCGTTTTTGTCTCAGCTTTCGGCACAGGCGTTTCGAAGCTGTTTGCGCAAAGAGGCAGCGGGTGCGCTGGTGCTCGATGCCAGGCGCCTGGCTGCGGCCGAGGTGGTAATCGCGCGGCGCATCGTGCGACTGGCGATCAAACGCATCGATCCGGACGCTCGTCCCGAGATGCGACATGTGGAGCGAGTCCTTTCCTGCGTTGCCGAGGGCACCGGCTCGGTCACGCTTCCGGCGGGGATTGACGCACGCATTGAGTTTGGCATGCTGGCGTTTAAGGCGCCGGCGGCTCGCGAGGGCCTGGTCGCGGACTGGGTTACCGTACCCGGTCGTTTACCGTTGGGCGGGGGACGCATGCTGGTCACAGAACCGATGGCTGTTGAGCCGGGATGCGATATCGTGCGCCGCGCCCGTGAGCTTGCGGCTGCCGGGGAAGTGACAGCTTTGGTAGACGCGGCTGCCCTGGGTTTTGCCGACAGCGATAGTGAGCGGATCCTGGCGGGCTCGCGTGGCGAGATCCCTGCCGAGGCGCGATTGGCGCGCCTGTGGGTGGACGGTCCCGCGCCGGGAGACGTGATGTGCCCGTTAGGGATGAGTGGCCGAAGCAAGAAAGTATCCGATTTGCTAGGTGAGGCTCGCATTCCCGTTTCCGAGCGCGCCGGCGTGCCCATGGTGAGGACGGCGCCGGGGGGTGCCGTGGTGTGGGTCGCCGGAGTTCGCGCGGACGAGCGTTTTAAGTGCACGGCCGCAACGCGCGTGGCATATCTGCTCCGCGTGGTCGATGCGGAATAGCGTCCCACGCCTGCTATTCTGTGCGACGTTGACGGTATTCCCGCGCTGATGGCGCACGGGCTGGTAAATTTACCCCGTGCGCTGCTAGAATGTGTAGTTCGCGTCCATACGGCGGTGTGTGGGCGATAAGCACAAGAAAGGGTTGTCATGGCTTCTCAACATCCGGATATCGAGAAGGTTCTGTTCACGCAGGAGGATATCGACGGTATCGTCTCTCGCCTGGGCGAGGAGATTACGCGCGACTACGCGGGTAAGGATCTGGTGCTGATTGCGGTCCTGCGCGGCGCCGTGGTCTTTATGGGCGACCTGATGCGTAAGATCGAGCTGCCGACCAACATCGATTTCATGGCTGTTTCGAGCTACGGCGACGGTGTGAAGTCCTCGGGTATCGTGCGTATCATTAAGGACCTGGATATCGACATCCGCGGTCGCGACGTGCTGATCGTCGAGGACATTCTGGACTCGGGCCTGACGCTCAAGTATCTGATGAAGAACCTCGAGAGCCGCAAGCCCGCTTCTCTGGAGGTCGCCGCCTTCCTGTGGAAGGACGTTGAGGACCGCGTCTCGGCCATCACGCCCAAGTATGTTGGAACCCATTGCCCCGATGCCTTTGTGGTGGGCTACGGCCTCGACTATGCCGAGCGCTATCGCAACCTTCCGTATCTGGGCATTTTGAAACCGGAGGTTTATTCGTAAGATGCCCGACGACCGTAACGACAACAATTCCCAGACTCCCCGGGACCCAAAGATCCCGGGGATGCCCGGAGGCAAGAAGCCCACGCGTACGGGCTGGCTGTATTTTATTTTGGCTTGCGCGCTTCTGGGCTACGCCTTCTTTAACATGGGCTCCGGCTTTGCCAATTCCAGCAATACCGTTAAGCTCGCGACGAGCGAGATGGTGAGCGCCATCAAGCAGGATCGCGTCGAAGATCTGACCTATACGGTTCAAGACGGAAGCGTGACGGGTCATTACTGGAAGACGAAGAAGGACAAGGGCGATACGAGCGAGCTCAAGAGCTTCTCCTCGACCTATGTCGGCTCCGATTCGCTTGCCGAGCTTATGGCGGAGCACCCCGATACTAAGTACATCGTCAACACCAATGATCCCGATTTTTGGGGCGACTTGGCGATGAGCGTGCTTCCGACGATCGCCCTGATCGCTATCATGTTCTACTTTATGCGCCAGATGATGGGCGCCAACAACAGGAACATGCAGTTTGGCAAGACCAACGCCAAGACCAACGAGGCCACACGCCCCAAGGTCAAGTTTGAAGACGTTGCCGGCGTGGACGAGGCAGTCGAGGAGCTCGAGGAGATCCGTGACTTTTTGAGCGATCCGGATCGCTATCGCAAGCTGGGCGCCAAGATCCCGCGTGGCGTGTTGCTGGTTGGCCCTCCGGGCACCGGTAAAACGCTGCTGGCCAAGGCCGTTGCCGGCGAGGCGGGCGTGCCGTTCTTTAGCATCTCGGGTTCCGACTTTGTCGAGATGTTCGTAGGTGTCGGCGCCAGCCGTGTGCGTGACCTCTTTAAGGAGGCCAAGTCCCAGGCCCCGTCGATCATCTTCATCGATGAGATCGATGCCGTGGGACGTCAGCGCGGAGCCGGCTTGGGCGGCGGCCACGACGAGCGCGAGCAGACGCTCAACCAGCTGCTGGTCGAGATGGACGGTTTTGAGGAAAGCGAGTCGGTCATCCTGATCGCCGCCACCAACCGCCCCGACATTCTGGATCCGGCGCTGCTGCGTCCCGGCCGTTTTGACCGTCAGGTTACGGTCGACCGTCCGGACGTGAAGGGCCGCGAGCAGATTTTGCGCGTGCATGCCGAGAACAAGCCGATGGACGAGGACGTTAAGTTTGAGAAGCTCGCCCAGATGACCGTTGGCTTTACTGGTGCCGATTTAGCGAACCTGCTCAACGAGTCTGCGCTGCTGGCCGCTCGCCGTCATCGTTCCGTGATCTCGATGGACGAGGTCGAGGAATCGATGGAGCGCGTGATTGCCGGACCGCAGCGCAAGGGTCGCGTGATGACCGAGGCCGAGCGCACCACGATTGCCTACCACGAGAGCGGTCACGCCCTGGTGGGCCACATCCTGGAGCACTCCGATCCGGTCCACAAGATCTCGATCGTCAGCCGCGGCCAGGCGCTGGGCTACACGCTGCAGCTTCCGCAGGAGGACCACTTCCTCAAGACCAAGAACGAGATGCTCGACGAGCTTGCCGTGTTCTTGGGCGGTCGCGTTGCCGAGGAGCTCATGTGCGATGACATTACGTCGGGCGCGAGCAACGATCTGGAGCGCGCAACCAAGATGGCGCGCGAGATGGTCACGCGCCTGGGCATGAGCGAGGAGCTGGGCACGCAAGTGTTTGGCGAGGCGCAACATCAGGTGTTCCTTGGTCGCGATTACGCCGATCACCAGGATTACTCCGAGGAGACGGCGCGCCGCATCGATATCGAGGTTCAGCGCATTATGCGTGAGGCCCATCGTCGTGCGGTCGAGATCCTGGACGCCCGTCGCGATCAGCTCGATCTGATGGCGAAGGTGCTGCTTGAGCGCGAGACCGTCGAAGGCGACGCCGTGAACGCCCTGCTCGACAACGAGTGGGATGCCTACCTTGAGCGCGAGGGTGATATCCTGGCGGCCAAGGAGGAGCGCAATGCCAAGGCGGCCGGCATGCCGACCAAGAAGCGCGCGCCTCGTATGAGCGAGGAGGAGCTGGCGGCTGATGCCGCGGCCTTTGCGCAGGCGGCCATGCAGGAGGATGCCGAAGCCGCATCCGATGGTGCTGACGATGACCATGCCGTCAATGCCGGTGCCGACACCGACGCCGACAAATAGTCTTTGTGGCGAAAGCCTCCGCGGGGAAACCTGCGGAGGCTTTTTTGTTTCAAGACTTTAGTCCGCTGGCCGCGCAGCGGCCAGCTTTAAACCACCCGCTACG
>UQSC01000095.1 GCA_900543615.1 uncultured Collinsella sp. | reverse complement strand
ACAAGGCTATTCGTCGGCAGCGTCAGATGTGTATAAGAGACAGCGTTGAGTGAGACGATCGCCGAGCGCACGGGCTGGTCAAACGCACCGTAGAGCGCAATGCCGGGGATTTCCCGCACGCCAGCGAGAAAGCGATCAGCCAGCGCTCGCTCATGCGCCGCGATCGCCTCGACCCCGCCTTGCGCCTCGATAAAGTCGAGACCTGCGGAAAGTCCCGCGATGCCGTGGCCGTTGAGCGTGCCCGCCTCAAGGCGCGTGGGCCACTCAAGCGGCTGCAGTGGGTCGAAGCTGTGCACGCCCGTGCCGCCCATGGCCCACGGAGCCACGTCAATGCCCTCCGCCACGGCCAGGCCGCCGGTCCCCTGCGGACCCATGAGCCCCTTATGGCCGGTAAAGCACACTATGTCGAGGCCCATGGTCTGCATATCGACACGCGCCGTACCGGCAGACTGCGAGGCATCGACGATCACCAGCGCACCAGCCGCATGGGCCATGGCCGCCACGCGCGCAATGTCGACCGCGTTGCCGGTCACATTGGAGGCATGCGTCACCACCACGGCACGCGTACCCGGCGTGACAAGCCGCTCGAGTTCGTCGTAGTCGAGCACACCATTTACGTCACAGCCCGCATGCTCAACTGTCACGCCCCGCTCCGCTGCCAGGCGGTTGAGCGGACGCAGCACGGAGTTATGCTCGAGCACCGTCGTGACCACGCGGTCGCCGGGGCGCACCACGCCACAGATGGCGGTGTTGAGCGCCGCCGTAGAGTTGGACGTAAAGCACACATGGTCCGCCCTCGGGCAACCTAAAAAGCGCGCGAGCTTGGCACGGCAACCGTGAATCGTACGAGCGGCATCGAGGGCACCCGACGTGGCGCCGCGCCCGGCATTGCCGAGCGAGCACATCGCCTGCGTCACGGCATCGATGACCGTCTGCGGCTTGTGCATGGTCGTCGCCGCGTTATCCAGGTAGATCATCGCACGACCTCCCACATATCAATCACGGTATAGCCCTCGGTGGGAATGCCCGCCGCGGCGAGTTCGCCACGCAGCAACTCCTCATCGGCAGGCAACGCCTTCCACGCCAGACCGCAGCCAGCAGCGACCTCCCCGGGCACGGGAATCGTTCGCCCGGGAAGGCCGCGCTCGATGCACAGGGACTCGCAGCCCATGGCGGCCGCCGTGGTGGGAAACGTGATGACAAGCGCCGGGCGCTTCTCCCTCATGGCAACTCCAACCAATACGCTACGGGCGCACGACGCGCACGGCCTGCTCCATCTTCTCCACGATCACGTACATGTTGGTGACCTCGCCCACCGCAAGCTGGTCTTTAATGCCATAGTGGTCGAGGCAGGTACCGCAGGTAAGGATCTCGACGCCCTGCTCGGCCAGGCCCTTCAGGTCATCGAGCACCGGCGAGCCCTCGACGGTGAGCTTGGCGCCGCCGTTGTAGAACAGCTTGGTCGCGGGCAGCTCCTCCTGCTGCGTCACGGCAAAGATAAACGCCTTCATGAGCTTGTGGCCCAGCTCGTCGTCGCCACGGCCCATGCAGTCGGTGTAGACGGAAATGACGAGTTTGCCCTTGCCGGCGCTGGCATCACAGAAGGCAGCGCCATCCTGCTCGGGATCGGCCACGGCAACGGCGCCAGAGGTCGCCACGGTCACGTGCCACTCGGCGTCCGAGATCTTCTCGACCGAGGCCGTGCAGCCCTTCTCCTGCGCCATCTTGGAGATGTTCTTGACGGCGGTCTCGTTATCGACCGAGGTCACCACGGCGCCCTCGCCATCGAGCTGCTTCAGGGCTTTGAGCGTCTTGACGACGGGCAGCGGGCAGGCATCGCCCATGGCATTGACTTCAATTTTGGTAGACATAGTTTTTCCTTTCGAATAAATCGTTTTAGAACGGTACAGAGCTCAATAAACGTGTCGTTAACGGACAACGCGAACGGCAGGACCACCTGGCACCGGCTCGCACACGCGACCGACGGCGGCGGCGATGCGTCCTTCAGCATGTAGACGGCACGCAAGCTCATCAACATCGGCAGCAGGTGCCGCGATAAGCAGGCCACCAGACGTCTGCGGATCGTACAGCGCATCCAGCATGCCCGACTCCAGATCCTCGTCAGCCGTCACGCGCGGGCCAAAGAAGTCCTGGTTGCGGTAGGAGCCCGCGGGGATAATGCCCAGACGCGCCATGTCGAGCACCTGGTCAAAGAGCGGCACCGCCCCCGACGCAAGCTCAACCTGCACGCCCGAGCCCTCGGCCATCTCGCACGCGTGCCCGATCAGACCAAAGCCCGTAATGTCGGTGCAGCCGTGAAGCTCAAGTCCCTCGGCCAGACGAATCGGTGCCTCGTTGAGGGTTCGCATCGAGTCAAACATGGCTGCGGCCTCGTCCTGCTCGATGAGCTCGCCCTTAATGGCCGTGGTGATAATGCCCGAGCCGATGGCCTTGGTCAGCAGCAGAACATCGCCCACGCGCGCGCCGCTGTTGGCGAGCATACGGTCAAGCGCGACAAAGCCGCTCACGGACAGGCCGTACTTGGGCTCGTCGTCGTTGATGGTGTGGCCGCCCGCGATGGAGCAACCCGCCTCGACGCACTTGTCGGCTCCGCCCGCCAAAATCTGACCGGCAACCTCAACGCCCAGACAGCTCGGGATGCACAGCAAGTTCATGGCATGGCTCGGCCGCCCGCCCATGGCGTAGATGTCCGACAGCGAGTTGGCCGCGGCAATCTGGCCAAACAGAAACGGGTCGTCGACCATCGGCGGGAAGAAGTCGATGGACTGCACAAGACCCAAGTTATCGCCAACGCGAAAGACGCTCGCATCGTCGGAGGTATCGAACCCCACGAGCAGGTTGTCGTTATGCACATTGGGCAAGTCGCCCAGGACCTGGGCGAGGGCTCCGGGAGCCAACTTAGCGGCTCAACCGCTCGCGGCAGTCATGGACGTGAGCCTCACGGTGTCTTTAGCCATACGAACCCCCTTCCAACAAATCAACGACTTTAAGTATACGCCCCAGGCACGCTTCCCAAGAGACCGCCGACGGCTCGAACGTCGAAGGCGGAGCCGCAAGCGCCTGCGCGATAGCATCTGCCAGTGCGCGCTCAAACAACGGAAGGTCGGCCGCCACGGGCGTGTCGACATCCGTCATACGCGGCGACGCCACCCACGTCACGGGAGCACCGGGAAGCATCGCCTCCATCCAGGGACGAACGCCGGGCAAATCGGTCGCCACAACTTTGCAGCCGCACGCGAGGGCCTCGATCGTCACGAGCGGCAGACCCTCGTAAAACGAAGGCAGCACAAAGACGTCGGAACTGCGGTAGGCACTCACGAGTTCATCGCTATCCAGGCGCCCCGCCAGCGTCACCGGCACATCCGAGGCCGCGGCCAAGCGCTCGACACGCGCGTACTCGGCATCGTCCCCGCGACCGCCCACAAGCACCAAGCCAGATGGGCGGACGTCATCGTCAATCGGCAATGACATGGCTCGGACCAGCGACTCGACGCCCTTTTTAAAGCAAATCTTGCCCACGTACACAAGCGATCCCGGCTGCCTCGCCACGCTTGCGTCGCGGCAGAAGACGCGATGGTCGTAGCCCGTCCCAATCACGTGGATGCGATCGGCATCGACGCCGCACACCAGGCCAATCTGCTCAGCCTGCTCAGCATGGAGCGCAAAGACGGCATCGAGCCGACGAACCGCACTTACGATGCGATCGCGCTCGAGCGCATGCGAACGCAGCTGGCGCAGGTCGGTCGAATGGCACACGGCAACAACCGGAACACCCCGGACGCACTCGCGCGCCAATGCGGTCACCAGATACAGGTGATGGCAAAGCACCAGATCGGGCCGAAACTCAGCCACCGCCCGATCGATTGCAGCAGCAAATGCCCGCTCAAATGCCTTGAGCATCGAAGGCGTCAGGTCACGATAGCGTGTGGAGGGATAGGGCATGACATCGGACATACCGCAGATGGGAAACGGCAGCTCGGGCGACTCGAACGGCACGGTAAACACGGCAGCACGCCGGTCCAGCTCGCCTTGGGTATCACCCGGTGCCGCGCCGCAAAGCACGGCGGCGCGATGCCCCGTCTCGATCTGCTCGCGCACGAGCGCGGCAAGGTAGGTGCCGCTGCCGGTACTATCTGGTTTTTGTGCCGAGATATTGAGGATGCGCATGTAGCGGTACACCCCTAGGCCAAGGCGGCGGCGCGGACAGCCGCGCCGATCGCTCCGGCAAAGCGAGCCTGGGGCGAGGTGGTCACCGGCGACCCCAGTAGCTCGCCTAACCGCTCCACCACGAAGGCGTTCTCACACAGGCCACCGGTCAGGTAGTACGGGGTGCCCGCGGCCTGCCCGGCCATAGTCGCCACGCGCGAGACCACGCTGTCGATCACGCCACGCGCAATATTCTCGCGCGGCTCGCCGCGACCGATCAGGCTGATGACCTCACTTTCGGCAAAGACCGTGCACATGCTGCTAATCTTGGTGGGCTCGCCGGAACGCGCCAGGTCGGCCATCTGCTGCTGGGAAATACCTAGGCGGTCGGCCATGATCTCCAAAAAGCGCCCCGTGCCGGCGGCGCACTTGTCGTTCATGGCAAACTTGGCCACGCGGCCACCCTTAAGTTGGATGACCTTGGTGTCCTGACCGCCCACGTCAATCACGGTGCCGTGGTCGCCAAACAGACGCACGGCACCGGTACCGTGGCAGGTAATCTCGGTCACGACCTTGTGTGCATAGGGCACGGCGACACGGCCGTAGCCAGTCGCGATCACGCGAACGTCGTCGGCTGTCACGTCATAGCCGGCCGCTACCAGTGCCTCGCGCAGCCGCTCGGAAGCATCGACCGAGGAGAACCCGGTTGGTTGCACGCACGTCCACGCCACCGAACCCTCCCCGTCGACCACAGCGGCCTTAGCCGCCGTAGACCCGATATCGATCCCGATCCCTATCATGGCTCTCTTCCAATCTAAACATCAAAGGTAGCGGCGCGTTCAGGCGCCTTAGCTCTAGGTTTCTCAGGTGCCGGAGATTGCCCCGAAAGAGGAGCGCAGCGTACTTTGGGTACGCAAGCGACGGTTTGAGGAGCAAGATCCGGTGCCTGAGGAAGCTAGAGGGTTTCGATGAAGGCGGCGATGCGGGTCTCGATCTGGCCCATGTCGCCGTTGCTGTAGTCGGTCTCGATCTTCATGTACGGAATATCCGCACCCTCGACGGCCTCCTGCATGCGCGCACTCTCAACGTTGAAGGTGTGGCACGCCTGGAGCACGCTCTCCACTACGCCATCGACATGATACTTCTCGCACATGGCCAGCGTGTTTTCCATACGACCGTCGTTGGGCGTCATGACCGAGCAGTTGATGTCCAGGTAGCGGTCGGCGATGGCGCGCAGGATGTCGGGAGCCTCCGGATCGATCATCATGGCCGCCGTGCGCTCGCCCGAGCAGTCGTCCATGCACACGACCACACCGCCGTTGGACTCGATGGTGCGACCGATCTTATTGATCACGCCACCCACCGGGCAGCCGGTAATCAGAATGCGCTTGGCATCCGCCGCGACCGGGCGCTCGCCCGCGTCGTAGGCCTCGCGCAGCTTGACAACCTTTTGCTCCAGCTGCTGCGTATAGGCCTCGATATCAAAGCTAAACGTACCGGCAAACATAGTGCTCATCAGGTCGACGCCGCTCATGGCCGCCGGCTGGTTGGCCTGCAGAGCAAACATGTCGAGCTGGGCCGCACGCAAGCGGTTGCGACGACGGACGGCAGCGCGCAGGTCATCGTCGGTAATCGTGATGCCGTAGAAGCCCTCGAGCTCCTCCTTGAGCAGGCGGCACTCCTCGTACCAGCCTTCACGCTCGTAGGCGCGATCGCGACCCTGCGGAAGATGCAGAATGTGCGTGCGCTTGAGTTCGTTGAGCAGCTCGTACATCTTCTTCTTGCCGTCGCAGGTGGTCTCGCCGATGATCATGTCGCTAAAGTACGTAAACGGGCACTTTTGCGAATAGGCAAAACCGTACGTCGACTTGATGAGCAGACACAGATTTGCCGGCAGCACCTTCTCGGCCTCGGGAATCACCTCATCGGACGTACCGCACAGAGCCACGCTCGAGGCGCCCGCTGCATCGATAATCTCGAGCGGCGTATAGCTGCACAAAAAGCCGACCAGGCGATTACCCGCCTGCTTGTAATCCTTAACGCGAATAAACGCCGCCTTGCGCTGCTCGTTGAACTCCTCAAACGTACGAGGCAACGGCTGTTCCTCGATATCGGCCATAGTAGTTCCCCTCTCTTGCACCGATAATACCGACAATTTAACAACGAACCCACGCCATACCCAAAAGGAAGCATCCTCTAGGGAATGGCGTCGATAAGCTCCTGCGTATACGGATCGCTCGGGTGCGCAATCACATCCTCGGCCGCGCCTTCCTCGACAAGACGACCGTGGTAGAGCACGCCAATCCGGTCGGACATATGCCGAACCACACGCATATCATGCGTGATAAACAGCAACGCCACACCCGTCGTGCGCTGCAGGTCGCGAAGCAAGTTGAGCACTTGGGCCTGAACGGACACGTCAAGCGCCGAGACCGGCTCGTCGCATACCACAAGGCGCGGCTCGCAAATAAGCGCCCGTGCCAGATTGAGTCGCTGACGCTGTCCTCCCGAAAGGTCATGCGGATAGCGGTCATAATGCTCTGCCAGAAGACCGACCGAAGCCAGGGCCGAGAGCGCGCGCCCATGGCGCTCATCCGCATCGCGCACGCCGGCGATACTGTCTCTTATACACATCTCCGAGCCCACGAGACCGAGGCTGATCTCGTA
>UQSC01000094.1 GCA_900543615.1 uncultured Collinsella sp. | reverse complement strand
CGAGCACCAAGCAAAAGCTGACCATCGCGGCCATCTTTGGCGCCATGGGCCCCGGTCTTCTGGCGGCGCTTTCGGGCAATGACGCCGGCGGCATCGCCACGTATTCCAGCGCGGGCGCCAGCTATGGCTATAAGATGCTCTGGATGCTTCCCGTCATGACCGTGCTGCTTATCGTGACGCAGGAGACCGCGGCGCGCTGCGGATGCGTCACGGGTAAGGGCCTGGCGTCGCTCATTCGCGAGCGCTTTGGCGTGCGCAAGAGCGTGCTGGCCATGGCGGCGCTGTTGATCGCCAACACGGCTGTGACCATTTCGGAGTTCGCGGGTATCGCGAGCGGCCTTGCCCTGTTTGGCGTTCCGGCGAGCATCTCGGTGCCGCTCGTGGCGCTGCTGGTGTGGATGCTTACCATGTCGGGCAGTTTCCAGCGCATCGAGAAGATTCTGCTGCTGGTGAGCTGCGTATTCGTGACCTATATCGTCGCCGCGTTTATGGCTGGCCCCAACTGGGGTGAGGTCGCGGTCGACCTGGTCGTGCCCAACATTCAAAATGACCCCAGCTACGTGTCGCTCGTGGTCGCAACGATCGGTACCACCATCGCGCCGTGGATGATTTTCTTGGCGCAGAACAACGTGGTCGATAAGAACGCGGGCGAGGACGACATCGTGCTGCAGCGTATTGATACCGTGAGCGGCTCGATCGCTGCCGATATCATTGCCGGCTTTATTATCATCACGACCGGCACGGTGTTGTTCCCGGCGGGTATTCAGATTAGCGATGCTGCCGATGCTGCCCGCGCGCTGGAGCCTATTGCGGGTCAGTGGTCTACGGTACTGTTTGCCTCGGGCCTGGTCGCGGCGAGCTTCTTGGCTGCCTGCGTGCTGCCGGGCGTTACGTCGAGCGCTATCTGCGAGGCATTTGGCTGGGAGCGCGGTGCCGACCGCAGCTGGGACGAGGCCCCGGTCTATCGCGGCATCATTACGGCCATCATCGGCATCTCTGCCGTGCTGGTGCTTATGCCCGGCGTCGATCTGTTCCAGATTATGATGACCTCGCAGGTCATCAATGGCGTGCTACTGCCCGTGGTTCTGGTGTTCCAGGTGGTTATCGCCGCCGACCGTCACATTATGGGTGTCAACCGCAACGGTCGCGTGTGGAACGTGCTCACGTGGGCGACTATCGCCGTGATTACGGTGCTGACGGTCGTCATGTTTGTGCTGCAAGCGATGGGCTACAGCGCTTAACGCCTCTTTTGGACTCCAAACAGGCCGCTGCCATGGGTTGCGGCCTGTATTTTGCCTGTTATAGGGGGTTAGTAATATGTGAGTGGACAAATAATGCCAAATATGAGTACTGTTGCCTGGCCGATAGCATTTACGACCAAGAAAATAATGAACATAGCTAAGAACCTGTTCATTAAAAGCGGGTCTCCAAGTCCTAAGTCGGCTATTCTGGTCAACTGGAAGGGTCGCGCGCTACCGCAGGGGCGCCATTTTGGGTGGTTTTGCCTGCTACTAAAATGGCAACAGTACTCATATTTGCCACTTTTTGTCCACGACCTCTTGGAGTCGGCTCGAAAAGAGTGATTTTGGGTTGTTTGCTGCGGGTGTGGGCTTGGAAACAACGCTCGGGGTGGCGAGGTGCTCAGAATTCGGTCGCAAGGAGGGCGTTCCTCGGCTGTGTCAGGAGTGTCCCTGGGTGCCGGCACATAAGGAACGTCCCTAACTGCCGGAGGGGGTGCCTGCCGTGGCAGGCGCCCCCTCCGGATGTGGGAAGTTTGCGCTGCAGGTTACTTGTCGGCGCCCAGCTTGTGCGGCTTGAGAGCGAGCGCATTGACGAGTGCGTCGGTGGCAGACTTGACGGCCGCCGGCTGCGGATCGTTGGCGTGATCCTCGGGATGCACGGGCAGGTCCTTCTTGACTGCATCGTGGATCAAGTTGAGGTACTCAGTCACGCCAGTGGTCGACAGGTGCGTGCCATCGCCATCGAACAGGTCGTTGCGATTGGCACTGTATCCGTACCAGTCGATAACGCGCACGTTCTTGTAGCGCGTGGCGGCGTTGGCGATGGCCTGGTTGGTAGAGCCAACCCACGGCTGCGGGCTGCGCGTGTTCACAAACACCACAATACGCTTATCTCCTGCATCGGCCATGATGGCGTCGATCTGGTCGTCGGTTACCAAGCCGTTGGTGCCCAGGGCAAAGACCACGATCTTGCCGGCAAGGTTCTGTTGGAGATAGCCCTCAAATGTCGCGCGGCCCGCATCAAACTGGCGGCCCTTTTCGGCATCGATGTGACTGTGGGGGAACACGCCGTCAAAGGAATCGACGGCGCGCAGCGACACGGAGTCACCGATCATCAGCAGGTCGTAGGATCCGTCGGGGAAGCCGTCGTTGTCCTTGTCGGTGTCGTCGGCCGCCTGCTGGTCGGTGGGCGCGGTGTTCTTGGCTTCCTTGTTGAGGACTTCGGCGCCCTCACCGCTCAGTGCGGAGGTCTTCGGCACAAAGATCAGGCCGCCCAGCGCGATAACAAGCACGATGCCGCAAGTGGCGCACGCGGGAATATGCGCGCGCACCCAGTTGGCGGGCGTGGTGGTGCCGTCGCGGAATTCGGATACGGTGCGCCCAAAGGCGCCCTTTCTAAACGGCGTCTCGATAAAGCGATATGAGCATTCGGCTACGGCGACCACCAACAACACCTGCAAAATGTACTGCCACCACGGCGTATCGTTGATGTTGGCGACCGGGTTCATGAGCAACAGTAGCGGATAGTGCCACAGGTAGATGCTGTACGAGCGCTTGCCAACCCACACGAGCGGCTCGGCGGACAGCACGCGGACAACCATTCCCTGGGGCTGCACGCAGGCCGCGATGACCATGAGCGTGAGGATGGAGCATAACAGCGTGCCGCCGCGATACTGGAACGCGGTGTAGCCGTTGGTGAGCGCGACCATGGCGGCAAGGCCAACCAGACCCACGAGGCCCAACACATCGATGGATGCGGGCGAGGACCAAAAGCGCACGAGGGCGCTCGGCTGTGCCGGGCCGGTCTCGGCTGATTCGTCGGCCTTCTCGCCAGGCTTGCCCTCGGCGTTCTTGCCGTGCTTGGCGGCGCCGGCCAGGCGATTGAGCCCCAAACGACGAGCGAGACGCACCGGCGCCAGGTCGCGATCGGGGATAAAGGCCATCCAGGCACCCAGCAGCAGCGAGAACACGCGGGTGTCGGTGCCGTAGTACACGCGGCTGGGGTCGGCGGCAGGGTTGTAAAGCACCATCATGGCAAGGGCAGATACCGCGGCAAGGCCCAGAACCACGCGGCGCGTGTTGGGCTTGCTCATGTGCATGGATACCATAGCGAGCAGCAGCGGGGGCCAAACCAGGTAGAACTGTTCCTCGATGGCGAGCGACCAAAAGTGCGTAAGCGGCGAGGGATCGCCCAGGGCGTTGAAGTACGAGACGTTTTGGGCAATCTGCCACCAGTTGTTGAAGAACAGCAGCGACGGCAGGATATCGGGGCGCATCTTGGTGAGCATCACGTGGTTGAAGACGGTGCACAGCGCACAGGTCACCACCACGACGGTCACCACGGCGGGGACCAGGCGACGGATGCGGCGGATCCAGAAGCTCTTGAGGTCGATGCGGCCGGTCTTAGCGACTTCGTTGAGTAGCAGGCGTGTGATCAGATAGCCCGAAAGCACAAAGAAGATCGTGACGCCGAGCAGACCGCCCTGCGCCCACGTGAGGTTGAGGTGATAGAGCACCACCGCGACGACGGCAAGCGTGCGCAGGCCGTCAAGGGCAGGGATGTAGCGGGACTTGGGGCGAGCAGGCGTCTGCTCCGCGGCGGGAGTGTTGGCGCGACCCGCGTTGTTGGCAGAAGCGCGATGGGGGCTCGCGGTGCGTCGCGGCTCGTTGGCACGGCGTTCGCTCTTCACGCGTTCGTGCGGCGCCGGCTCGTTGCCCGTGCGGCGTCGACCGCGCGAGCCCGATTGCGAGAGTTGTTCCATAAAACATCATCCAATGACGAGAATAATCAGCACGCCTTCATTGTAGCTGCCTGCTCCTGTGAATGCTTGCTGCTGGCGCAAGCTCAAGCGCGCGTCCACATCAAAGTGAACTAAAGTTATAGGGGGTGCGAGAGTGCACGATCGACGGCCGGCGGTGGGCATAAGGCCCGCAGATGAGGAGGTTTCCATGGCAGATCGCGGCATCGTTGCGGTGTTCGGCAGCATGAACATGGACCTTTCGGTGGCGTGCGGGCGCATACCGCGTGCGGGCGAGACCGTCGGCGGCAGCGGGTTTATCACCAACGCCGGCGGCAAGGGCGCCAATCAGGCTGTAGCTGCCGCGCGTATGGGCGCGTGCACGCACATGATCGGCGCGGTCGGTCGCGACGCGTTCGGCGCGTCGCTCGTGGTGGGGCTCCAAGACGCCGGCGTGGACTGCGACTTTGTAGTGCATCGCGATGACGTGGAGACGGGAACGGCGACCATCATTCGCTGCGAGGGCGACAACCGCATCATACTGTCACCGGGCGCCAACCATGCGCTTGCGGGCGCGGACGTTGCCTGCGCGTTGAGGCGTCTGGTGGCCCATGAGCTCGACGACGACGCCAGCGAGATTGCCCCGGCTGCCGGAAGCGTCTTTATCGCCCAGGGTGAATGTGACCTTGCAGCGACGGCCGATGCGCTTGTTTGCGCTCACGAGCTGGGGTTCTATACGGTCTTTAATCCAGCGCCTGCCTGCGAGCTGCCTGCGGAGGTCTGGTCAGCGGTCGACTTGGTCTGCCCCAACGAGACCGAGTGCCAGGTGCTGACGGGTATCCTGCCCAAGGACGATGGGAGCTGCGTCGCCGCGCTCAAAGCCCTGCTTGCCAAGGGCGCCGGCGCCGCGGTCATCACGCTGGGCGGTGCCGGCTCGGTTACGCTCGGCGATGGCGGTGAGCTGCTGCGCATGCCGGCACTTTCGAGCACGGTAGTCGATACCACGGCCGCCGGCGATACGTTTATTGGCGCGTTGGCGGCGGCTCGTCTGGAGGGCCTGCCGCTCTTTGAGTGCATGGCCGCGGGTGCTCGCGCCTCGGCGGTGACGGTGTCGCACCTGGGCGCTCAGCAATCGATTCCCACGCGCGCCGAAGTTGAACATTGGTTTGGTTAAACGATAAAGACGGAGAAGCGGAGTAGAACAATGGCAATCAAGAAGCTGATCCTTGATCTGGATATGGGCGTGGACGATGCGATGGCGCTGGCCTATGCCATCGCGAGCCCCGAGGTGGAGCTCGTGGGCATCACCACGTGCTTTGGCAACGTGCGCGTCGAGCAATCGGCGCACAACTGCCTGGCGGTGCTCGATCTGCTGGGTCGCCCCGAGGTTCCGGTGTACCTGGGTGCCGACCGTCCTCTGCAGGCGACTGAGCCCTATACGCCGCCGGCGTCCACCGCGCTCATTCACGGCAAGAACGGCATCGGCGGCGCGAGCGTGCCCGCGTCGCCGTACGAGCCGGTGGGGGCGACCTCGGCCGACGGCAACGCTGCGGTCGATTATCTGATCGATGCCGCGCGCACCTATGGTCCCGATTTGGTCTACGTAGCGACTGGCCCGCTCTCCAACCTGGCGCTCGCCCTGGAGCGCGATGCGGCGGCGATGATGTCCATCGGCCGCGTGGTCGTGATGGGCGGCGCCCTTACCGTGCCCGGTAACGTGAGTGCGGGCGCCGAGGCCAATATGGCGAGCGACCCCGAGGCAGCCGACGCGGTGCTGCGCTCGGGCCGTAAGCTCACCATGGTGGGTCTGGACGTGACGCATCGCGTGGTGCTCACACGCCGCGACATTGCCGGCTGGACGGGCTCGGGCACCATGGCGGGCTGCGCGTTTGCGAGCATGGTCGAGCACTATATCGGTTCGTACGAAATGAACGCACCCTACCTGGGTGGTTGTGCGCTGCACGATCCGCTGGCCGTTGCCGTGGCGATCGACCCCACGCTCGTAGGTGCGCTCGGCTGCAACCTGCGTGTTGATCTGCTGGGCGAGTACCGCGGTCGCACCATCTGCGATGAGCGTCGCCTGTCCGATCCGGACAAGAGCGCGCTTGTGGCACTGACCGTGGATGCTCCGCGCTTCCTGTCCGAGTTCAAGACACGTATGGCCCGTGTCCTTGGCTAAGTTGTCTTTTTGGGACGGGGCTTTTTTGACTGGTATGATTGGTGCGACCATTCGAACCAGCTAAAAGAGCCCGTCCCAAATTGACTACCGAGAGGATCTGCCATGGAGCGCATCGCGAGTTTTTCCGTTGACCATCTGCTGCTTGAGCCCGGCGTGTATATGAGCCGCATCGACCGCGATCCGGCGACCGGTGCTGCCGTCACCACGTTTGACCTGCGCCTGACCACGCCCAACAAGGAGCCGGTCATGAACACCGCCGAGTGCCACACCATTGAGCACCTGGGCGCGACGTTCCTTCGCAATCATGCCGAGTGGTCGGGCCGCATTGTCTACTTTGGCCCCATGGGCTGCCGCACGGGCTTTTACCTGGTCGTGTTTGGCGAGGTGACGAGCGAGGAGATCCTGCCGCTCGTGCGTGAGCTGTTCGAGTTTGTCGCCGACTTTGAGGGCGATGTCCCCGGTGCCGCTCCCGAGGAATGCGGTAACTACCTGGACCAGAACCTCCCCATGGCCAACTGGCTTGCGCGCCGCTACCTCGACCGTGACCTGGCCGATATCGACGAGGAGCACCTGCACTATCAGCAGGCGTAAGGGCTTTATCGCCCAAAACGAGCGCATTAGGCGCCTTCGCTTATGCGGGGGCGCCTTTTTGTTGATTGGTCGGGACGAGCGTTCAAAATCGCTCATGTTTGTTCTAGAATGTTCGTATAGGCACATTTACGAACAGGAGCGAACATGCATATCTACTCTGTCAACGATCCCGAGTTCAAGTCCTATGGCAACGTTTGGGATAACGTTCCGTCCGAGCT
>UQSC01000093.1 GCA_900543615.1 uncultured Collinsella sp. | reverse complement strand
TCTACACAAGGCTATTCGTCGGCAGCGTCAGATGTGTATAAGAGACAGCTCGTGGTCCTCGTGCTCGTGATGGTCGTGGCAGCTGCAGGACTCGCCGTGTTCGTGGGCGTGGCCGTGGTCATGGCCGTGGCAGTCGCACGTGGCCTCGCCGTTCTGTGCGAGCGTTCCGGCGATAAGGGTCTCGACGCAAGCGTCGCAGCTGCCCTGGGCACCTGCGTATACCGTGATGCCGGCTTGGGCAAGCGCGTTGATAGCGGCACCGCCGATGCCGCCGCAGATGAGCGTGTCCACGCCGCCGTTGGCGAGCAGGCCCGCAAGGGCACCGTGGCCGGTGCCGCCGGTGCCCACGACCTGCTCGTTGAGCACCTTGCCGTCCTGAATGTCGTAGATCTTGAACTGCTCGCTGCGGCCAAAGTGCATAAAGATGTTGCCGTTGTCGTACGTGGTTGCCACCCTCATGGTGTCGACCTCCTTTGCTGGCCATACGGCCGTCACTGTGGTGATGGGGGAGTACGCGATATTGCCGCCTTCGATGACGATCGCCCGTCCATTGACCAGCGCGTTTGCCACCTTGCGATGTGCTCGACTGCAAATTGCCGCCACCGTGGCGCGCGCGATGCCCATCTGCTGTGCGACTGCCTCTTGGTTAAGGCCTTCCAGGTCGCACAGGCGCAGCACCTCGAGTTCGTCGATCGTCATGTCGATGGCGTCTCCGCTGGCTAGGCCGTCAGGGGTAAAGCCGCGGTATTCGGGGATGATCCCGACGCGGCGCAGTTTCTCGCGTCTTCCTGCCATGCGCCCTCCTTATCTGACATATGTCAACAATAGAATAGCGAACGCGCAGATTTGCGCAAGGAATTTCTGGCATATGTCAGAAAATGAGGGCTTATGTTTGGGCTGTGGGGCCGCGTGCGCCTGGGCTACAATGAATCTCGCTTATAGGCGACTGACAGGAGGGTCAATGAGCAAGGCTGATCAACAGTTTGTAGCCATGTGCCGCGATATCTTGGACCATGGCACCACGACCGAGGGCCAAAAGGTCCGCCCGGTGTGGGAGGACGGCACCCCTGCCTATACCATTAAAAACTTTGGCGTCACGGCACGCTACGACCTGCGCGAGGAGTTCCCGGCGCTCACGCTGCGTCGTACAGCCCTCAAATCTGCCATGGACGAGATCCTGTGGATCTATCAAAAGAAGTCCAATAACGTACATGACCTCAACAGCCATATTTGGGATGAGTGGGCCGACGAGACCGGCTCTATTGGCAAGGCCTACGGGTATCAGATTGGGCAGAAGAGTCATTACGCCGAGGGCGACTTTGACCAGATGGACCGCGTGCTGTACGACCTCAAGCACACGCCGTACAGCCGCCGCATCATGACCAACACATACGTGTTCAGTGATCTGTCCGAGATGCACCTGTATCCGTGCGCCTACAGCGTGACGTATAACGTGACGCAGCGCCCGCAGGACGACAAGCCGACGCTCAACATGATTCTCAACCAGCGCAGCCAGGACATTTTGGCCGCAAACAACTGGAATGTGTGCCAGTACGCCATTTTGCTGATGATGGTTGCGCAGTCGGTCGATATGATTCCCGGCGAACTGCTGCATGTGATCGCCGATGCCCACATTTACGACCGTCATGTCGATATCGTCCGCGAGCTTATCGAGCGTCCGCAGTTTGCGGCCCCCAAGGTAACGCTCAACCCCGATGTGCATGACTTCTATTCGTTTACGACCGATGACCTGATCATCGAGGGCTATGAGCACGGCCCGCAGGTCAAGAACATCCCAATTGCGGTGTAGGTGACGGGCGTGACGTGTAAGCTTTCTGCCATTGTCGCCGTGTGCGATGACTGGGGTATTGGGTGCGAGGGCGACATGGTGGTGTCCAATCGCGCCGACATGCGCCATTTTGTGGCGTGCACCAAGGGTTGCCCGGTTATTATGGGGCGCAAGACGCTGCTGAGTTTTCCTGGCGGGCGTCCGCTCAAGAATCGCCGTAATATCGTGCTCACGCGCGACGAGGGGTTTGCACCCGAGGGCGTTGACGTGGTGCATAGCATTGACGAAGCGCTCGCCGCGGTAGCCGATGAGGCTGTTGCATGGGTGATCGGTGGCGGCGATGTCTATCGGCAGTTTTTGCCGTATTGCGTCGAGGCCGAGGTTACGCATAACCATTGCGTGCATGACGTGGATACGTACTTTCCCGATTTGGATGCCGATCCCGCGTGGGAGATTGCGCGGCGTGGCGGTGTTGCCACGATTGCCGCGGGCGAGGGTGACGAGGGTCTCGATTATGAGTTCGTGACGTATCGTCGCGTTGAGGCGTAAATCGTCTGGCGTGAACGGTATCATCGGGTTGTTTGAATGCATGGGGCGGCGCTTAGCGTCGCCTCGTTTGGTATAGATGTGCTGTAAAGAAGGGTGCGGGCTGGCTGCTATGACTGATGCCGTTGAGGTGCTGCGAATCGATTCGCTCGAGGACGAGCGGCTCGATGCCTACGTGCGACTGACCGAGCGCGAGCTGCGCTGCGTGCTGGAGCCGCAAAAGGGCATCTTTATCGCCGAGAGTGCCAAGGTCATCGAGCGTGCGGTTCGCGCCGGATACGAGCCGGTGAGCTTTCTTTTGGGCGAGCGCTGGCTCGACCAGATGATGCCGCTGTTTGAGCGCCTGGCGGTACGCGAAAGTGCGGGCCCAGTTCCCGTGTTCGTGGCCTCGATGGAGCTTATGGAGCAGCTGACGGGCTTTAACGTGACGCGCGGTGCGCTCGCGGCGTTTCGTCGCCCGCGTCAGATTCCGGTCGATGAGTTCTTGGGCGGCGTCGTCGAGGCGGCGGGGGAGCGTCCGGTGCGCGTGTGCGTGCTCGAGGGCATTGTCGACCACACCAACGTCGGCGCGATTTTCCGCTCGGCGGCTGCGCTGAACGTCGATGGCATTTTGGTGAGCCCCACGTGCTGTGACCCGCTGTACCGTCGCTCTGCCCGCGTGAGCATGGGCACGGTGTTCCAGGTGCCCTGGACACGCATTGGCAGCGAGGCGCGCGTATGGCCGCATGATGGGCTGGCGGCGTTACACGATGCCGGCTTTTCGTGTGCCGCTATGGCGTTGACGGATGATTCGGTGTCGTTGGACGATCCCGTGCTGCAGGAGATTGACCGCCTGGCAATCTTTATGGGCACCGAGGGTGCTGGCTTGGGCGCCAAGACCATTGCAGGCTGTGATCGCGCCGTGCGTATTCCGATGGCGCATGGGGTCGATTCGCTCAACGTGGCCGCGGCAAGTGCTGTCGCCTTTTGGCAGCTGTGCCCGCATGTGAGCAACGAGTACCACTACCAGCCGGGGCTGTATCACTAGGCAGATATTTCGCACCGGGCTCTGGTTTGTGGCGTTTCGGCCGAAATCGGTCGGTGCTAAGCTGGTATTGGCTTTGGTCTTAAATTTCCGTTTTATTGTATGACGTACGCTTGTGGGGAGGGCGTGTGGCTAAGAAATCTACGGCTATCGATGTAACGCAGGGTGTCATTTGGCAGCAGCTGCTGTCGCTGTGCGTTCCCATCTTCTTTAGCTCGTTTTTTCAGCAGGCATACACGCTTATCGGTACCTATATCGTCGGTCAGTTTGGCGGCAAGCTCGCGCTGGGTGGCATTCAGGCCACGATGGTGCTTACGGAGCTCTGCATTGGTTTTTGCGTCGGTGTGGGTGCCGGCTGCGCGGTCATTACGGGCCAGTTTTTTGGTCAGCACGATGACGAGCGTCTGAGCCGATCGGTCCATACGGCCATGACGCTCGCGCTGGTGGGCGGTATCGTTTTCTCGATTCTTGGCATAGTGTTCGTTGAGCCCATGCTGGTGCTTATGAACACGCCGCATGAATTATTGGCCGAGGGCGTGGCCTATGCCCGTTGCTATTTTGCCGCCATGGTTGCGGCGCTGCTGCTCAATATGGGAACGGCATTGCTGCGCGCCGTGGGCGACACGCGCGGGCCTGCTGTGATCATCGCTTCCGGTTGCCTTGTTAATGCGGTGCTGGATGTCATCTTCGTTGCCATGCTTCATATGGAGGCTCTGGGCTGCGGCATCGCGGTGGCGCTGACCATTTGCTCCAACGCCACGATGATTGTGATTCGTATGATGCACGCTCCGGGTGCATGGCGTCTTTCGCTGTCTAAGCTCGGCATCGATCGCGGTATTTGCAAGAGTATGATCTCGTGTGGTCTGCCACTCGGTTTTCAATCGGCTGCCTATTCGATTTCGAACGTGCTGATCCAGGTGTCGGTTAATTCGTTTGGCGCCGATGTCACGACTGCTTGGGGTCTATCTGGGCGCCTGGATGGCATTATCTGGATGGTGACCGAGGCGCTCGGCGTATCGATCACTACGTTCTCGGCGCAGAACTTTGGCGCGCGCAACTACGAGCGCATGCGCAAGGGCTACCATACGTCGCTCGTGCTGTCGTTTATGCTCATTGGTGGCCTGTCTGCCGTGCTGCTGGTATTCTCGGGTCCGCTGTCTCGTCTGTTTGTCGACGATGCTTCGATTTCGGCGTACACCACGACCATCCTCCACTTCATTGCGCCGTTCTATGCGATTTTCTCGATTATCGAGAACGCGTCGGGATCCATTCGCGGCGCCGGCGTGAGCTTGCAGCACATGCTGCTCACGATTTTTGGCACCGTCGTGCTCAGGGTGATCTGGGTATTTGCGATTATGCCGTTCGATCCGTCGCTTGAGCACCTGCTGCTGGTCTACCCCGTAACCTGGCTCATCACCGCCATAATGTTCACCATCTACCACCACAGCGGCAACTGGCTAGGTCGCGCCACCGCCTAACCCGGCACTTGGGGACGTTCCCCGGCACTTGGGGACGTTCCTTTTCTGCCGGCACTTTGGGACACTCCTTGTAAAGCTGTTTTGCCGTTTTCGGAGTATCTGCCTGACTTGCCTTGTAAACTGTCAGCACGGGCTTAGCAAATTAGATCGTCCGCGCCTATCAGATGTTGCCCGGTGGGTTTGTGATGGGAGGGCGATATGCCGAGAACGGGTCGAGTCGTTTCGTTGACGGGCTATAACCACATTATCGCGCGAGGCAACGGCGGCATTTGCATCTTTGAAGATAATGAAGATCGATATCGCATGCTTACCTTGTTCGAGGACAAGCTTGTCGGTAATGGAATTGGCGTCACGGCGTGGTGTCTAATGTCGAATCACTTTCATCTTATGATCGACGATCCTCACACGAAGATATCTTCGTGTATGAGCGGCATCCTTACGTCGTATGCAATGTATTTCAATCGCAAAACCGACCGTGTTGGGCACCTGTTCCAAGATCGATTTACAATTATTCCGGTCGAGAATGATGTGCAGGCAATTTCACTTGCGGACTACATTCATATGAATCCTGTCAAGGCGGGCATTTCCGCTGTTGATACATATCGCTGGTCAAGTTATCGAGCATATGCTTACGGTTATGATGGATTTGGATTTTGCGATCCCGGAATTGTTCTGGATCTCGTGGGCGGATCTTTTGAGTATCGGCACTATCTTGCCGAACGAATTGACCAGGCTCCCTACGATGCTGAACCTCGACCGCGCATTCTGGACGATGAAGCTCTTGAGGTCGCTAAGGGAATTGCTTCCCCCACATCTCTTCCTGAGCTTGCATCCATGAAGCCTTCCGAGCGTAGACCTATTCTCTGCAAAATGAGAAAAGCGGGCCTTACGATTAATCAGATAGTGAGAGTCGTTGGCATTGGCCGTACGTCTGTTGTTTCTGGTACGGCAGGTTGGAATGAAGGATAGATTTCTGGGCTGCTGGCGAACAAGAGTGTCCCCAACTGCCGGCAGAAAAGGAGTGTCCCCAACTGCCGGCAGAAAAGGAACGTCCCCAAGTGCCGGCAGAAAAGGAACGTCCCCAAGTGCCGGATTAGTATTCGATGCCTTGGCGGGCTAGGAGGCCTTCGTCGAAGTAGTGTTTGACGGGGCGCATTTCGGTTACTAGGTCGGCAAGGTCGGCGAGGGGCAGCAAGCCACGGCCGGTGAGCACGAGCTCCGTGGTGGTTGGTTTCATCGCGATCAACGCTTCGACATCTTCGCGCGTCACAAAGCCCCGTCGCATGGCTTCTCCCAGCTCATCCAAGATCAGCACGTCGACCTGGCTAATCTGCTCGCGCGCCAGCTCCATGATCTGTGCGGCGCAAGCCTCCGGCGTGTCGCGATCGGCCTGCACAATACGCAGCCCCAGGCGCGGCGCCGCATCATGTTCGGCACAGTGCAGCTTCTTGGCAAACTGAAGCATGAGCACGTTAAGTCCATAGCCCGTGGCGCGCAGCGCGAGCCCCAGCGCAGCCGTCGTCTTGCCCTTGCCGTCGCCCGTATAGATTTGAACCTTGCCGACTTCCAGTGATGCCATCTCTGTCCTTTCGTGCCCGGCGTCGGTTTATCGCCGTCCGGGTTGGGTATTCTAGAAAACATTATCAACCCCAGTAGATGGAGTTCAAGCAGATGGAGATGGATGACAACAAACGTAGACGGAATATGATCCTCTACGTGCTCATCGCCTTCGTCGTCTACCTCGTGCTCTCGACCGTTCTGTTCCCCAACATCGGTCACACGCAGCAGATTACGAAGACCGATTACTCGACGTTTGTCAAAGCGCTCGATAAGAAGAGCGTCGACAAGGTCGAGTACAATACGGACGATTACACGATTTATTACACCAAGAAGGGCGAGGACGAGAACATCGCCTACAAGACGACCGGTGTACCGAATGACGCGGGCTTTACCGATCGCGTGCTTGAATCTGGCGCCTCGCTTGAGTCAGTCGTTCCCGATAAGAACTCGGGTCTGATGACCTATTACCTGCTCACGCTCATTCTTCCCATGGCGATTTTCTTCCTGATCGGTTGGTGGCTCAACCGCCGCATGAAGAAGGCCATGGGCGATGACGGCCCGTCGATGAACTTCGGCGGCGGCTTTGGCGGCTTCGGCGGTTCGACCCGCACCAACCCCAACGCGCCGCGCAAGGGCCATGACATTCAGGCCAATGTGATCCTGACC
>UQSC01000092.1 GCA_900543615.1 uncultured Collinsella sp. | reverse complement strand
GAAGACGGCATACGAGATCAGCCTCGGTCTCGTGGGCGCGGAGATGTGTATAAGATACAGGTGCTGACGCCTACGGCCCCATCCTGCAGGGCATCGCCAAGCCGGTCAACGACCTTTCGCGCGGCTGCTCTGCCGACGACATCGTGGGTGTCGTGGCCATCACCGCCGTCCAGGCTCAGATGGCTGAGTAGCAGACATATCCCCGCCGAAGGCAGCGCAGGTTAACCCCTGAAAACGTCCTCGACCAATGAAACGCCCCCGTTCTGCTCCTTCGGAGCTACGAACGGGGGCGTTTCTGGTCTGCGGAGTGTTTTCAGGGGTTAACCTGCGCTGCCTTCTACCGTCACGTGGCATTCAGGGCATCTGGAGTGGACGGCGGCTTGGCTACGAGCTGGAGCTGAGGATCTGAATGGTCGGGTTCCGTTGCTGGAAGTGCAGGCGTTGCTGGCGGTGATCACTTTGGGACTGGAATTTCCGCCTACTAGTAAAAAGGCCTCCGGAGCTGTTGCTCTGGAGGCCTTTCGTTTACTTGCAAATGCGCGCGTTAGTTGTTCTTGGTCAGGCGCTCGACGTCGTGGGCGATCATGTATTCCTCGTCGGTGGGGATGACCATGACCGTGACGGCGGAACCGGCGGCACTGATGACCTGCGGGCCGTTGCCCACGGCCTCGCGGTTCTTGTTGTTGTCGATGCGTACGCCCAGCCACTCAAAGCAGTCGCAGAAGGCCTTGCGGATCGACCAGTCATTCTCGCCGATGCCGGCGGTAAAGGTGATGGTATCCACGCCCGCCATGGAGGCAATCATGGAACCGGCCTGCTGCATGGCCTTATAGGCGAACATATCGAAGGCGAGCAGGCAGCGCTCGTCGCCCTCGGAGGCGCGCGTGCGGATGTCGCGGGCGTCGTTGGAGATGCCCGAGATGGCAAGCAGACCAGACTGCTTGTTCATCATGTCATCGACTTCCTGATAGCTGTAGCCGCCCTCGCGCTGCAGGTAGCACACGGTGGCCGGGTCAATGGAACCACAACGGGTGCCCATCATCAGGCCGTCAAGCGGCGTGAGGCCCATCGTGGTATCGCGGCACACGCCGTCCTCAATGGCGGCAAGCGAAGCACCGTTGCCCAGATGGCACGAAAGCAGACGGTGGCAGCGCGAGCCCAGGATCTCCTTGGCCATCATCCACTCGTAGCGGTGGCTCGTACCGTGTGCGCCGTACTTGCGCACGTGGTACTTGTCGCACACGTCCTTGGGCAGCGCGTAGGTGTAGGCGACCTCGGGCATGGTCATGTGGAACGAGGTGTCGAAGACGGCCACGTTGGGCAGCTCAGGATACTTCTCGCGGCAATATTCGATTGCTGCGGCCTCGCCGTAATTGTGCAGCGGAGCGAGCGGGGCCACCTCAAGGATCTTAGCCATGACCTCATCGTCGACGACCGCGGAATCATCGAAGTGCCAGCCACCCTGAACGATACGGTGGCCGATGCCATCGATCGTAAAGTCGGTCTTCTCGAGCTCCTCGAGCACGCGAGCGATAGCAGAGCGATGATCGGGGAAAGGGACCTCCTCGGTCTGCTTAGCGCCACCGTTCTCGGAGTGGCCAAAGATGCCCATGTCCGATCCGATACGCTCGCAGTTGCCCTTGGCGAAAACCTCGCGGGTATCGGTATCCAAAAGCTGATATTTGAGGCTTGAGCTGCCGGCGTTGACAACAAGTACGTTCATGAGACTCCTTTGCAGTGCAATACGGTCGACGCAGACCCCTTAAGGCGGCCGCATGTTAATAAGAAGTTATCATAACTTAATAAATAGCTATCAGGCATATCGCCCAACGAGCACAAAAGAAGGGCCGAACGGCACTCGGTCGTCCAGCCCCTCCCCTCTTGCAATTACTTGCCGTTGACGATGCGCTCGACGTCGGAAGCGATCATGAACTCCTCGTCCGTGGGAATGACGAAAATCTTGACCTTGGAATCCTTGGCGGACAGGCACCAAGCGCCGTCGCCGCGCAGGGCGTTGCGGGCATGGTCCATCTTAACGCCCATAAAGGCCAGACGATCGGCCACGCCAGCGCGGACAGCCGGAGCGTGCTCGCCGATGCCGGCGGTAAAGACCAGGGTGTCCATGCCGCACATGGAAGTGGCCATCTCGGCGGCCTTGGCGGCAATCTTGTAGACGAACATATCGAAGGCGAGCTGAGCCTCGGGGTCACCGGCAGCGGCGAGCTCCTCGACGTTGCGGCAGTCGTTGGTCTTGCCGCCGGTCACAGCCAAAAGGCCGGACTTCTTGTTCATCATCTCATCGACCTCGTCGAAGGTGTACCCGCCTTCGCGCTGCAGGTAGCACACGGTAGCCGGGTCGATGGAGCCGCAGCGGGTGCCCATCATGACGCCGTCGAGCGGGGTCAAGCCCATGGTGGTGTCCATGCACTTGCCGTCCTCGATGGCGCACAGGGAAGCGCCGGAGCCGATATGGCACACGACGACCTTGCGAGCCTCGCCGTTGGTCATCTCGGCGACCTTCTTGGAGATGTAACGGTAGCTGGTGCCGTGGGCGCCGTACTTACGGATGTGCAGCTTGTCGCAGACGTCCTTGGGCAGGGCGTAAGTCTTGGCGACCTCGGGCATGTTGAAGTGGAAAGCGGTGTCGTAGACCGTGACGTTGGGCAGGTCGGGATACTGCTCCAGGCAGTACTCGATAACGTTGGCCTCGGGGTTGTTGTGCAGCGGCGCCAGCGGAGCGACCTCGCGGATCTTGGCGAGGACGTCCTCGTCGACGAGGGAGGAATCGCCGAAGTACCAGCCACCCTGAACGATACGGTGACCAATGCCCTCGATCTTGACGCCGTTGGCCTCGAGGTCCTTCAGAACGACCTCGATGGCGACCTTGTGGTCGGGGAACTCGATGTTCTCGGTCACCTTCTTGGAACCGTTGGCAGCGTGGGTGAAGGTACCGCCGGTAAAGCAGACGCGCTCGCAGGAGCCCTTTGCGGACACCTTGTGGGACTTGGTATCGATGACCTGATACTTAAGGGTCGAAGATCCTGCGTTGACGACCAGAACGTTCATGTGTCTCCCTACTAACAGGCGGTGTGGCGCCGCCAGGTTACATACGCTTCAATAATAAACCCAAACGCCCTCGCGCTCGGGTTTATTGCGTTGATATATAAGTTATCGGTGCCTAAATACTCATGGCCTTTGACTTGTAAGACGAAATAGCGCGGGGATATACACCAGGGAAGAAATCCCGAGCGCAACAAGCAATACGACTCGAATGCCCGCGATGCTGCTCAACGCAGCATTGAACAGATAGAAAAGGATGGCACCCACCGCCACCATCTGGCTTTGGACCGAAATCAGTGAACAGCGCATCGAAGAATCGACAGCATTTTGAAGAATTGAGTATTTAATTGGAGCAAATAACGAGTACGCGACCGTCTGCAGTACATAGAACACGGGCAGCAAATAGACCGGAGTAAAGGGAATCAAAAACAGAGCAGCCAGGGAAAGGCGCACGATGCCGCAAATACGCGCAAAACGGCCCTTGTCGACATGAGCAATCACACTGGGCACAATAAGCCCCATGGAGGCCGAGGCAAGAAGCTGGACCGCAATGATCACACCCGAAGCGACGGCATTCATTCCGCGACCCGCAAGCAACAGTGAGAAAAAGTCTTCCAGGGCGACAAAAGCAAATGCCTGAGAGCAGTCCATGATGAACGCTGAACGAAGAATGCCGTTACGCGCAATAGCGGCACCGATCATCTTCGGGCTAATTCCACGCTTAGGTGTCGCCGTAGTGTCCCCTCTTCGCATCTCAGGAATGCAGACAACGACAACCAACGTCAACACCATTGCGATGATATCTGCCAAAAGACCAATGAGATACGCGCCAGCGGACGAAATGAAACCGCCCACACAAGCGGAGAGGGCATAAGAGGCATAGAAAACAAATCGCTCAACGACATTAAGCCTTACGAGCTGGTCCAGAGAGACGCTGTCAATGTAAATCGCTTCCATGGACCCGCTCATACATGCAGCGGCAAAACCTTTGAGAGCAAACGCGCCGATTAAAAGCAGAGGAGAACGGACGAGAAGCAGGGCGGCGTAGTATCCAAGCATTCCCACGACGCCAACGAGGCCGCTTGTCTTTCGTCCAAACCTATCAGCAATATAGCCAGTGGGAACTTCAAGGATGAACTTGCTCACTTGATATGCAATCATCATGCTAGAAATCGCCACCATCGAGAATCCGACGAATTCAAGGTAAACCGTCAGAAAATACAAGATGGTGCTGAAGTTCGACAGAAAAACGAACGTCATATAAAGCAAAACCGTACGGTTTTTCATACTCCGCCCTCCAAGAGTCAGCAATCTAAAATCGGAATCTTGGAAAAGCATGAGGGCAGAGCCGTCAGTCATGTGTTACAAGGCGTCAACATTCACTTGACGCCACGAGGCCAAATGGCCTCACGAAGCAAGGTGACGCAATAGGTGAAGAAATACCGTCTGGTGTCGATCGGTCCAGGCATTTTGTCGATAGCAAAAGTAGATGGGCAAGGCTACGTCATGCGAGCCTTCAATGGAACACTCGCTCACTTCCAGTCCATCTGATGCGAGAGAAGAGCCAGAAAAGCTCAATATCAATCCCCCGGCTTGAAGAAACTCAGTCTGCGCCCTGTTTCCGTATTCGACATCGCGAAAGCAGAAATTAACCAGCTGGGTTTCGGGGCATTGATTGATTGCATTGAGACAGGGTGACAAATTAATGGGAACAGCGAGCCTGCCGCCCAGTAACTCACGAATGGTCATAGCGTCAACAGATTGATGACCAGCTGGGCATGAAAGAACCTTGAGCTCCTTTTCACCCAAGTATTTCGAAGAAAGGACACTATCCCTTGGTTCCTCAAATGAGATGGCCGCATCCGAAATGCCAAGCACAAGTGATTCAAAGCATGTGGCCGTTGGCTGATGCCAAACATCAAGGTGAATCTGAGGGTGCGAGCTTTCAAACGAGTCGTACCAGTTTTCGGAAAAAAGACGCCCCCGCCCGTGAAGACAGGGGGCGTAAAGACGGAAATGGCCGTCGGGCGAAACGCCGCCGTTCCCCGATTGAGCGTACTTTTTGAGATCGTCGACTTGCGCCAGGATCACGCGTGCACGATGCGCAAATTCTCTGCCCGCCGGAGACAAAACAGCCTCCCCCGCCGATCGGTCGAGCAAAACAATCTGATACTCAGATTCCAACTTTTTTATTGCCGACGAAACGGCCTGCGGACTCACGTGAACGGCGCGAGCCGCTTTGCGCACGCCGCCATAGTTCGCTACAGCTTGAAGGTATTCGAGTTGAGAAAGCTGCATAGATTACTCCAAAGGCAGCCAAGTCGACGGGCCGTGCGTCCTCAGATGAGGTTCTCGCCCAGGTTCTTGCCGCCGAGAACGTGCATGTGGAAGTGCATGACGGTCTGGCCGGCGTTGACGCCCTTGTTGGAGATGACGCGGAAACCGTCCTCCAAGCCCTTGGCCTTAGCGACCTCCTGGATGGCGTGAGCCATGGCGCCCATGGTCTCGGCCGGCACGTTATCGGCGATATCGCTGTAGTGCTTCTTGGGGATCACGAGCGTGTGGACCGGCGCCTGGGGGTTGAGGTCGTCGAAGGCGATGACCTGGTCGTCCTCATAGACAACGGTCGAGGGGATCTCGTGGTTGGCAATTTTGCAGAAGATGCAATCGCACATGGTTGGTTCCTTTCTCACAGACCAAGGTAATTATATTTGGTCGGGATGGTTAGAACGAGAGGTTGTCGTCCGTGTTGGCGGCTTCGCCGTCGGCAAGCACGTCGTTGCCGTCGACGTCCTTAAGAAGCACCGAGACCTTCTGCTCGGCATCGGCCAAGCGTGTGCGCAGGCTCTTGAGGAGCTCGACGCCGCGGGTGTAGCTCTCGAGCGACTCCTCGAGCTCCATGTCGCCCGACTCCAGGCTGCGGATGATGAGCTCCAGCTCCTGCGAGGCCTGCTTGTACGTAAGCTGCTCGACCGGGGTCTTCTCTGCCATATCTATTTCCTTTCCCAAAGGTTTATCACTGTAAAACGCGGTCTATTCGACCGTATCGACCGTTGCCGCAACGTTACCGTCTGCCATGCGCACACGGATGGCGTCGCCGGGCTTAAAGGTCTTGGCGCTCGTGGCCACACCATCAACGCTGTACGCGATGGAATAGCCGCGGGCGAGCACCTTGAGCGGCGACAGGGCATCGAGCGAAGCCGCTGCACGGCCCAGGTCGGACGCTGGCTTGCTGAGCATCGTGCGCCCCTGATGCTCCAGGCGGGAGCTTGCGAGCGTGAGCGCATGGCGCTTACCATCGAGCCCCGAGGTGCTTGTAACCAGACGCTCGGGCAAACGCTCAAAGTTGGAGCGAAATGTCCCGACCGAGCGTACTATGGCGCCCGACAGGCGATCGGCAGTCAGCGCAAGCTCCGATTCGCGACGCTCGACCATAAATGTGGGGTCGTTGAGGCACGGGCGGCACGCGGCCGCATCGAGCGCATCGCCCAAGCGAGCCGTATAGGTATCCCAGGCACGGCGCCCGCGCTGATCGAGCATTTCCAGATCGACCTGATTCGACCCGATCATCAAGGCCATCGCGGCGCCCAGACGCTGATGGCGCGCCTCGAGCACATCGGCCAACTCCGTCATGGCCGGCGCCACCGATTCGGCCGCCGCCGTGGGCGTGGAGGCGCGGCGGTCGCTCACCATGTCGCAAATCGAGGTATCGGGCTCATGGCCAATGCCGGTCACCACGGGCACAGGGCAAGCCGCCACCGCGCGGGCAAGCTCCTCGTCGTTAAAGGTCATGAGGTCCTCGAAGGAACCGCCACCACGCACGAGCAAAATACAGTCGGGCGCCGGCGTAATGGCAGCGGCGCGGCGCAAGCCTTCAATAAGCTCTGCCGGCGCACCCTCGCCCTGGACCTTTGCGCCCACGCAGACGAGCTCGACGAGCGGGTTGCGTCGGCGCAGCGTACGCTTGACGTCGTCGATTACCGCCTGTCTCTTATACACATCTCCGAGCCCACGAGACCGAGGCTGATCTCGT
>UQSC01000091.1 GCA_900543615.1 uncultured Collinsella sp. | reverse complement strand
AAGGCTATTCGTCGGCAGCGTCAGATGTGTATAAGAGACAGGGCCCGTGCAACGGCTCGACTTACATGCGCTACCTGTATCCGGTCATCGCCTGCATGCCCTTTGCCATCGGCGCCACCATCACCCGCAGCGATCTCCTCTGGTCCTAATTTGGTGCAAAGGGGACAGGTTACTTTGCACCAAGGGGCTGTATCATCACGACGCCTTCATTTTGGGGTTTATCTCGCAGGCCAGTAGGTATATCATAACGACGTTTGTTTATATTGCCCGAGCATCTGCGCTGGGCTTTAGGTCGAAACCGATAGGAGACACGTATGTCCGGACACTCTAAGTGGGCCACAACCAAGCATCGTAAGGGCGCGCAGGACGCCAAGCGTTCCGCCCTCTTCTCCAAGCTGAGCCGCAACATCACCGTTGCTGCCCGTCTCGGCGGCGACCCGCTGCCCGAGAATAACGCCAGCCTCGCCGCTGCCGTTGCCAAGGCCAAGGCTCAGTCCATGCCCAAGGACAAGATCAAGTCCGCTATCGACAAGGCCTTCGGTTCGGGTGCCGACGCCGCTGTCTACGAGAACATCGTGTACGAGGGCTATGGTCCCGCCGGCGTTGCCGTTTACGTTGACTGCCTGACCGATAACCGCAACCGTACCGCCGCCGATGTCCGTTCCGCCTTCTCCCACGCTGGCGGCAACCTGGGCACCTCCGGCTCCGTCGCCTTCCAGTTTGAGCGCAAGGGCCAGATCGTCGTCGCCAAGGAGATCCTGGACGAGAACGCCAAGAAGGAGACCATGATCGCCAACGGTGCTGCCGGTGACGAGGATGAGTTCATGATGGCAATCGCCGAGGCCGGTGGCGAGGACTACGAGGACGCCGGCGAGGAGTGGATCGTCTGGACCGCTGCTAACGACGTCATGGCTGTCTCCAAGGCGCTCGAGGAGCAGGGCGTCCAGGTCAAGGGCTCCGAGACCACCATGGTCCCGACTACCCCGACCGAGGTCTCCGGTACCGACGCCAAGAAGGTCCAGCGCCTCATCGACCGTCTTGAGGAGCTCGACGACGTCCAGGATGTTTACAGCACCATGGACATGACCGACGAGGTCATCGCTGCCCTCGAGGAGGAGTAGCGCCCACACGGGTTAAGCCGTGCATATCTGGGCATAATGAAGCGAGCATGCAAGCCTCGTGGAATAGATGAGCCGGATCCGCGTGCGTATGGCACCGGACCCGGCTCTTTTATAATGATGCGAATCGTTTTGCATTCTGTGGACCGAAACCTGAAGGGAGCGCGCGTGCGCGTACTCAAACGAGCCCTAGCGATCGTGTATCTTGCCGCCGCCATCGTGGCGCTGGGTACGCTTGTCTGCCAGTTCTGGGGACCGTATACGTATCGCATTATGTTGCTGTTGCGTGACACCATGCCTCGCGTCGTCGTTACGGTGTGTGCCGCTATCGTGGCGCTTGGCGTGCTCATCGGGTTTTTCCGCCTGATGTTCGCGCGTCGCGAGCCGTCCTGCGTGCATCCGGCGGGGGAGCGCAATATCGAGGTCACGCTCGCAGCGCTTTCCTCGTGCGCCCGTGCCGCGGCAGAGTGCGATGATCGCGTGATGGTTGAGCATATCGAGGCACGCGTTCAAGGCTCCGACGAGTCGCGCGTTCGTTTTAAGGTCGAGGCCATCGCGCTCGATGACAAGGACGTTGCCGCTCTTGCCACCTCGATGCAGCAGCGCATCGAGGTGGCCTGCGACACCATGCTCGGCACGCCGGGCACGACCGCGCGCGTCCGTTTTTTGCCGTCCAAGACTACCGTCCAGACCGTGGAGGTTTCCGGTGAGTGATACCAATCAAGACAAGACCGCCCGCACGCCGCGCCTGACGATCGACCAGAACGCTACGCCGGCAGGCGAGTCCGCCGACACCAAGCCCGAGGCCGGCGAGCAGCACGACAGCGCCGCCAACGACTTTGACGAGGCCATGGGTCTCATCAAAGGTACGGGCGCTGCTATCTGGAGCTACGCCGTGCGCCACCCCAATACTACGCTTGGCGCCTTGGCAGGCTTTATCCTCGCCGTGCTGGTACTTACGTTGGGTCTGTGGGACACGCTCGTCATCGCATTCTTTGTGCTGATCGGCGCCGTGATCGGCCAGATTCGCGACGGCGAGAACGGTATCGTCAACTTCTTTGGCCGTCTGTTTAGCGGCCGCTAATATGAATTCGACTGTCGCATCTGCGGCAGGCATAAGGAGGAACCATGGCTTTTAACACGAAGGTCGATGTGGCCGATACCGAGCTCGAGGCGAATGAGGCCGTCGCCGATGCCGGGGACGTGACGCTCGAGGACGAGGCACTCGTCGAGGCCGAGTCCGACACGGACGAGGACAACGAGGAGATGGACGAGGAGGCGGACGAGTCCGAGGACTCGCTGACCTATTCCAACGGTGTGATCGAGAAGATCGTTGCCATGGCCACCCGCGAGGTGCCGCATGTTCTGGGCATGAAGGGTAACCTTATGCACTTTGTGCAGGAGCAGTTTGGTGCCGAGAACCTGACCAAGGGCGTGACGGTTGAGGTCACCGATGACAACCGCGTGGTCGTCAACATCTCGGTCATCATCGAGTACGGCGCCTATGCGCCTGCGATCTTTGACGACGTTAAGGCGCGCGTCACCGAGCGTCTGGCCGCGATGACCGGCCTTGAGGTGGCAGGCGTCAACCTGCGCATCGAGGATGTCATCACCCCCGAGGAGTACGAGCACCGCACCAGCCAGCACGAGTAACCTACCAAATAGGGACAGGTTTGTTTCGATAGGTTTTACCTGCGAAAACGCTAAACGGTCGACCGCGCAAGCAAAAGTGCGGTCGACCGTTTTCTATATGCCCCCGATGCAGGCATACCGCTCGTCTAACTAAGGGTTGCAATCTTCGCGTTCCGCGTTACCCTAATGGGCGCATTGTTTCCAAATTGTTAACGAAGGGTTGCCGTAATGGCCGACGAACACGAGACCGAAAGCAAGGCATGGGCGATTGAAGCCGCTGCGGCAGAGGCGGCGCCGCGTGCCGCCGAGGAGATGCATCGTCCTCCGGTGGTGCCGATGGAGCGCGTTGTCGGTCGCGAGGATATCGAACGTGGCGAGCGCGCCGGCCGCAAGCGCAGCCAGGAGCCAGGCTTTCCGCGCTTTTTTGCCGAGCTCAATCTGGGCCTGATCCTCACGGCGTTCGCCATCGTGGCCTTTAAAACCCCCAATCACTTTGCCTTCGGCGGCACCTCGGGCGTGTCGGTCATTCTTTCCACGCTGTTCCCGACCCTGCCCGTCGGCGTCTTTATGTGGATTATCAACGCGGTCTTGGTCATCCTGGGTTTTATCTTTTTGGAGCGCAAGGCAATCCTTTGGAGTGTCTTTGCCTCGTTTGCGCTTTCGGCCTACGTCTCGCTGTTTGAGATCTTCATTCCGACGGATGTTTCGATGACGGGCGATATGTGGCTCGACCTGTGTTTTGCCGTCATCTTGCCGGCGCTGGGCAGTGCCATTGTCTTTGACATTGGCGCCTCGACGGGCGGCACCGACATCCTTGCCATGATTCTCAAACGCCACACGACGCTTGAGATCGGCCGTGCCCTGTTGCTGGTCGATATCGGCATCGTGACCATTGCGGCTTTCCTGTATGGCCCGCGCGTCGGCCTGTACTGCGTGCTCGGTCTGTTTGCCAAGACGCTCGTGGTCGACAAGGCTATCGAGAGCATTCACCTTCGTAAGGTCTGCACGATCATTTGCTCCGAGCCCCTTAAGGTCGAGGAGTTTATCGTCAAGCATCTCAACCGCACGGCAACGATCAGCCGTGGCTATGGTGCCTTCTCGGGCAAGTGCGTCACGGTGATTATGAGTGTGCTGAGCCGTCGCGAGGCAGTGCAACTGCGCCGCTATACCCGCGAGATTGACCCTGGCGCCTTCATCACCATCGTCGATAGCTCCGAAATCGTCGGCAAGGGCTTCCGCGGCACAAACTAGCCCGGGCGTACCCTTCGAATCATTGAATAAAGCCGGCTGCGTTGCAAATCGGTCATCTTGGGGTATTTGTCCCCACATTGGGCGATAATGATGCCAAAGACATCGTTTGCGATCCAGGTGATTCGCTCTAGATACGAAGGGATGATTTCGATGTTCTGTTCGCAGTGTGGCGCCCCCATGGGCGATAGCGACAAGTTCTGCGGCGTGTGCGGTGCCCCTAATACCGAGGTTAAGGCCGCCGGTCCCGCTCCGCAAGCTCAACCTCAGCCGCAGGGTCAGCCGTTTGCCCAGCCGCAGCCGCAGCTGTTCGTTGCGCCCCAGCCGGCTATGAACGCGCCCAAGGGTTGCATGGCTCAGGCCTTCAACGACATGCTCAAGGTTCCCGGCGCCTTGGTTCGCGTATGCCAAATCGCCTTTTTGCCGGCGCTGATCTGCGTCGTGTCGGTGCTTGTGCTGTTTATCCCCGTTATCGGTGGCATTGCGGCGGCCATCGGCTTTTTGCTTGCGTACGTGGCAAGCGTGTGCGGTGCCGGCTTTGCTATCGAGTGGGGTCGTGACCTGTCGCTCAAGGATGATAACGGCATGGAGCGTCCGCTGTTGCGCTCGACCTCGTTTGGATTGGGCATTTTCTCGTCTGTCATTACGAACGTGCTCCGGCTCATAGCCATTATTCCGGTGATCGGTGTGGTGTTCTCGGTGCTTGAGAGCGCTGTGATCGGTGCCGTTGGCTCGTACTATTACTACGGTTCGAGCGGCCTCGAGGGCGCACTCATCGGGTCGATGGGTCTGCTTGTCTTTGCCATGATCGTGTCGGTGGTACTGGGCATCTTCTTTAAGATGTTTGGCGATGCCGCTGTGATGCACTTTGCAGTCGCCGGCCGCGTGGAGAGCGCGTTTTCGCTCGAGAAGGTTTGGAAGTCCTATAAGGCCAACCTGGGCAAGTTGTTCTGCGCATCGATTCTCCCCGAGTTTTTGACGGGCATTGTTTCCAATATCATCACTTGGATTTTCACCGCCATCTTTGGTTTTGTTGCCGCGCTGGGCATTAGCAGCTATGGCTACTATTCTCGTCCTTCGGGTCTCGAGGCAATCATCACGGGCGGCGGCATCACGCTCATTCTGTTCTTGATGATTGTTGCCTTTGTCACGGTGTTCCTGACTGTGTTTGGCAAGATGCTCAAGTATCGCGCCGTTGGCTATTGGGCGGCACGCCATGCCAGCGAGTGGTCCGACGAGGATACCGACGACGTCCTGACGTTTGTGCTCCCGGGTGAGAAGAAGCCTGCTCCTGCGGGATTCAATCCCACGGCCGCCACTGGTGCTGCACCTGCTCCGGCACCTGCCCCTGCCCCTGCCCCTGCACCTGCTCCGGCACCTGCCCCTGCACCCGCACCGACGCCCGAGGCGACGCCTGCGGAGCCCGATTGGGATGCCGTTGCCACGCCGGCGGATGAGCCGGGCGATAATCCTGCTGCCGAAAACAATCAAACCGAATAGTCGGTCGAGGCGCCCTGGGCAACTGAGCCCGGGGTGCCTTTTTCTACTGCGAAAGCAAGAAAATGCCCGTGAAAACGGTTGCAGCAAAATTTCTCGGAAATTGGTCAATGTTGCGCAACAACGTCGCGGCTATTGTTGAGAACATAGACGTGTAAGGTTTGAAGGCGTGCAACGCCTTAGGAAAAGGAGAGGCTTATGTTCTGTCCCACTTGTGGTTCTCCCATTTCGGATGATGCCAAATTCTGCCCTGTCTGCGGTTCTGCCGTCGGTGCCGCTTCCGCTGCTCCTGTTCCGCAGCCCGCGCCGCAGCCTGCACCTCAGCCCCAGCCTGCTCCGCAGCCCACGCAGATTCAGCCCACTCCGGTTCAGGCAGTTCAGCCCCAGCCTCAGCAGCAGTACGCCGGGCAGCAGCAGTATGCTCCGCAGCCTGCACCTGCCCCGATGGGCTATGCTCCGATTAAAACCGACCGTGGCGTGATCGGCTGGCTCCTGCTTTCCATCGTGACCTGCGGCATCTATTCATATTACTTCCTCTATTGCCTCGCCCGCGACATCAATGTCATGTGCCAGGACGACGGCGATTCCACGCCGGGTCTGGCAGCATTTATCCTGCTGTCGTTCGTGACCTGCGGCTTCTACGCACTCTACTGGTACTACAAGATCGGCAACCGCCTGCAGGCTAATGCTCCTCGCTATGGCCTGATGTTCCAGGAGAACGGTACCACCGTTCTTATGTGGCAGATCGTCGGCGCGCTGCTGTGCGGCCTTGGCCTCATCTTTGCCATGAACATCATCATCAAGAATACCAATGCCATGGCAACGGCTTACAACGTCCGTCTTGGCGCTCGTGCCTAACGATAAGAGCGGCGTGAACAGCTCCCAGGGACATAAGGGCGCGGCGGAACTCATTCGCCGCGCCCTTTCTTGCATCGGCGCGCTCTTTGTCGCCTGGCTCGCACTCTACCTGCTCGATATCGGCTGCGTGTTTCGCCTGATGACGGGCATTCCCTGTCCGGGATGTGGCATGACGAGGGCCTGGCTGGCAGCACTGCGCCTCGATTTTGCGGCGGCCTTTGCCTACCATCCGCTGTTTTGGGTGGTGCCGATTGCGTTTGTGCTCGCGTTCGTGCGCGAGGAGGTGACGTCGAGCAAGCTAAAGCGCGGCATCGACATTGCGGTTATTGTTCTGTGCGTACTGGTCGTTACCGTATGGATCGTGCGCCTTATCAACCCGGCAGACGCGGGCCTGCTCTTTGGTGGTCACGCTCCCGCCGGAGTTCCCACCGATATCATCCACTTCGAAACCCCACGCTGGCTCACCATTCTTCACTCTTACCTGTCGTGACGGAGGACGCGCTAGAAAAGCGGTCGACACATAAGCGGGGGCGAACGTTGAGATAACGTTCGCCCCCGCTTTGCTCTAGCTAGGTTGTTATGGGTGGGCGTGACGGCTACTCGTCGCGCTTCTCCTCGTGGCGAGCGGCGGCACGGGCATCGTGAATGCCCTTGATGGCGGCATGGCGGGCGGTGCGGGCGTCGTGCACGGCGTCGCGGGCCTCGGCGGCCGTTGCCTTGGCAGAGCGCAGCTTCTGTCTCTTATACACATCTGACGCTGCCGACGAAT
>UQSC01000090.1 GCA_900543615.1 uncultured Collinsella sp. | reverse complement strand
TCGTCGGCAGCGTCAGATGTGTATAAGAGACAGGGGTCGGTGGTCAGGATGCCAAAGCGGCTGGCCTCCTCCCACGGCACGGGCATAACGCTCACCGTGAGGTCGGCATTGTTCTCAATGTGCGTCTTGAGCATCTTGCGGTAGTCCATGCGATACAGGTGATCGCCAGACAGAATCAGGACGTACTTGGGGTCGTTGGCCTTGATATAGTCGAGGTTCTGCGTAATGGCGTCGGCCGTGCCTGCATACCAGGCGCCGCCGGTCTGCGTCTCGTACGGCGGCAGGATCGACACGCCGCCGTCGCGGCTGTCCAGATCCCACGCCTCGCCGGAGCCCACATAGGCATGCAGCAGGTAGGGGCGATACTGCGTCAGAACGCCCACCGTGTCGATGCCCGAGTTGGAGCAGTTAGACAGCGAAAAGTCGATAATGCGGAACTTGCCACCAAAGCTAACCGCCGGCTTGGCGATCTTTTGGGTGAGTGCCCCCAATCGGCTGCCCTGTCCTCCTGCGAGGAGCATCGCGATGCATTCTTTCTTACTCATCGATTTCTCCTTCTGTCATCGATGTTTCTAAACCATTAGCGACGGACGCGGCGCTCGGTCGCGCCCGTCGAATAATGCCGTGCGGCAAAGGGAGCTCGCAGCCTTTACGCGTGCCAGATCTCGTCGCGGTACTCGCGAATGGTACGGTCGCTCGAGAACCAGCCCGAGGAGGCGGTGTTGAGCAGCGCCTTGCGGTTCCAGGTCTCCTGGTCGCCGTAGCTGTTCGTGAGCTTCTCCCAGGCGTCGACGTAGCTGCGGAAGTCTGCCATGACCAGGTCGGGGTCGTTGTTGTTCATGAGCTCGTTGTAGATGCTCTCGAAGTTGCCCGAAAGACCCGCAAAGGTGTTGTCCTTGAGCTCGTCCATCACGCGGCCCAGACGCTCGCGGTCGCCGTTGAGGGTATCCCACGCAAAGTAGCTGTTGGATGCCCAGAGCTGCTCGACCTCGGGGGCGGTCAGGCCAAAGATGGCCTCGTTCTCGCGGCCAGCCAGATCGGCAATCTCGATGTTGGCGCCGTCGAGGGTGCCAAGCGTAATGGCGCCGTTCATCATGAGCTTCATGTTGGACGTGCCCGAGGCCTCCTTGCCGGCCGTGGAGATCTGCTCCGAGATCTCTGCGGCGGGGTAGATGAGCTGGGCGTTGCTCACACGGAAATTGGGGATAAAGCAGACCTTCATGACCTCGTTCACGCGTGGGTCGTTGTTGATGACGTCGGCCACGGAGTTAATGAGGCGGATGGTCTCCTTGGCAAAGGTGTAGCTCGAGGCAGCCTTGCCGCTAAAGATGAAGGTCGTCGGCGTCACGTGGAAGTTGGGATCGGCGATGCGACGGTTGTAGATGTCCATCACCTTCATGATGTTCATGAGCTGGCGCTTGTAGGCATGGAAGCGCTTAACCTGAACATCGAAGACGGTGTTGGGGTCAATGACCAGACCGGTCTCGGCCTTGACGTAGGCGGCAAGACGCTCCTTGTTGGCGCGCTTAGAGGCACCCACGGCCTTCAGGAACTCGGTGTCGTTCTGGAACTCCTTGAGCTTCTCCAGCTCAAAGGCGTCCTTGAGCCAGCCATCGCCAATGGCCTCGGTCACGAGCTTGGCATAGGTGGGGTTGGCCTCGGCAAAGAAGCGACGGTGCGAGATGCCGTTGGTCTTGTTGTTGAACTTCTCGGGCGTCAGGGCATAGAAGTCCTTGAGCACGATGTTCTTGATGATGTCGGAGTGGATCTTGGCCACGCCGTTGACGCTGTGGCTGCAGATCACGGACAGGTTGGCCATGCGAATCTCGCCGTCCCACAGAATGGCGGTCTGGCGCAGACGCTCCTGCCAGCCCTCCTGCGTGGTGTCGAACGACTCGTGCCAACGACGGCTGATCTCGTCGATGATCTGGTACACGCGGGGGAGGAGCTTGGAGAACGTGCCGATGGGCCACTTCTCCAGAGCCTCGGGCAGGATGGTGTGGTTGGTGTAGCTCACGACCTGCGTCACGATGTTCCAGGCGTCGTCCCACTCGAGCTTCTTCTCGTCGATGAGGATACGCATGAGCTCGGGGCCGCACATGGCGGGGTGCGTGTCATTAGTGTGGATGGCCACAAACTGCGGCAGCAGCTCCCAGTTCGCGCCGTGCTCCTTCTCAAAGGTTTCGAGCAGGCTGTAGATGCCGGCCGAAACAAACAGGTACTCCTGCTTCAGGCGCAGCAGACGGCCGTGCTCGCCGGCGTCGTTGGGGTAGAGGATGGCGCTGATGGCCTCGGCCTCGGCGCGCTCGGCATCGGCCAGGGCATAGTCGCCGCGGTTGAAGGCCTCCAGATCGAAGTGCTCCTCGACCGGCTCGGCGGCCCAGACACGCAGCTTGTTGACGGTCTCGCCGGCATAGCCCACGACGGGGATGTCATAAGGAACGGCCAGGATGTCCTGCGTGTCCACCGTGCGATAGAACGTGCGGCCGTTCTCCTCAAAGCCCTCTACATGGCCACCAAACTTGATGGTCACGGCCTTATCCTGACGACGGACCTCCCAGGGATACCCGTGGGTGAGCCACTCGTCGGTGGCCTCAACCTGGCTGCCGTTGACGATCTCCTGCTTAAACAGGCCGTAGCGGTAGCGCATGCCGTTGCCGTAGCCGGCAATGCCCTCGGCTGCCATGGAATCCAGGAAGCATGCGGCCAGGCGGCCCAGGCCACCGTTACCCAGGGCCGGATCGGGCTCCTGGTTCTCGATGACGGACAGATCGAAGCCCATGTCGTCGAGCGCCTCGGCGACCATGTCGCGCACGCCAAAGTTGAGCAGGTAGTTGTCGAGCAGGCGGCCGATCAAAAACTCGATCGAGAAGTAGTACACGCGCTTTTTGCCCTCGGCGGTGGCTCGGGCGTCACTCTTGGTGGCAACGGTGCGCGCCTTCTCGGCCACGAGCTTGGCCAGGGCGTTAAAGCGATCGAGGTCGCTGGCGGCCTCGACGCTCTTGCCGCTGATGCTCATGACGGCATCGCGATAGAGCTCGGTAAACTCCTGCTTGTTGTCGAAGATCTTATTCATACGTTCCTTTCCCCCGGGGATGTTTCTCCCGGAACGGTTATGACTTGTATCCTACGCCCCGTCGGGGCGGGTAATTACAGCTGTAACGGCTTTGTTACGCATCCTTGGCAGGAGCTTTAACAGCAGCTGCCTTTGCCTTGGGAGCAGCCTTTTTGGTGGTTGCCTTCTTGGCCGTGGTGGACTTGGCCGAAGCCTTGGCAGCGGGCTTGGCAGCCTTCGCCTTAGCCGGAGTCTTCTTAGCAGCCGCGGCCTTGGGCTTCACCGAGGACGTGCGCTTCTTGGGCGCAGCCTTGGGCTCCTCGACCACCGGCGGCTTGTAGCTGCTGGGGCCGCGGCGCTTAAGCACCACGCCTGCCAGGCCGGGCACCTTGATCTCGATGGAGTCCATCTGCCCGTTCCAGGGATAGGGCTCGCTCGAGCAGGTGTAGGGCTCCTCGCCGGCATAGCCGCTGCCGCCAAACTCGGGACGGTCGGAATCAAAGATGACCTCCCAGTCACCCTCGCGCGGCACGCCCACGCGGAAGCTCTCGTAGCTCGCCGGATCAAAGTTGATCAGGATCACCAGGTCGTCATCGACGTCCTCGCCCTGGCGCACAAAGCTCACGATGGACTGCTTGGAGTTGTCCGCGTCGATCCAGGTAAAGCCGTCGTCGGTGTAGCCGCGCTCGTACAGGGCCGGCTCGGCAGTGTACAGGTGGTTAAGCGCCTTGATAAACGCCTGATGATGACGGTGAGTCTCGTACTCCTCGGTCAGGAACCACTGGATGGACTCGTAGTAGCGCCACTCAATAAACTGGCCGATCTCGTTGCCCATAAAGTTGAGCTTGGCACCGGGGTGCGTCATTTGATAGAAAGCCAGCGTACGCAGGCCGGCAAACTGGCGCCACCAGTCGCCCGGCATGCGGCCGATGAGCGAGCACTTGCCGTGCACGACCTCGTCGTGGCTCAGCGGGCAGATAAAGTTCTCGGTAAACGCGTACATGATGGAGAACGTGAGCAGCCCGTGGTTGCCGGGGCGCCACGGAAAATCGGTCTGCATGTAGTGCAGGGTGTCGTTCATCCAGCCCATGTCCCATTTATAGTGGAAGCCCAGGCCGCCGTCCTGCGGCGGATAGGTCACGAGCGGCCACGCGGTGGACTCCTCGGCCATCATCATCACGTCGGGGTAGTGCGCCTCCACGGCGCAGTTGACCTGGCGGATAAACGCGCTGGCGTCCAGGTCCTCCTCGGTACCGTACTTGTTGAACTTCTTTTGGCCGGGATCGTCAATGCCAAAGTTGAGGTACAGCATACTGGACACGCCGTCCATGCGAATGCCGTCAACGTGGAAGTTCTCGAGCCAATACAGCACGTTGGAAACAAGGAAGGAGCGGACCTCGCCGCGGGCGAAGTCAAACTTGTGCGTGCCCCAGTTAGGGTGAATCTCATGCTCAAACAGCATGTGGCCGTTAAAGGTGGCAAGGCCATGGGCGTCGGCGCAAAAACCGCCGGGTACCCAGTCCATGATCACGCCAATGCCCGCCTCGTGACACGCATCGATAAAGTGCATGAGTTGCTGCGGGTTGCCGTATCGCGAGGTGGCGGCGTAGTAGCCGGTCGTCTGGTAGCCCCAGGAGCCGTCGAAAGGATGCTCCATGAGCGGCATGACCTCGATATGCGTGTAGCCCATGTCGCGCACGTAGTCCACGAGCTCCACCGACAGATCGTCGTAGGTATAGAACTCGCCGCGCTGTGCGGGGAAGGGATCCATGGGACCGGGGTAGTTGCCGTACTCGTCCGGCTCGCCCTGCGGCGCATCGCCGTGGCGCTTCCACGAGCCAATATGCACCTCGTAGATGTTAAGCGGCTGCGACATATGGTTGTGGCCGGCGCGGCGCTTGAGCCACACGGCGTCGTTCCACTTATAGCCATCGAGGGTCCACAGCACGCTCGCGGTACCCGGAGGGCACTCGGCCTTAAAGGCGTACGGATCGGCCTTGTAGAGCTTCTCGCCCTCGTTGGTCTCGATGAGATATTTATAGAGCTGGCCCTGCTCGGCGCCAGGAATAAAGCCTTCCCAAATAGCGCTCGTATGCACGGGCACCAGCGGGTTGGCTTCCTCATCCCAGTCGTTAAATTCGCCAATGACATGGACGCTCTTTACGTCGGGCGCCCAAACGCAAAAGCGCCAGCCGCGCGTACGGTTCTGCGTGTCGGGATGCGCGCCCATCTTTTCCCAGCTGCGCTCCCACGTGCCGATGCCAAATAGATAGACATCGTCCTTGGTGAGCTCCGGTGCGTGCGGGGCGGCTTTACGGGTTGCGGGCTTTTTAGCCGTTGGCTTTAGCTTTGTATCGCTCACGTTTGATCCCATCATGACGCGGCAGCGTGTTGCCTTGGTGACTAGATGCGAAAGGTCCAAGGCTGCACGAATCGAAGGGACGGCGATAGTTCTATGATTCGTTCCACCTCGCGTGCTCGGTGGAACTTTCGGCAGAAACTACGATAACACCTGTACGTTACTTTTATGAAGGAAAGTGGTTTTGGGGCGGCGTTTAATCGGTAAGCGCCATGTTTAGACCACTGGCAGAATTGCCGTGGTAAAACTCTTGACAGTTTTATCAATTAGGGTTTCAAGATTGTTAGTTTGACGTTTGGTAAAACGTTTTTAGCAGGATGTTTACCATTTGACATTGAAAGGTACGTTTATGTCCCAGACCGCCGCTCCCAATGTCGCTTTTATTTTCGATTGCGACGGCACACTGGTTAATAGCACCCCCGTTTGGGCCTATGCCCAGCCCGAGTTATTGCACCGCCACGAAATTGACGTGACGGTCGACGATTTTGCCCAGTTTGAGCATTTGTCACTCGAGGACGAGTGCCAGGCCTACCACGACACCTGGGACATTGGAGCGAATGGCGAAGAGCTCTATCGCGAGCTGAGCGAGATCCTCATCGATGGCTATTCCAAGGTGCCGCCGCGCGAGGGGCTCCTGGCATTTTTGGAGCAAGCGAAGGCGGCGGGCATTGCCATGTGCGTTGCCACGTCCACGCCGGCCGAACTGGTTAAGTCTGCGCTCGCTGGTGCCGGTCTCGATGCCTACATGGAGTTTGTGACCACCACCGGCGAGGCGGGACGTTCCAAGCAGTTCCCCGATGTGTACGAGCTGGCGCTGCGCCGCTTGGAAGAGCGCTATGGGTGCAAGTTTGAGCGCACTTGGGTGTTTGAGGACGCGGTCTTTGGCCTTAAGAGCTCTGGGGTCGCTGGCTTTAAGCGTGTAGGTATTTATGACCCGCACGGCCGCATGAAGCGCGACGACGTGCGTGCCAACTGCGATATCTTTATCGACAGCTATGAGGACCTTGATCTGGCCCGCGTGCTTTCGTTTGAGGGATAGGCGAGGACTGTGGCTTGCAAGGTATTAGTGGTCTGCGGCTCGCCCGTGGTGGCGAGCGCGGATCTACTTCGCCAACTGGCGGGGGAGTGTGAACACGTTGTCGCCGTGGACCGTGGACTCGACGCGCTGTTGGGCGCCGGCCTGGGCTGCGACGTGTATGTAGGAGATGCCGACACAGTGAGCGATGCAGGTCGCGCGCTGGTCGATGCCGCCACCGACTTTGAAGTTGAGCGCCATGATCCGTACAAGGACTATACCGATCTGGCGCTGGCGCTCGATTCCATCCGCCGTCGTTGGCCGGGTGCCGAAGTGGTTACGACCTGCGCCACCGGCGGCCGTCCGGACATGGCGCTTTCCGTACTGGGACTGCTCGCAGGCTACGATGACGCCCCAGTCTGGATTGCCGAGGACAAGGTGGTCGCCCGCATCCTCCACGCAGGCGAGTCGTGGACCATCGAGGGCGCCGAAAGCAAGACATTCTCCATCATCGCCATAGCCCCCAACACCGAGGTAAGCGAACATGGCCTAGAATGGGAGCTAGACCACAGCCCCCTGGGCCTGCTGGCCGACACGGGCATTAGTAACGTCGTCAGGTCAGCAGCCACGATCCAAGTCCACACCGGAACCGCCATCGCTTACCTCTACAAGTAAGGTCTATCGCATTAGGGTTTTATCGGGACGGCGGATAGAAATAATCGCTCGAAGAGTGATTATTTCTATCCGCCGTCCCAGGAAAACCCGTAAGAAAAAGTTTCAACAAAACCCCTTGCATCCCCAAGAACATTCCCCTATAGTATCTCCTCGTCACGGGGGCGTAGCTCAGCTGGGAGAGCGCTTGACTGGCAGTCAAGAGGTCAGGG
>UQSC01000089.1 GCA_900543615.1 uncultured Collinsella sp. | reverse complement strand
ACGATCCCGAGTTCAAGTCCTATGGCAACGTTTGGGATAACGTTCCGTCCGAGCTTACGTCGCCCGTGCTCGAGGCGCTCTCTGCCACGCCCATTCCCGAGGGCAGCAAGTACGTTGCAAGTGCGCCGGAGCTCGAGGACGTCAAGGATGCCGACAAGCTTGGCTTTCTCATGTTTGGTGGCCGTCCCTTCCAGCTCGGCTGGTGCAACGGCCACAATACACGACTCAACTGCCTGGAGTACCACCGCGCGAGCGAGTTCAACCTGGGCGCGCGCGACTTTATTCTGCTCGTGGCGCATCGCTGGGAGATCGAGGACGGCAAGCTCGACACCGCGTGCGTCAAGGCGTTTCGCGTGCCGGCGGGTACGGTCGTCGAAGTCTTCAACACCACGCTCCACTACACGCCGTGCATGGTCGACGACGGTGGCTTCCAGGTGATGGTGGCGCTGCCCGCCGGCACCAACGGCCCGCGCCCCGAGGCTGCATCCGACATGCCTGCCGCCGGTGACAGCTACTGCTACTGGAAGGCCGACAAGTGGGTCCTCTGCCACGCCGACAGCCCCAAGGCAGCCGAAGGCGGCTACGTGGGCCTCGTCGGCAAGAACCTCGACATCGCCGTGGACTAGAATCTTCCGTCTCGATCTGTAACATCTAGCGGGCTAAATCGTCTCTATCTGTTACAGATTTAGACAAACCGCAGGGACCCGCCCGAAAAATCTCGATCTGTAACACCAGGCCCGGTTTTGACGGCCTACCTGTTACAGATCGAGACAAACGGGCCCAAACCACCACAAAGGTGCCTGTCCCCATTGCGGTGGCTGCCTAGAGTTGGCTGCGCAGATAGTCAGCCATATATGGAACGGCGAAACGCACGTAACCGCGGCGCGCCTGTTCGATTACGCCGGCGTCGATGAGGCGCCGGCGATACTTTTGCGCATAGTCGGGTGTGACTGACATACGTTTCGCTACATCGGAAATGCGCGAAACGGCGTCTTCGTCATCAGTCATTGCGTCGAGAAACGCGACGTCTTGGTCCGATAGCGCGGCGAGCGTCGTTTCACAAACATCGTTTTCGAAATCGGCTTTTGACGCTTCGATAGCTCCGTCGACTTGCTCTGGCGTTACGTGTTCTCCTGTCTTGCAGCGATTGCCGATGTTATAGCCGATGAGCTGCAGCATATAGGGCGAGCCTTGGGTTGCGCGAGCGGCACGGAGGCGAAGATCGCCTGGAATATCAAGGTCGAGCTCTTCGAAAGCCCGCTGATAATAGGCATCGACATCTCCGATTGAAAGCGGTTCGAGCGTGACCTTGCGAGCGCGGTTGAGAAATGTCAGCACGCGGTCATTGAGCGTTGCACAGACGGCTCCCGGGAGACCTGCCATAACAAGCGCGACGTTGAGTCCCTCACCGACCAGCTCTTGATAGGCGGTGACGAGCTGTCTAATCTCAGGTGAATTAGCTTGGAGCTCATCGATAAGGATGAGGATGCCGTGCCCCTGCTCGGTCAGCTTGCGCGCCAGCTGCGTGAGTTTGAACTGGAAACTCTTGGTCTCCTGCACATCGCGTGTGAACTCGAGACCGGCTGAGAAGCCGAAGACGCTCAAGCTACCGCCAGAAAGTTTGGGGAGATGACGATTGCTGACATAAGGCTCGCCTGCTTCTTGGATTTTTTCAACAATGCGCTCAAGCATATCTTCGGAGGCTACGGTGGGTGTGGCGACAACAAAACCGAGCTTGCGTGCGCGGTCGGCAAGTTCCCACAGAAGAACCGTCTTGCCGCTGCCTCGCTGGCCGAGCATGAGCATGGCTCGGTCTCGATTGCCCGGCTCCTGCTCAAGACCGGAGATGAATGTCGAAATCACGTTCCCGCGACCCACCAGATAGGACGGGCGATTTCCAAATGAGGGGGAGAAGATGGTTTCAGTCATAAGTCTCCTTTCCTTTTTTTCCTATTTTTTCCTTTCTTTCCTATTCAGTCAAATGAATTGCTGAGCGAAGGCGGTTACGTAGGCCTCGTCGGCAAAACCTCGACATCACCTGCGACTAGAATCTTCTGTCTCGATCTGTAACATCTAGCGGGATAAATCGTTTCTACCTGTTACAGATCGAGACAAACTGCATGGGACAGACCGAACAATCTCGATCTGTAACACCAGGCCCGGTTTTGGCGGCCTAACTGTTACAGATCGAGACAAACCGGGCCCAACCACCACAAAGGTGCCTGTTCCCTTTGTGGTGGTTGGGGGCGGGTGTCAAAAAGTGTCAGACGGGGCGGTTGCCGGGCGCCTGCACGCGAAAAGAAGTATCGGCCTGCGTCGTTGCCGTTGAGCGACGCGTTGTTTGCAGGGATACTGAGCCTATGACAACAGCGTGCGAAAGGATTGATGCATGGCTTTCCGTAATGACTTCCTGTGGGGCGGCGCGACGGCTGCCAACCAGTGCGAGGGCGCCTACAACGTGGACGGCCGCGGCCTTGCCAACGTGGACGTGGCTCCGCACGGCCCCGAGCGCTATGCGGTGGTCTCCGGCCAGCGTAAGATGCTCGACTTCGAGGACGGCTATTACTATCCCGCGCAGACCGGCATCGATTTCTATCACCATTACAAGGAGGACATCGCTCTCTTTGCCGAGATGGGCTTTAAGACCTTCCGCATGAGCCTTGCGTGGACCCGCATCTTCCCCAACGGCGACGAGACCGAGCCTAACGAGGCTGGCCTGGACTTCTACGAGGACGTGTTCCGCGAGTGCCAGGCGCACGGCATCGAGCCGCTCGTGACCATCACGCACTTCGACTGCCCGATTCACCTCATCAAGGAGTACGGCGGCTGGCGCAATCGCAAGCTCATCGACTTCTACAAGAACCTCTCGACTACGATCTTCACCCGCTACAAGGGTCTGGTGAAGTACTGGCTTACCTTTAACGAGATCAATATGATCCTGCACCTGCCGTTTATGGGTGCCGGTCTGGTCTTTGAGGAGGGCGAGAACAAGGAGGCCGTCGAGTACCTGGCCGCCCACAACGAGCTCGTCGCCAGCGCTTGGGCAACCAAGATCGCTCACGAGATCGACCCTGAGGTCAAGATCGGTTGCATGCTTGCCGCAGGTAGCTACTACCCCTACAGCTGCCGTCCGGGCGATGTGCGCCAGGCGCAGCTCGATAACCAGGACAATTACTTCTTTGTCGACGTCCAGAGCCGTGGCTACTATCCGGCTTATGCGCTCAAGAAACTCGAGCGCCTGGGCATCGACGTGGGTATGACTGACGAGGATCGCGAGGTCCTGGCCGCCAACACCGTCGACTTCATCAGCTTTAGCTATTACAGCACCCGTTGCTCCGCCGGTGCCGATAACCCCGATGTCGAGCGCACCCAGGGTAACGCCTTCGCCGGCGCCAAGAACCCCTACCTGCAGGAGAGCCAGTGGGGCTGGGCCATCGATCCGCTGGGCTTCCGTATCACCCTCAACGACCTGTACGACCGTTATCAGAAGCCGCTGTTTGTGGTCGAGAACGGCCTGGGCGCCAAGGATGTTGTCGAGGAGGATGGCTCCATCAACGACGACTACCGTATCGACTATCTGCGCCAGCATATCGCCGCGATGCGCGATGCGGTGACCGAGGACGGCGTTGACCTACTGGGCTACACCACCTGGGGCCCGATCGACCTGGTGTCTGCCGGCACGGGCGAGATGTCTAAGCGCTACGGCTTTATCTACGTCGATCGCGACGACGCCGGCAACGGTACCCTCAAGCGTTCCAAAAAGAAGAGCTTCGACTGGTACAAGAAGGTTATTGCTTCTAATGGTGAGGACCTGTCCTAAGGGCACTGAGGCGCTCAACCTTGGGGCTCCAACCCTCCTCGCGTACCTAAGTACGCTTCGTCGGGCTTGTCGCTCCCAATCTTGAGCACCTCAGGCCCTTAGGGGGCGGGCCTGACCGCTGTGGATTTCGCGTGCTCATCCTCATAGCCTCCTGACCAAGGCGCCCGGCGAACAGCTCATGCTCGCCGGGCGCCTTGCCGTCTGCGGATTTTGGGGCCACTCATTGGGGACGTACTTAAATGAGTGGCAGTTGGGGACACTCTTTGTCGAGCTAGAGACCGCGCGCGCCCCTTCTGGGTCATGCGGCTCAAAATCGCGGCGTCATGCGGACGGCTGGGGTCGAATTTGCAACATTTCGAACTTGGCTTCGATATTGAGATTGGTTCTTTATTAAAATGGTGTTCCGGACAACAAAGCGGGTGGGGGTTACCATGAGGGACCTGGGAGACACAACCACATATTTGCGCCGGGGCATGCGGGAGATTCTGTGCCTAGCGCTGTTCTTCTTCACGTTTTTGGCGTGCGAGTATTTCTTTGATGCGCGCATGGCCGAGTTCGTGCCATCGAGTGAGGTCGTCATCTACGAGAGCATCGTTGTCGGCGCGAGCGTGATTGGCTTTTTCGTGCGCCCATTTCTGTACTATCGCCGTCCCCAGACGATCGATGCGACGAGCGATATTACGGGCGTGCTGTTGGTATCGGCGTTGCTGCTGATGATTATGGCAGTGCGGTTTGAGGTAGTAATTGCCGGCGGCCTGGTGGCGTGCTGCGCCCTGGGCTATTGCGGATCGACCGCCCATGCCAATCTTGCGCGGCGTTTTGCGCAGACGCCCTGCCTGGCGCGCACCGTGGCGGTTTCCTATGCTGTGGGCATTTTGGTGCAGGTGCTCAACCATATGGTGATGCCTGCGGGCATTCCCCAGCAGTCTGTTCTCATTGCCTGTGCGATTGCGCTGGTGGGGCTGCTTCACGGTGTCCGCCGCGCTAAATTGCGTGATGAGCCTGCGCCCGAGTTCGAGGTCGAGATTGCCGAGCTATCGGTCGATGCGTCGGAGCGTGGCGCCAGGTGGCACGATGACCCCGAGGCAAAGGCGGCCTTTCAGGGTGCCGTGGTGCGTCTGACGGTGGCGACCGCTTGCCTCACCGGCGTGTTCGCGGCCCTCAATGCCGGCCTTACGACCTCGCATGCCGCTGGCGCTATCGATCTGGGCGACTGGCCGCGCTTGCTGCTGGTTGTGAGCGCCCTTGCCGCCGGCGTCCTGTATGACCTGCGTGGGCGTTCGTATATGAATATCATCATGACGTGCGCCGCCATGCTGTCCACGCTCTCGTTCTTTGTACTTATCACCGATGGCAACGGTGGCAACACGCTTGCCGCCACGATTATCTTTTACCTTGGCACGGGCTTTTTCGTGGTGTTCTTCACCGCGAAGTTCGCCGCGATTTCGATGTATGCCCGCTGGGCGTATCTGTGGCCGTGCATGGGCCGTGTTATCAACAACGTTTGCTCGATGCTCGTGACGGCTCCGGCAGTGGCGATTATCTCGAGTCAAAACGTGCTGGCGGCAGTGAGCGTCGTGCTCGTGCTGTTTGTCGGCATCGCGATTTCGCTGTTGGGGCAGTTTAGACAAGACGGTGAGGGCGAGGCGACGCACGGCGGGCTGGCGCTTGCCACCGACGATCTTGGCGTGAGCTGTGAGCCCGGCCAGGCCGACACGGTGCCCCTGGAGGCGCCGGAACTTTCGTTTGACGATCGGATCGATGGCTTCGTTGCCGCCTTTGGGCTCACCAAGCGCGAGCGCGATGTTCTGGAGGCGCTGGTCGTTTCGGACGACAGCGTGCAGGACGTGGCGGCGGCACTCTTCCTTTCGCGCTCCACGCTCTATCGCCACATCGCTTCGATCAACAAAAAGACCGGTGCCTCCTCGCGCGTAGCCCTCATCAACTTCTTCTGGTCCTGGACACCCCAAGACTAGCTAACCACCACAAAGGGGACAGGCACCTTTGTGGTGGTTTTTTACCTGCAAAAATATGAATATGAGACATTTGTCACCTGCCGTTTTGGTGCTCAAAGGCATATGAATGTGATGCTGAGCAGAGCAGAACGGAGGGGGTGCACCTATGGCGTCTCGGGGTTGCGCGTCTAATAAAATTGCGGGCGCGCTTATCGCCGTGGTGGTCTTTGCCGCGGCGGTGACACTCATGCGAGTTTACGTTGCCGGCGACCATGGCGCTCAGGGAAAGACTGCCGCGCAAGTGTCGCTCAACGATTGCGCTGCCGTTCCGGTGGCGGTCAAGCTTATCGAGGACGGGGAGGCGCGGACGGCCTATGAGACCGACGATGCCGAACTGGTCGCATCGACTTTTGCCGCGCTCGATGGCTGCACCGTGGGGGATGCGGTGGATGAGCGGACGAGCGATGCCGGCCGAACGCTCGTCTTTGTCTATGCGGATGGCTCGGAGCAATCGGTAGAACTTGAGGGCAAAAACATCGTGCTCGATAAGACGGCGTATCGACTTAACGGTGCCGATGAGTTATGGCGGCAGCTTGCCGCAATCAAAAACAGCTAACGAAATTAGGGATGTACGGGATGAGTGACTTGAGATTCTGCCCGGCGTGCGGGGCGCAGCTGCCTCGGGTCGCCGGCGTGCCGGTGCGATTTTGCCCGGGGTGCGGCGTCCGACTTGAGGGCGTTGTGGGCTACTCGGGCGCCGTGGGGGCTACAGATGGGGCGACTGCCGATGACGATGCGGACGAAGGCGGCGACCCGAGTGTGGACGCGCCGGCCGATGCGCCGGTGGAGACTGCCGGCGTCGCGTCGTCTCGTGACGCAGCCACGACGGATGCGCCTCACATCGGTGACCTTGAGCTTCATGCCGCATGCGATACCTCTGGCGGCCAGGCACTCGCGCAGGTGGTGCTGCCGCGGGGCTGGCATATCGAAGAAGCGCATCTTGAGCGCAGCGGCAGTTTCGACTGCCCGATTTCGGTTGGCGTGACGGCGGCGGGTCCGATGGGTGAGCGGATTATGTACCGCTCCGAGCTCTGCTACGTGGATGCGGGCGCCGTTGCCAAGCGTATCCCCACGCAAACCGAACGCAAGGTGTTTGTGCACGTGGAGGCAGCTTGCGACGAGCTGGCTCAGGCCTGTGCAGCACGGCTGGGCGCGCGGGCAGAGGTTGTTGCCGAGCAACCGTACCCATCGAGCGCGGCGGTCGATATCGAGCGCGAGCGTGCCCGCGTAAAGCGCGAGGCGGCAAACGACTTTGCAATCCAGGGCTTTTCGATGGAACCGAGTGATGTGGTCTATGAGTGCCGCATGCGTCGATATCGGCTCACGGGCGCTCCGGTGCCCACCGAGCTCGCGGTGGCGGCCAAAGTCGAGGGCTATATGTTTTCAATCGGAGGCGTCGCGGGTTCTATGGGCAAAGGTGTTGCCGCTGGGGCCTGTCTCTTATACACATCTCCGAGCCCACGAGACCGAGGCTGATCTCG
>UQSC01000088.1 GCA_900543615.1 uncultured Collinsella sp. | reverse complement strand
CAGATGTGTATAAGAGACAGGCCGTGTACTTGCGTGCCGCCGGTGCCGGCACGGCGCTTCCCCGTACGGTTCTTTCTTCGGCTCGTCCCGATGAGACGGCTGTCTTTTTGGCCGCCGCTCAATCGAGCGCCAGCGTGAAGCCGATCGCCTCCGAGGCTCCTCGTGCGCCGCGTCCCGATGAGACGGCGGTGTTTTTGATGGCAGCCCAGGGAAAGAGCACACCGCAGAGCGCTCCTGCCGCTCGTTCCGCCAAGCCCGCGGCTCATGATGATGGCGAACCGCTTCTTTCGGATGACGAATGGTCGCCGCTTGGTTCGACCGATCCCGTCGAGGGCGTGGCCATCGACGGTGATGACGACTGGGACCCTCTGTCGTTTTCTGCCCGAACCGTCGCTGCCAAAGAAGTTGACACGGTGTTTGGCGACCATGCCATATTCGATGATGATGCCGTATCCGGAAACAACATGCCGAACAGCGATGACGTCGCACCTGCAGATGACGCCGTTTTGGTTGACGATCCCTTTGCGATGACCGGCTCCTTTGCCGTCGTGGACGATTTACTGCCACAAGATGAGGTTCATGAGGGCTCTCAGGACGACGTAGACGATATGGGTTCGTCGGACTACTCCACGGTTGGTCGTTCTGCTGGCCTCATGACCGTGCTGACCATCGTGTCGCGCGTCACCGGGTTTATCCGCACGTGGGCCATGGCGGCCGCCATCGGCATGTCGCTGCTCTCGTCCTCCTATCAGGTTGCCAACAACCTGCCCAACATGCTCTACGAGCTCGTGATGGGCGGCATGCTCGTTACGGCGTTTTTGCCGGTGTATATGGGCGTGAGGCGTGAGCAGGGCCGCGAGGCATCGAACGAGTATGTCGGCAACCTGCTCGGTATTCTGCTTCTGGTGCTGGGCGGCATCTCGCTGCTGGGCACCGTGTTTGCTCCCGGCTTTATTTGGACGCAGTCGTTCCTTTCGGGTAATGGCGACAGCATGGATACCGCTGCGTTCATGTTCCGCTTCTTTGCTATCCAAATTCTGTTTTATGGTTTGGGCTCGGTGTTCTCGGGTGTTCTCAACGCACACCGCGACTACTTCTGGTCGACGTTTGCCCCGGTTCTCAACAATGTCATCGTCATCGCCAGCTTTATGGGCTTTGCTCCCGTGTCTGCACAATTTGGCGAGCGGGTCGGCATTATCTTGATCGCAGCCGGTACGACCCTCGGCGTCTTTGTCCAGATGGCCTGCCAGATTCCCGCGCTCGGCAAGCATGGCGTGCATCCTCATATCCATATCGACTTTAAGGACCCCGCGCTGCGACAGACGATTGCGCTTGGTATCCCGACGCTGCTCGCCACGGTGTGCATGTTTGTCTCGACCTCCATTACCAATGCCGCCGCGCTGGTGGTGCAGCCCGAGACCGGCCCTTCCGTTATCGCATATGCGCGCCTGTGGTACACGCTGCCCTATGCGCTGATCGCCGCCTCGCTTTCGACGGCACTCTATACCGAACTCTCTCACGATGCGCAGGAGAAGGATTACGACAGCGTCCGCACGGGCATTTCGCGCGGTGTCGCCCAGATGCTCTTCTTCCTGATTCCGTTTGCGATGTACCTGATCGTCTTCGCCCGTCCGCTCAACATGATCTACTGCGCCGGCAAGTTCGATGAATCCGGTGTGGCGCTGGTGTCGGAGTTCCTTATCTATCTGGCACTTTCCCTGCCGCTCTACGGCGTGGTCGTGCTGATGCAGAAGAGCTTCTCGGCCCTGCTCGATATGAAACCTTATAGCCGCTATTGCCTGTACTCCGCTATCGGTCAGGCCGGTTCGGTGCTGCTGTTTGGCGTGGTGCTGGGCTACGGTATGCCGGCAATTGCGCTTTCGTACGTCGTTGACTACGTGGTCTTGGTCGGATGCTCACTGTGGTGGCTGCGCCGTCGTCTGCATGGTCTTCAGGTCAAGTCTATCCTGCATGGCGGTTTCTTCGGCCTATTGTTCGGTGGCTTGGGCGCTGCCGCGGGCGCCGGCGTCATGTGGGCACTTGAGCACTTTGTCGGACTGCTTGGCAGCTCGATCCTCATTACCCTGGGCTACGTTTGTGTTGCAGGCGTCGTCTCGCTCGCCGTGACTTTTGGCCTTGCCTTCGTCTTTAAGATGCCCGAGGTCTCGGCGCTGCTTCGTCGCAAGTAGGTGCGTGTGGCAGGTCACGACAACATTCCAACACTTGCCGAGCAGGTTTCGCGCGTTCCCACGCAACCCGGCTGCTACCTTTGGAAAGATGCCAAGGGCGATGTCATCTATGTGGGCAAGGCAAAAAACTTGCGTGCCCGTATGCGTCAATACGTGACGCTGCAGGACGAGCGTCAAAAGATCCCGCTCATGATGCAGCTGGTGGCGAGCTTCGACTATATCGTGGTGGAGACCGAGCACGAGGCATTGGTGCTCGAGCGCAATCTGATCGGCCAGTACCATCCGTACTTCAACGTCGACCTTAAGGACGATAAGAGCTATCCCTTTATCGCCATTACTAAGAGCGATCTCTTTCCCGCTATTAAATACACGCGCGAGCGCCATAAGTCCGGCACGCGCTATTTTGGTCCCTATACCGATAGCCGTGCGGCGCGTGAGACCATCGATACGCTGCGCAAGGTTATTCCTATTTGCTCGGCATCCTGTGCGGAATGGCGCCGCTGCCGCCGCATCGTCGAATCTCATAAGGGCGAAGAAGACATCGTCAATATGATTTGCGCACAAAACGGGCGCCCCTGCTTTGACTACCATGTCGGGCGCGGGCCGGGCGCATGCGTCGGCGCGATTTCCCCTGCCGACTATGCCAAGAACGTCAAGCGTGTCGAACGTTTCTTGTCGGGCCATCGCAAGGATGTCGTCGACGAGCTTACGTCCGAGATGACGGAGGCAGCCGAGACGCTCGATTTTGAACGCGCGGCGCGCGTCAAGCGTCGTCTGGAAGTCATTAGGGGCCTGGACGATCGCCAACAGGTCGTTTTTCCATCAAGCGTCGATATCGACGTCATCGGCTTCTATCGCGAAGAGACTATCTCTGCCGCCTGTGTCTTTGTCGTTCGCGAGGGCCGAACGGTTCGAACTTGTGAGTTCATCCTCGATAAAGGCCTGGATGTCGACGAGGAAGAGCTTCAAGCGGGTTTTCTTAAGCGCTATTACGACGAGACGGCCGATATTCCAGCCGAGATCAATCTCTCTGTCGAGCTTGAGGATGCTGAAGCGTTGGGGGAGTGGCTTGCGGGCAAGCGCGAACGCTCTTGCCATCTCCATAGGCCGCAGCGCGGCGAAAAGCACCGCCTGCTCGATATGGCTTCCAAAAATGCGCGCCATGCCCTCATGCGCTACATGATGCGCACGGGGTATGCTGACGATCGCACCAATCAGGCGCTCCTGGAGCTCGAAAGTGCGCTGGCGCTGCCTGCGCCGCCGTTGCGCATCGAGTGCTTCGATATCTCGACGTTGCACGGCACCTTTACCGTCGCTTCGATGGTGGTGTTTACCAACGGCCGTGCCGACAAGGGCCAGTATCGTCGCTTTAAAATTCAGGCCGAATTGGACGAGGCGAACGACTTCGTATCGATGTCCGAGGTTCTGGGGCGTCGCTATGCTCCCGAGCGCATGGCGGACGAGCGCTTTGGCTCGCGCCCCGATTTGCTCGTTGTCGATGGCGGCAAGCCGCAATTGACCGCTGCAATTAAGCAACTTGAGGCGCTCGGCCTCGATATACCAGTCTGTGGCTTGGCAAAGGCCGATGAGGAGGTTTTCGTGCTGTGGGACGAGACTCCCGTCGTGCTACCGACCGGCTCCGCTTCGCTTTATCTGATCAAGCAGGTTCGCGATGAATCCCACCGATTTGCGATTACGTTCCACCGCGAGTTGCGCGATAAGGCAATGACGGTTTCGGTGCTTGACGACGTTCCGGGCGTGGGACCCACTAGAAAACGTGCCATCATGCGCCATTTTGGCTCGATGAAGCGCTTGCGCGCGGCAAGCGAGCAGGAGATTGCAGAAGTTCGAGGCGTTCCGGCCGATGTCGCCAAAGCGGTCCACGAGGCACTTGTTGCATGGAATGCCGAGCGCGTCCAGGCATCGGCCAGCCGTTCCGAAAACTAAACGCGCTTCTAAACAACTGATATACATGATTGGCTGATTTTCAATCATTTATTTCGCGGCGATTACCTCCTGATTTCGGGTTTTATTAACGCTAAAACGTTTGACTAGCCATGGTGAATAACCCTGCTATCCTGCGGGTTGACGAAGACTGATATCTCACCTCGTCGATACATACTGTCTGGCGAATCGTTTGTCAATGAATTCGGTGAACGGTAGTAAATACCGTTCAAGCGTATGTATGTATCGGTCGCCGAGCGCGGCACCTCAGTTGGGTCCGTCGGTAGGTAAGGTATATATCGTCCGCAAGTTGCGCGGGGGCAAGTCTAGGTGCTCCCGGGTAAGATTCTCTATTGATAGGAGAAGACATGGCCATCATCAACAAGGGTATGTCCAGGCGTTCGTTCCTCGGCCTCACCGGCAGCGTCGCTGCTGTCGCAGGGCTTGGTCTCACCGGCTGCGGTGGCAGTTCCAACGACGAGGGTTCCGCTTCCGGTTCCACCGATTCCGCCAACCGTGGCGGCGGCGTGATCACCGCTGGTTCCGCTTACGCTCCGTCCAGCTTCGACCCCGCCAGCACCGGCTCCGCTGTGGGCCTGGGTGCTAACTGGCACGTCATCGAGGGCCTCTACGGCATCGATTACCACGACTACAGCACCTTCAACGAGCTCGCCACCGACGATCCCAAGTCCGTGGACGACACTACCTTCGAGGTCACCATCCGCAAGGGCGCCAAGTTCTCCGATGGCACCGAGGTCACTGCTGACGACGTCGTTGCCTCCTACACCGCTTGCGCTGCTTCCGCTACCTATGCTCCGTTCTTCCAGCCCTTCGAGTCCATCGAGGCCAAGGACACCAGCACTGTAACGGTCAAGACCAAGGTCCCCAACTTCTCCCTGCTCAAGGATCGTCTGGCCATCATCCGCGTTACCCCGGCTACCCAGGCCGAGGAGGATCGCGCCAAGCAGCCGATCGGTTCCGGCCCCTGGATGTACGACTCTATCTCCGATACCGAGATCACCCTGGTTCCCAACCCCGAGTACAACGGTGAGTATGCTGCCGAGGATAAGAAGATCCAGTACAGCATCCTGACCGACCCCACCGCTCGCGTTACCGCTCAGCAGGAGGGCTCCACGCTCGTTATGGAGCTCGTCACCGCTGACGCCGTCGACCAGCTCGAGAGCGCTGGCTGCAAGATCGATAACGTTCAGGGTTTCGGCACCCGCTTCATCATGTTCAACGTCGCCAAGGAGCCTTGGAACAACGTCAAGGTCCGTCAGGCCGTCATGTACGCGCTCGACACCGAGAAGATGATCACCAACACCTTCGCCGGCCTTGCCACCGCTGCCAGCTGCTACCTGCCCAAGAGCTTCACCAACTATCATGAGGCTTCCACGGTGTACAAGACTGACGCCAAGAAGGCCAAGAAGCTCATCGAAGAGTCTGGCATCACCCCGGGCGCCATCACCCTGCGCACTACCGACAACGAGCAGATCAAGGGCATGGCCGCCCAGGTCAAGAACGACCTCGACGCTCTCGGCTTCGATGTGACCATCCAGACCGATACCTCGCCGGCCACCTACGCTGCCATCGACGGCGGCGAGGCCTACGATATCCTTCTCGCTCCTGGCGATCCGTCCTGCTTCGGCGCCGACCCTGACCTGCTGCTCAACTGGTGGTACGGTGACAACGTCTGGATGCAGACCCGTTGCCCGTGGAAGGATTCCGCTGAGTGGGAGAAGCTCCACGGTCTCATGGACGAGGCTCTTGCCGCCGAGGGCGACGAGCAGCAGAAGAAGTGGAACGAGTGCTTCGACATCATCGCCGACAACGCTGTTCTGTACCCCGTTGTCCACGTCAAGACCGTCTCCGCTTCCTGGGACGATCCGTCCACCGCGCCCAACGGCGAGGCCCTCGATGGCTTCAAGGGCATCGGCACGACGAGCATGTCCTTCAGGGGCGTCGCGACCGTCAAGGCCTAAGACTCGCTTGAGTCATATGTGGGGCGTCGGTCGTAAGGCAACGTCCTCATAGTTGAAACAAAGACCCGGGCGGCCTCGATGTCGCTCGGGTCTTGTAATGAGTATCCATACTCATATACCAGTTGGTCCTACCGACAAAAGAAAGGGGAGAGAACGTGAACAACTTGCTACGTTTGATTGGAAGGCGTCTCGTGGCGCTGCCGATCATGGCATTGGGCGTCACCGTCCTGGTGTTCTTCCTTATGTCGTTCTCCAAGACCGACCCCGCCTATACGGCGTTGGGTGACGGTGCCTCGCCCGAGGCGGTTGCCGAGTACCATGAGAAGTATGGTCTGGACGACCCCTGGCCCGTGCGCTACGTGCGCTATATGGGCGATCTGATCCATGGTGACATGGGCACCTATGGTGCTGCTCGCAACTCCGTTGCCAAGCGCATCTCCACGGCCCTGCCCGTCACGATGCAGCTGACCTTCATCGGTCTTGCCATCGGCGCGGTCGTCTCGTTTTTGCTCGGCGTCATCGCGGCACTGTATCGCGATAAATGGCCGGACCAAGTGATCCGCGTCTTCTCCATCGCCGGCTTGGCAACCCCGTCGTTCTGGCTTGCCGTTCTGTTGATCCTGCTGTTCTCTTCCTACCTTAAGGTGCTTCCGGCGTCCGGTGCTCTACCTCACTTCACCACCAACCCGGCAGGTTATTTGGCGCGCATGATCATGCCCGCCATCGCTCTGGCATTCCCGCTGACAGGTCAGATGACTCGTATCGTGCGTACGGCCATGGTCGAGGAGCTCGATAAGGACTATGTCCGTATGGCTCGCGGCGCCGGCGTTCCCGAGAAGGTCGTCGTCGGCATCAACGTTTTGCGCAACGCACTGATCACCCCGGTCACCACCCTCGGTCTTAAGATCGGCTACCTCATGGGCGGTGCTGTCGTCATCGAGGTCATCTTCAACCTCCCCGGCATGGGTACTGCGATCCTGCAGGGCGTTCAGGGCAACGAGGCGAACCTGGTTCAGGGCGTCGTCATCGTCGTTGCTCTTGCCTTCATCATCATCAACATCGTGGTTGACATGCTCTACCTGCTCATCAACCCGCGCATCAGGACGGTGTAGATTATGGTAAAGATTCGAGAGAAGCAAACCGAGCAGCTCGAGAAGGCTGCCTCCAAGGGGCTCAAGCTCGGTGGCTGGAAGAAGATGACGCTGTCTTCTAAGATTGCCGCCGTCGTGCTGGTGCTGGTCGCCCTGACCGCGATTCTGGCGCCCCTTCTTGCCCCTGTCTCTTATACAC
>UQSC01000087.1 GCA_900543615.1 uncultured Collinsella sp. | reverse complement strand
TCTACACAAGGCTATTCGTCGGCAGCGTCAGATGTGTATAAGAGACAGCGCTTATGTCGATTGTGCCCGCGCCCGCATCCGGCGTTATGCCAAATGTGACGGTCGTTCCCGCGTCCGAATACTTGGCGGCGTTTTGCACGATCACGCGTAGCGCCTGCTTCACGAGTGCCACGTCGACGGGCGCGTCGCAGCGCGAATCGCTGACAAGCGCGGTGTCGTACGCCAGCCGATACGTGTGCGCGGTATCGATCATCTGCGATTCCTCGCATACCTCGCCGACCAGTGCGGCCAGGTTGGTATCCGCACGCCGCAGGACCGTGCGCCCGGCATCGCCGCGTGCCAAAAACAGCAGCTGCTCCACGAGCTCTTGCATGTGCTCGCTTTCAGCCTTGAGGGACGCGATGGACTCCGCCAGCACGTCCGGGTCGTCTTTGCCCCAGCGGTCGAGCATGTTTACGTAGCCCTGAATCACCGCGATGGGCGTGCGCAGTTCGTGGCTTGCATCGTTGACAAAGCGCATCTGCTGCAGCTTTGCCTCTTGCATCTGGCGCAGCAGGCGGTTGAGCGCGACCTCGATGCTTGCCAGGTCGGCGTCGCCGGTGGTGACGCTCGGCGAGTCGACGCTTGCGCGCTCGATGGCCTGCTCCAGCGTTTCCATCTTGCCGCCGGAGAGCTGCATGCGGCCGAGTTCGTCCACGCGCAGGGCCAGGTCGTTGAGCGGCGCCATGGTGCGGCGCACGCGCCTCGCGCCGCCGAGCATGTTGAGCACGCTGATGACCTGCCAACCCACAACGACAAGGTAGAGAGGCCATAGCGCGACGAGGTCCTGCGCGAGGGGGAAAGTCTTGGTGGTACGCGCAAGCTCGACGGTATAGGTGAGCGTTGCCAGGTCCCAGCCGCGCGCAGGCGCCAGCGACATGCCGTGAACGGCGACGCCGGGGATCCATCCTGCGGTAAACGCGCCGTCGGGCAGCATCTGGTTGTATCCATAGACGATGATCGCCGCCGCAATCACCATCAGCAGCAGATCGAGCCAGACGTAGCTCATCAAGCGGCGCCACATATAGCTCCAGTTGATGGCGCGGGCGATGGATGTGACGCGCTTGGCTTCGGCGTTACGCGCGGCAGACATAGCCCACCCCGCGCACGGTCTGGATGATGCGGGTACCACCGGCGTCCTCGATCTTGGCGCGCAGGTGCGCGATGTGCACGTCGACGTTGTTGGTGTCGCCCACGTATTCATAGCCCAGCGCCTCGTGCGCGATGCGCTCGCGTGTGAGCACGGTCTCGGCATGCGCCATAAGCAGGGTGAGGACGTCGAACTCGCGGGCCGTGAGCGCGATGGGCGAGCCTCCGACTGTGACTTCGCGGCGGTTGGGGTCGAGCGCAACCGAGCCCACGGCGAGCGTGGCGGGGGAGAGCAAGGCGGAAGCTTGGGCCGAGTCGCTGACCGGGGGTATCGCAGCGGCGCCGACGCCCGCGCCGCCCGCCATACCCGCCCCGGCGCCGGCGCCGCCAACGCCCGAAGCCGTCCGCACGGCCTCCGCGCGCTTCAGCGCAACGCGGATCCGTGCGAACAGCTCCTCGATCGCAAATGGCTTGGTCAGGTAATCGTCGGCGCCGGCATCGAGCCCGGCCACCTTGTCCATCACGGCATCGCGCGCGGTGACCATGATCACCGGCACGTCCTTGTGCTTGCGGACACGCCGCAGGACCTCCATGCCGTTGAGCTGCGGCAACAGCACATCGAGCAGAATCAAATCGTAGTCGCGCTCCAGTGCCAGGTCCACGGCGGTGCGGCCGTCGGCGGCGTGCTCTACCTGGTAGCTCTCGTGCTCCAGCTCGAGCGTCACAAAGCGGGCGATTTTCTCCTCGTCCTCTACGATCAGGATCCGTGCCATGCGTGCCCCCGTCTGCGATTACTTGTCGTCGTTCAGATTTTGTTTGATGTCGTCCGCGGCGTCGGCGGCGTGATTCATAAGGTTGTTGATGCTGCCGGGCACGTCGCCGTCGCCGTCGATGCGGTAGCGCATGCCAAAGAACAGGCCAATCAGCATCAGCCAAATCGTAGCGCCCCAGGCAAACAGGGCGATGATGGGGATCAGGATGGGGATGTTGAGGATGATCGCATCGCGGCGCGTGGCGATAAACTTGGTGTCCAGGCTCAGGCGGAAGAGCTTTTTGAGGTACTCCCACACGCTGTCCATCTTCTTGGAGAAGTCGGTCTTTTCGCTCGACTTTTCGTAGGCGGCCTGCGCGGCGACCATCTCGGCCGAGGGCTCATCGACTGGCGCGGACTCGGTGGCGGCGTGCGCCGACGTAGTTTGGGTCTTGCCCTGCGACTCGAGCCAAATGATGGCATCCAGAACGTTACCGTCGGCGGCGTCGAGTGCGGCCTTGGCATCGGTGTAGCTCACGCTGCACTTGGTGTGGATGGTTTCAACTTTTTCGAGGTCGTCCATGACCTGTCCTTTCGTTCGATGGGCGCGACGCCGGGCGATCTGCCCGGGCGCGAGCGTTGCGTTCGGCGGCCTGCGTTGCGCCGCCCCGCCCTTGGTCGAACTCTATAGTGCAGGTTATAGATTAAGCGATTCTTGAGCCAAGATTAATGTTGGATGAGTTTTTGGGTGGCGGTGGGGAAGGGAGAGATGCCTTTCTGGATAGCTAGCAGCGAGGTCTAATACTTTTCCCGAGAAGTGAACGAGCTAAAACGGACCCCCGAAGCATCGACCTTTAAAGGTGCCGTTTCCTGCGGTTTCAATGCTGAAATCCCACGATTTTGCCGTCGAAAAATGCGGCTGTTTCAGGGGTCCAAAAACAGCCGTTCACTTCTCGGGAAAAGTATTAGACCTCGATAGCGGGGGATGGGGGTGCCGGTGCAAAACGGCGTCAAGGGTTGGTCGAGCAGGCGGTTTCCCCATGGATGTCCGCACGACATGTGACACTTACCCTGCCGTCCTGCTCTGCCGCGGCGGCATGTACCCAAACAACGACCCTCTAAGGAGTTCGATATTGATGAGTGACAACACCAAGCATCTCGCAAAGAAGTGCGTCAAGGACGCGGGGCCGTGCCTCGCGCTGTGCGTAGCCGGCGCAGCGGTCGCGCTGCTGGCTGTTCTGGGGCCATTCGACGTGCTCCGAAGTGCCAGTTCCCTGCACGTTTGCATGGCCCTTGCCGGTGCCATGATGACCGGCGGCGTGCTCGATCTGGTTTTTTGGGTGCTTGACCCGTTTGGATGGAAGAACGAGGGGTAAGCCCTAAGGGATGGAAGGGCTGGAACGGTTAGCTTACTAATCGTGCAGAATGCGGGCTAGCGACTTGCAGGGAAGTGGTGATCCGATGACGGTCTATGTGACGGGCGACATTCACGGTGGGCTCGACATGCAAAAGCTGCGCGATTGGGATCTTGGGGAAAGCCTGACGAGCGACGACTATCTCATCATTGCCGGCGACTTTGGCTTTCCGTGGGATTTCTCTGCCGAGGAGTGCGCCGACATCGCTTGGCTGGAGTCGCGCCCCTATACCGTGCTGTTCGTCGACGGCAACCACGAACGTTTCGACCACTGGGCGGAGCGACCCATGGAGTTGTGGCACGGCGGACTGACACAGCGCCTGTCGGACACCTCGCCCATACGGCGCCTGACGCGCGGCGAGGTTTTTGAACTCGACGGCTCAACGGTCTTTATCATGGGCGGCGCCACGAGCGTGGACAAGGAATACCGCATTCCGTATTCCAGCTGGTGGCCGCAGGAGTTGCCGGACGAGCGCAACTTTGAGGAGGCACGGACGAAGCTCGACAGCGTGGCCTGGAAGGTCGACTACGTGGTCACCCACACCTGCTCTACGCGCATGCTTTCGCCCACGCTCTATCCGGCGCCCGGCTGGAATTGCCCCGCCGTCGATCGACTTACGGCATTTTTTGACGAGTTGGAAGACCGCTTGGACTACAAGCGCTGGTACTACGGGCATTTTCATCGGGATGCCAACCCGACCGAGCGCCATACCGTGCTCTACGACTGCATCGTTCGCCTGGGCGACGAACTCCAGCCTTGGGATGTTGCGTAGGGGTGGGGCGTATTTGGCTACTCGGCCGTTACAGCGATGTTCTCTCGGTGCGCGCGGATAACATCCCAGCTAAAGTGCTCGACCAGCCGCTCGGCAGAGCGCGGCGTGGTGTCCGGCGCGATGCCCGTTTGCCCGGCGAGCCAGCCCAGCAGCGCTTCGGGCGTGCCAAAGCGGGCGCGGAGTTCGCCCAGGTCCAGATCGCGGTCTCGTTTGGAAAGGCGGCGGCCGTCCGGTGCCATGAGCAGCGGAATATGTCCGTAGTGCGGCGTGGGCAGTCCCAACAGGTGCTGCAGATAGATCTGGCGCGGTGTGGACCCCAGCAGGTCGCATCCGCGCACGACCTCGGTGACGCCCATGGCAGCGTCGTCGACCACCACGGCTAGCTGATAGGCAAACACGCCGTCGCTGCGGCGCACCAAAAAGTCGCCGCACTCGGTGGCGAGTGCTTCGCATTGGGCGCCGTACGTGCGATCCACAAATTCGATCACGTCGTCTGCGAGGTCGTCGACGGTGGGCACGCGCAGACGTGTGGCCGGGGCGCGCAGGGCGCTGCGGCGGGCCACCTCCTCGGCCGAAAGACTTCGGCAGGCGCCACGGTAGATGGGCGTGCCGTCGCTCGCGTGCGGTGCACTCGCGGCGTGGAGCTCGGCGCGTGTGCAAAAGCAGGGATAGGTGAGGCCGGCGTCTTTCAGCCGGCGCAAGGCGCTCTCGTACAGGTCTAGGCGGTCGTGCTGGTAGTAGGGGCCTTCGTCCCACTCCAGCCCCAGCCAGGCCAGGTCGTCAATCAATTGGGCGGCAAGTTCCGGGCGCTTGCAGCGATCGTCCAGGTCCTCAATGCGCAACACGATGCTGCCGCCCTGGCTGCGGGCCGAAAGCCATGCGCACAGGCAGCTGAACACGTTGCCCAGGTGCATACGGCCCGAGGGCGACGGGGCGAAGCGCCCCACGACGGGCGCGGGAGCGGCCGGCGTCGTTGGCGCGTCGGCGGCGGTTGTTGCTATGTTGCGTGCGTTGATGTCCATGCGGACGAGTATAGCGCGGGGCGCGGTGGGGGAGACGCTGCCGTGGCCTGCAAGTTGCTGAGGCCACACGTTGCGCGTGCCGGACCACCGGCTCGGCGCCTTAATCGTCGTCAATCAATCTAGCCTTCAAACGACAGAAACCCCGGCAGCTCTTCGCAACTGCCGGGGTTTCCGCGGAAAAGGGGGACATGATCCTCAAGCGGACGGCAAAGGGGCAAACCGTTTTCGCTCAACTGCTTTATGCCCCTCAACTGGCGGCTCAATCAGCGCATGCCGCGCCCACACAAAGCCGCTACACCTGTGATGGAGCTATGAAGTGGTATCTATTGCCGGAGCGGGCTATGCCAAGGAGTGTCCCAGATTGCCGGCAGATAAGGAACGTCCCCAGGTGCCGGCGGCGGGCGTGACTTTTGTCCCGTTTTGACGCTCCGCTGACCTAGATGTTCGTCACATGAACTCGCAAACGTGGGACAATGACGCTACTGGTACCACAGACAAAGGATGTGCCTATGAACGCCCCCGTTGCCCAGCCCTGTCGGCAGCGCCGCCTGTTTGCGCGGTTCGCTTCCGTCTGCGCACTCGTCGCGCTTGCGTTGTTGCTGCTGCCTGCCGTCGCGCACGCCGACGGCTACTCCATGAGCCAAACCTATATCGGTGCCACGGTTGAGGCCGATGGCTCGCTGACCGTTGTCGAGGGACGCCAGTTCGATTTCGACGACGACATTAACGGCGTGTATTGGGATATCAATACAGGCTCTAACCAGCAAGGCGGCTCGGTGGTCGTCAATGTGCTGAGCGTCGAGGAAGACGACACTGCGTTTAACAAGGTCGACAGCGCAAACAAAGGCGACGACGGCGTTTACACGGTGGAGCAGTCCGACGACGGCGTAAAGATTAAGGTGTTCAGCCCCCACGAGAGCGGCGACAGCGCAATCTACTACGTGAGTTATTCCATGACCGGTGCGGTTATGAACTGGGCCGATACCGCCGAGCTCTACTGGAAGTTCGTGGGTGACGGCTGGTCGGCGGATTCCGATGACGTCGAGATGGAAGTCTACTTTGCAAATGCCGCTGCCGGGACGGCTGCCGTCAAGGGCGATAACTTCCGCGCATGGGGCCACGGCCCACTGACGGGCGACGTGTCGCTCGATGCGGACGAGCCCATGGTCACCTATACCATTCCCTGCGTGCATGAGGGCGAATTCGCCGAGGCACGCATCGCCTTCCCCAGCGACTGGGTGCCGCAGCTTGCCGTCTCGGGCGAAAAGCGCATGTCGACGATTCTGAGCGAAGAGAAGGAATGGGCCGACGAGGCCAACGCTCGCCGCGCTCACGCTCGCATGATTGCCAATGCGCTTGCCGTGCTAAGTGTTGTCGCGGCGGTGGCCTTTACCGGCACAATCGTTGTGCTCAAGCTGCGCCGCCGCAAGCCCAAGCCGCTTTTCCAGGACGAATATTTCCGCGATGTGCCTTCGGCCGACCATCCCGCCGTGCTTTCGGCCCTCATGAGCTGGAACGACGTGCCCGATCAGGCATATATCGCCACGCTTATGAAGCTCACCGACGACCGCGTGATCAAGCTGGAAGAAGCGACCGAGACCAAGAAGAAGGGTCTGCTCCGTCGCGAAAAAGAGGAGCAGACGTATCGCATCACAGTGACCGACGAGGCCTGGAAGGCTGCCAAGAAGGACGGCATCGATCGCGATGTGCTCAAGGTCTTCTTCGCCGGCGTTAAGCCCGATAAAGACGGCGTCCGTTCACGCACGTTTAGCGAGCTGGAGGAGTATGCCAGCGAGCGTACTGAATCTGTTGGCAACAAGCTCGAGGACTATCAAAGCACGGTTAAGGGCAAGCTGGAGACGCGCGAGCTTATCGCCTCGGACGGCACCATCGCCCTGGTTGCCGGCTTGGTTCTCGGCATCATCATCGTCTTTGGCATTCTGGGCTCTCTGATCTATACCGACTTTGCGGACGCCAACGTCGGTGCCGCTATGATCTCGATCCCCGTCACGATCGTGGGCTTTGTCCTGAGCTGCACCTTCCGCCGCTACACGCCGGAGGGCGCCGAGGTGGCGGCTCGCTGCAAGGCGCTCAAGCATTGGCTCGAGGACTTTACGCGTCTGAAGGAGGCCGTCCCCAGCGACCTGATCTTGTGGAACAAACTGCTGGTGATGGGCGTTGCCCTGGGCGTTTCGAAAGAAGTGCTGCGACAGCTGGCCGAGGCCGTGCCTGCGGACCTGCGCAACAGCGACGATTTCTACGACAACTACCCCTGCTACTGGTGGTATTACCATCACTACGGCAACGAGTCCCCGCTCGATTCGTTCAACGATGTGTACCACGAGACCATCCACGAGCTGGCTTCGAGTTCCGATAGTTCCT
>UQSC01000086.1 GCA_900543615.1 uncultured Collinsella sp. | reverse complement strand
ATGTGTATAAGAGACAGATACAAAGGAGTCAAACATGGGTTGCGAGCACGCACAGGCGGCCGGCGGGCAAACGTCGCCGTCGCAATTTGAGGAGAATACGCTGTCCGAGGTCAAGCGCGTTATCGCCGTGCTTTCCGGTAAGGGCGGCGTCGGCAAGTCATTCGTCACCGGCGCCATCGCCACGGAACTTTCCCGCCACGGTCACAAGGTCGGCGTCCTCGATGCCGATATTACCGGCCCCTCTATCCCTAAGATGTTCGGCATGAGCGGACGTCACGTCCATGCTCTCGGCAACCTTATGCTGCCCGAAATCTCCGAGCACGGCGTCAAGGTTATGAGCTCTAACCTGCTGCTCCAAAACGAAACCGACCCCGTCCTCTGGCGCGGTCCGGTTATCGCGGGTGCCATCAGGCAGTTCTGGAGCGAAACCTCATGGGGCCCCATCGACTACCTGCTGGTCGACATGCCTCCGGGAACGGGCGACGTTGCCCTCACTGTCTTCCAGTCGCTGCCCGTCGATGGCATCGTCATCGTCACGAGCCCGCAAGATCTAGTCTCGATGATCGTCGCCAAGGCGGTCAACATGGCCGAGAAGATGAACGTCCCCATTCTGGGAATCGTCGAAAACATGAGCTATATCGAGTGCCCCGATTGCGGCAAGAAGATCGAGGTCTTTGGCAAGAGCAAGCTCCCCGAGGTCGCCGAGCGTTACAACCTCGAGATCCTAGGGCAGCTTCCCATCAATCCGGCACTCGCCGAGGCTTGCGATAAGGGCGAGGTTGAGACCGCACTGCCCGCACGTATGCTGCCCCAGGCCGTCTCTGCCGTCGAGGCCATTGCCCCGCACGAAACCGCCGAGGCCTAAGTGAACGCAAACGCCTCCTATGACGTCTTGGTAATCGGCGGCGGGGCCTCGGGTCTCGCCGCCGCCATTACGGCCGCACGCGCAGGCAAAAGCACCTGCATCGTTGAGCGCGATGTTGCCTGCGGCCTTAAACTCCTTGCGACCGGCAACGGCCGCTGCAATCTTTCCAACGAATCAATTGATTTCCAACGGTACAACCACCCCGCATTCGTCGAATCCGTCATGGGTCCCCAGCCCGAGCAAGAGCTCGGCAGTTTCTTCTCCTCGCTGGGCATCATGACGACCTCCGAGGAGGGCCGGCTGTATCCGCGCTCCCTTCGTGCCGAATCGGTGCGCGATGCGCTTCTCAACGCTTGCAATCACCTGGATATCACCTTGATCTGTGGAGCAAACGTCGCCTCGGCATCCAAAGCCCCCGAGGGCTGGGCACTCCAAATAGACCGTCCCGCGCGAGCACTCAAGGCAAAAAAGCACGACGACCGAAAATCCGAACTACGCTCGCTTCGGAAGGCGCTCGCCGACACCCCTCGCACGAACGAGACGCTGCAGGCAAAGGCCGTAATTATCGCTACGGGCGGCAACCCTGTCGAAATCGCGAAGACGTTCAATCTTTCCCTCACACCGCAGCATCCCGTCCTCTGCCCCGTGTCGGCATCGGTCTTCGGCGACCAGACTGCGCTCAAGACACTGGATGGCCTGCGCGTCCGCGCCCGTTTGACGCTCACCCGCAATCACGAGGAGCTCTGGCGCGAAGACGGCGAAGTGCTCTTCCGAACCTTTGGCATCTCGGGCGTCGCTGTCTTCAACCTCTCCCGTCGCGTCCAGCGCGGCGACACGATTCTGCTCGACGTTTTTCCCGACCTCTCCAAAGACGAGTTGCTCGATATGCTCAGCCAGCGAGTTGCGTTGCTCGGCGGCTTTTCACCCCGCGACCCCCGCTGGCTCGACGGCATGCTCGCCCCGCAGTTCTCTCACGTTGTCTGCACCGCATTCGAACAGTGCCACCCCGGGTCGCACGACGTCATCCATCTGGTCTCAATCCTCAAGCACTTTAAGATGCTCGTCGAGGGAACGACAGAGGAGCGTTCGGCCCAGGTCACGCGCGGCGGCGTGCCCATCGAGAGCGTCTCAGCTCCCAACCTCTGCGTGAGCAACGCGGCAGACGCCCCACTTTACATCTGTGGCGAGGCGCTCGACATCGATGCCGATTGCGGCGGTTTCAACCTTGCATGGGCTTGGATCTCGGGTATTCGCGCTGCAAGCAGCCTATAGCCGCGCAGTCTATAATCAAAACGCATTCGGGCCGTCTGGGACACCGGGCGGCCTCTTTCTTGCATCTAAGGAGACCTCGATGATCGAAATCACCCAAGTCCACGCGTCACTCGATGAGGCCGGCGACGAAGCCGCCTGCCTTGTTATTGGTAGACGCGCCGTCAAACGAGCCCTGCGATGCGAGGATTCCCAGATTAAAGCCATTGAGCTCCATCGCAAGTCAATCGACGCCCGTAAAAAACGAGATGTCCATTTTATTTTGAGCTTTCGAGTTGAGCTGACAAGCTCCCGACTCGAGCAGGAGGTGGTCGACCGCGTCGCCGAGCGCGACCGCTCGCGCATCCGCATGGTAGACGGCAAGGCTCCTTCATTCCCCAGCCCTGTCCCGAATGCACCCAAGGAGCGTCCCGTCGTTGTCGGCGCCGGTTGCGCCGGCCTCTTCGCCGCCCTCACCCTTGCCGAAGCGGGTCTGAAGCCCCTGCTCATCGAGCGCGGCGACCCCGCACTTCGCCGCTCGGAAGCGATTGACCTCTTTCTTAAGGAGCGTATCCTCGACCCCGAAAGCAATATCCAATTTGGCCTGGGCGGCGCAGGGACCTTCTCGGACGGCAAGCTCAACACGGGAACCAAGAATCCCGCCCATCGACTGATTCTTGAGACCTTCGTCGAAGCGGGCTCACCTCGCGACATCCTGTGGGACGCCAAGCCGCACATTGGCTCCGACATCCTCCCCACCGTCGTCACCAACATTTCTCAGCGCATCGAGCAGCTCGGTGGAACCGTCCGCTATCGAACAAAGCTCGTCAATATTCGAACCGATGGATCTGGCGCCATCACCGGCGTCGATGTCCAACCGCCCCAAGAGACCACAAGCGAGACAATCGCCACAAAGCACCTCATTCTCGCCTGCGGCCATTCCGCCCGCGACGTATTCGAGCTTCTCAAAGAACATAACGTTGCCCTCGCGCAAAAGACCTTTGCCATGGGCGTGCGCATCGAGCATCCACAGCGCGACATCGACCGTGCCCAATATGGCCCCTCGGCGGGGCACCCGGCACTCGGAGCAGCCCCCTACAAGCTTGTCACCCATCTCCCCAACGGCCGCAGCGTGTTCTCGTTTTGCATGTGCCCCGGCGGACAGGTTGTCGCGGCTTCTTCCGAGCAGGGCCATCTGTGCGTCAACGGCGCCAGCCTCAATGCGCGCGACGGGCGCAACGCGAATGCCGCCCTACTCGTTAACGTCACACCTGACGACCTTCCCGGCGATGATCCGCTCGCAGGCATTGAGCTCCAGCGCGCCTGCGAGCGAGCCGCCTATCGCCTGGGTGGCTCCAACTGGAACGCGCCGGCACAGCTCGTCGGAGATTTCCTTGCCAGGCGCGCCAGCACGGCGCCCGGAAAGGTAAAACCAACCTATCCACTTGGCGTGACCTGGACGGCGATCGACGATGCCCTCCCGCGGCATATCGTCGAATCACTTCGTTTGGGAATTCCCCTGCTCGGTAAGAAACTGCGTGGCTATGACCGCCCCGACGCGGTCCTCACTGGCGTGGAGACGCGTTCGAGCTCCCCGGTCACCGTCACCCGCGATCGAACATGCCACGCCGCGTCGACTCCGGGCCTTTACCCTTGCGGCGAGGGTGCCGGATATGCCGGCGGCATCATGAGTGCCGCCACCGACGGCATCCGTTGCGCTGAGGCGCTGATAGCAGACCTCTAGCGCACGAACTCCCGCGTCCGAACGACACAGGCCCCGAGCTCCACAGGGAACTCGGGGCCTGTTCGCTACTTTCTGAATCGTGCACCCTGGCGTTTTCTGCCCGAAGCAAAGGTAGAGCCCTTGCGAGCCTGCGAACGCAAACGCTCGATCGTTTCGTCCTCAGATGCGCCCCCAAGCATCGCCCGAATCTGAACGACGGCATCGCGCAGACGCGCCGCCTCCTCAAAGTCCATGGCGGCGGAAGCGTTGCGCATGTCTTCCTCCATGGTCTCGACGATCCGCACGAGCTCGTCATGCGGCAGCCCTTCCAGCTGCTCGGCAAGCGTCTGCTCGGGCGTCACCGTCTCCGGCGCGGCGCCCTCGCCGTTTTCGTCGGGCGTATAGAACGCACCGTGACCCAGCGAATCGCCTCTCGAGCGTCCCTTCGAGCCCACAGTCTTTTCGGCCTCGGCAATAAAGCTCGAAATGTCGTTAATGGCCTTGCGGACCGTCTTGGGCACAATGCCATGCTCTTCGTTATATGCCATCTGAATCTCGCGACGGCGCTGCGTCTCCTCGATGGCTTCTTTCATCGAATCGGTCACAACGTCTGCATACATGATGACCTCGCCGTCGGCATTACGGGCCGCACGGCCAATCGTCTGAATCAACGAACGACGGTTGCGCAAGAAACCTTCCTTGTCAGCGTCGAGAATTGCCACCAGCGAGACCTCGGGAAGGTCTAGACCCTCGCGGAGCAGGTTGATGCCAACGAGAACATCAATCTTTCCCTCGCGCAGCGTTCGCAGGATCTCGACACGGTCCATCGTCGCTGTATCGGAATGCATGTAGTTGACCTTAATGCCAGCGTCGAGCAGGTGATCGGTCAGATCCTCGGCCATGCGCTTGGTGAGCGTGGTCACCAGCACGCGCTCCTTGCGCACCACGCGCTCGCGAATCTCGTCCTCAAGATCGTCAATCTGGCCTCGGACCGGACGCACATCGATCTTGGGGTCGAGCAGGCCGGTCGGACGAATGATCTGCTCAACGTCGTTCTGGCTAACCCGCAGCTCATAGTCGCCCGGCGTGGCCGAAACATAGATGAACTGGGGGATCCTCGCCTCAAACTCATCGAAACGAAGCGGGCGGTTATCGAGTGCCGAAGGCAGACGAAAACCATGCTCCACCAGCGTCACCTTACGCGAGCGGTCACCTTCGTGCATGCCGCGGATCTGCGGCACCGTTACATGGCTCTCGTCGATGATGCAGAGCATGTCCTTAGGAAAGTAATCGATCAGGGTAAACGGCGGCTCGCCCGGTTTTCGACCGTCCAGATGACGCGAGTAGTTCTCGATACCGTTACAAAAACCCATGGTCTCGAGCATCTCGAGATCATAATCGGTGCGCTGCTGCAGGCGCTGCGCCTCGAGCAGCTTATCAGTCGCCTTGAGCTCGGCCACACGCTTCTCGCACTCTTCACTGATTGATTTCAGAGCCGCTTTGACCTTAGGCTTCTCAGTCACGTAGTGCGAGGCCGGCCACACGGGAATGGCCTCGTACTCACGCAGCATCTCTCCGGTGACCTCGTCAATCTCGGCAATCAGCTCGACCTCGTCGCCAAAGAACTCAAACCGCAACGGATGCTCGGCATAGGGCGGATACACGTCGACGACATCGCCGCGCACGCGGAAGGTGCCACGTGCCAAATCATAGTCGTTGCGATCGTACTGGATATCGATAAGCGCATGGATAAAGTCATCGCGCTCGAGCGGCACCTTCTTGTCGACGTTCGGAGCTAGGCCCGCATAGTCCTCGGGAGAGCCAATGCCATAGATACACGAGACCGATGCGACGACGATCACATCGCGTCGGGATAGCAGCGATGCGGTCGCCTGATGTCGCAGCATCTCGACCTCTTCGTTAATCGAGGAATCCTTCTCGATATACGTATCGCTTTGCGGCACATACGCTTCGGGCTGATAGTAATCGTAGTACGACACAAAATAGACCACGGCGTTGTCAGGGAAGAACTCCTTGAGCTCGCTCGCGAGCTGAGCGGCAAGCGTTTTGTTGGGAGCCATGACCAGCGTCGGCTTCCCCAGGGCCTCAATAGTCTTAGCCATCGTGAAGGTCTTGCCCGAACCAGTCACGCCCAGCAAAACCTGATAGCGATCTCCGTCCCTCACGCCCTGCACAAGCGACTCAATGGCCTTAGGCTGGGAACCAGCGGGCTCGTATGGAGACACGACCTTAAACGGCACCTCAGAGCCCTCAACGCCAAAACGTTTGAGCTCTCCTCCAACACGCTCAACTTCAAATTCCGCCATGGATACTCCTAACTCATATATCTGCAGTATACGCAGGCGGCAGGCATAGTCCTATACGAACCGATCGGGATAGAGGGTCTTGTAGCGAACCCAGGCATTATTGACACGAATCAGATACGCCTGCGTCTCGGGAAAAGTGATTGCATTATGAAGCGACGTGCTCTGCTGCGCCCATCCGTCGACATTGCCCATGCCGGCGTTATAGGCGGCAATGGCACTGTCAGTCGACCCGTTAAAATACGTTAGAAGATACGAAAGATACGCACAGCCAAACTCGATGTTCGTAGCGGGATCGTTAAGGTTGTCGGCTGAAAACTCGCTACCATCGACAAGACCCTTGGCAATCATATCCTGGGCAGTCTCGGGCATCAGCTGCATCAATCCCTGAGCGCCTTGATTCGACTCAGCCTCGGGATCCCAATTCGATTCCGACTTTATGACAGCACACACCAGATACGGATCAAGATTGTGCGAAATGCTCGATTGCTTTACGTACGCCTCGTAGTCAATTGGATACAAAGGCTTAAAGAAGGCGGCAGGGGCATACGAGTAGACGAGCGAAATAAGACCGAAGACGAGCATAACGGCAAGTGGCGCCACGCGATACCACGTAAAGAAACGTGTCTTAGGCATCGGCCTCCTCCTTATCCGCTACATCCCCGAAGCCATGGCGTGCAAGCCATGCGTCCAGTTGTTCATAGAGCGAGTTATCGCCAGCCGCATTATCGATTACCGTCGTAGCAAGATTGCAAAGCGAAGCCTCATCAGGTTGGCATGCAGAGCGCGCATCAAAATCAGAGGACTCCATACCACGATGAATGGCACGCTCGCGACGAACTGCTAAAGGAGCGCTGATAACCAGAATTTCATCAGCCAGGCCAAAGGCATCCTCAAAACCAGTCGGGGCAGAAACCTCGACAACCGCAAAGGGATAACGGGGGGACGAAACCGTGCAGCAAACCGGATCAAGGATCCTCAGTGACAGCTGTTCGATGAGAACCGGATGAACGATGCCATTGAGCCGCGCGACTGTATCAGGAGAGGCGAAAGCTCGAGCAGCGAGGACATTGCGGCGAATGCCGCCCTCCCCGTCCAGAATGTCCCAACCGAATTCTTCCGCGAGGGCATTGACGATATCGGAGCCTGGCACATACAGCGATTTGGCAAGCTCATCCAGATCGATAAGCATGGCGCCATGAGATTCGAGATAGCGGCAGGCAGTCGACTTACCCGAAGCAATATTGCCCAAGACAAAAACGGTAAACATCAAGTCCTCCCTAACGCCAATGGGAGTTATTATCGCGCAAATACAAAAGAAGGACTCAAAATACAGCCAAACAGTAAGAGAAGCTAAACGAAGGCGAGTTCGTGTATTACAGCTCTCTATCAAACGCAAAAAAAGGGGGAGGCCGCGAGGCCTCCCCCTTCTTCAGTCCGTTGCGACGGCTCGGTGCCGTCCACCGGTCAGCGGCGCCCTGGCCTCCCACGGGCTGACCC
>UQSC01000085.1 GCA_900543615.1 uncultured Collinsella sp. | reverse complement strand
ATGCCGCCGAAGTTGAAAGGCAGATTGCCGCTCTGGCGGGTTTGCAGCGTCGAGCCGTTACGCGGTTTGGTAAAACCGCGTAACCACTAGTTTGGTACCTTGACATTCATTTCTCATGCTCCTAGATTGGTTAGGCACAAAACAATTCCACTACCTAACTAAAGAAAGGAGCAACACTAATTCATGTGCGATGAACCTCTTAACCTTTGTTCGCACGAGCCCGGCGGCGACCCGTCACAGCCGGCGGATGCACCCGAAGCGGTTAGCTCAGAAGACAAGCTTGCCAAGCGCATCCTCAATGGCCTGGGCTTTTGCGGCCATTACATGCATTTTCATGGCGGAGGCGTGTCCGGCAAGGCGCCCATCATCTGCCTGCTGGCCAAGCAACCCGGCGGCGAGATGTCGCAGCAGGAACTCGGCATGCACTTTGACCTCAAGCCGGGGTCGCTTTCCGAGATCCTGTCCAAACTCGAGCTCAACGGCCTCATCGAGCGCAGCCGTAACCCCAAGGATCGACGGCAGCTCACCATTCGCCTGACCGAAACCGGCCGGGAAAACGCCCGCATCGACCAGGCAGCCCGCATTCGCTTTAGAGAGCAGGCCTTTGGTGCCCTCACCCACGACGAGCGCGAGCAGCTCGCCGAAATGCTCGAGAAAATCCGTGTAACCTGGGAGGAACTGGATGATTAAAACCCTCATGGGCAGCATCCGCGACTATATAAAAGTCACCGTTGCCACGCCGTTGCTCGTGCTTGGCGAGGTGCTCTGCGAGATGCTGATTCCATTTATCACCGCCAACCTGATCGACGCCATCAAAGATGGCACCACCGTAGCCGAGATGCTTCCCACCGCGGGCTTTTTGGTGCTCATCGCGCTGACGTCGCTTGCTTTTGGCGCCGCTGCCGGCGTCACCTGCAGCCATGCGAGTTGCGGCTTCGCTAAAAACCTGCGTCACGACCTGTTCTACAAGATCCAGACGTTCAGCTTTGCCAACATCGATGAGTTCTCGAGCTCCTCGCTCGTCACGCGCCTGACCACCGATATCAACAACGTGCAGCAGGCCTTTATGATGATCATCCGTATCGCCGTGCGCGCGCCGCTGGTATTGATCTTCGCCTTTACCATGGCATTTATCATGGGCGGCAGCGTCGCCATGGTCTACCTGGTCATCATTCCGCTGCTGGGCTTTGGGCTGTTCTTTATCATCTTTAAGGTGCGTCCCATCTTCTCGCGCGTGTTCCACAAGTACGACGCCCTTAACGAGTCCGTCGAGGAAAACGTCACCGGCATGCGCGTGGTCAAGAGCTACGTGCGCGAAGACTTTGAGAAGGAGAAGTTCGCGACCGCCGCACGCGACGTCCAGATGGACTTCACCCGCGCCGAGAAGCTGCTTGCCTTTAACAACCCCATGATGAACATCTGCGTCAACGGCGCGTTTGTCGTCATCATCTACCTGGGCTCCAAGCTCATCATCACGAGCCAGGGCACGCTGTTCGACGTGGGCCAGCTCTCCTCGATCTTTACCTATGGCTTCCAAATCCTCATGAGCCTGATGCAGCTATCGATGATCTTTGTCATGGTGACCATGGCCGACGAATCGGCGCACCGCATCACCGAGGTGCTGGCCGCCGAGCCCACGATCGCCGATCCCGCCGAGCCCGTGCTCGAGGTCGCCGATGGCTCCATCGACTTTGACCACGTGAGCTTTAAGTATTCCGCGCATGCGAAGCGCCAGGCGCTCGACGATATCGACCTGCACATTAAGAGCGGCGAGACCATCGGCATCATCGGCGGCACCGGCTCGGCCAAGTCCACGCTCGTAAACCTCATCGCCCGCCTGTACGACGCCACCGAGGGTACCGTGCGCGTGGGCGGCGTGGATGTACGCGACTACGACTTGGACGCCCTGCGCCACCAGGTGGCCATGGTGCTGCAGAAAAACGTGCTGTTTAGCGGCACGATTGCCGAGAACCTGCGTTGGGGCGACCCGAACGCCACCGACGAAGAGGTCCGCGAGGCCGCGCATCTGGCCTGCGCCGACGAGTTTGTCGACGGCTTCCCCAAGGGCTATGACACCTGGATCGAACAGGGCGGCTCCAATGTTTCCGGCGGTCAGAAGCAGCGCCTGTGCATTGCGCGTGCCCTGCTGCGTCGCCCCAAGATCTTGATCCTGGACGACTCCACGAGCGCCGTCGACACCAAGACCGACGCCAAGATTCGCGCAGGGCTGGCAAGCTATCTGCCCAACACGACCAAGCTCATCATCGCCCAGCGCATTAGCTCCGTGCAGGACGCAGACCGCATCATCGTCATGGAGGGCGGCCGCATCGCGCAGATCGGTAACCACGACGAGCTGCTCAAGACGAGCGAGATCTACCGCGAGACCTTTACCTCGCAGAACAAGATGTCTGCCGAGGGCGAAGAGGCCGTCGAGGCCGACACCGAGGCATCCGTAACGCAAGCTCAGACCCAGGAAGGAGGCGAGGCACATGAGTAAGGCAACGACCGCCGAGCGCGCGCTCAACCGCAAGGGCGGCACCATGTCGCGCCTCATCAAGACGCTCTTTGGCTTTTACCCCGTGCTTTTGCCCCTCGTCGTCGCCGGCGTGGTGCTCTGCGCCATCATCAACTCCATCGGCGCGACCTTCCTTCAGAGCGCCCTGCAGATTATTAGCGAATCGTGGCAGTCGGGCGATTGGGGAGCCGCGCAGCCCAAGATCGCACAGCTCGTGACCACCCTCGCCTGCATCTACGGCATCGGCATCCTGTCCTCGCTCTTCTGGAACCGCGCCATGGCCATCGTCACGCAGGGCTCGCTGGAGAAGCTGCGCGAGAAGATGTTCAACCGCATGCAGGACCTGCCGATCCGCTACTTCGACACGCACCAGCGCGGTGACATCATGAGCCACTACACCAATGACATCGACACGCTGCGCCAGATGATCAGCCAGTCGCTGCCCAACCTGCTCATGACGGTCATCGTCATCGTCACGGTGTTCTTTATCATGCTGTACTACAGCGTGTGGATGTGCTTGGTCATTATTGCCGGCGTCGCCTTTATGACCTTTATGACCAAGCTGCTCGGCTCCAACTCCGCGCGCTTCTTTATTGCGCAGCAGACCGAGCTCGGCGTTGTCGAGGGCCATATCGAGGAAGTCATGAACGGCCAGAAGGTCGTCAAGGCATTCTGCCACGAGTCTGCCGCCGAGGCCGATTTTGACGAGCGCAACGAAAAGCTCTTCGAGGTCTCGCAGAAGGCCAACATGTACGCCAACATCCTCATGCCCATCCTTATGAACCTGGGCAACCTGCTCTACGTGCTGGTCGCACTGGCCGGCGGCATTTTCCTAGCGCTGGGCGTGCCCAACCTGAGCATCTCGGGCATGGCGCTGTCCATCGCCGTCGTGGTGCCGTTCCTCAACATGACCAAGCAGTTCTGTGGACAGATCGGCCAGATCTCGCAGCAGATCAACGCCGTGGTCATGGGCCTCGCCGGCGCCGACCGTATCTTTGAGCTCATCGACGAGGAGCCCGAAGCCGACGAAGGCTATGTGACGCTTGTCAACGCTCAGGTGAACCCCGATACCTGGCAGCTCGAGGAGGCCGACCACCACACTGGCATGTGGGCGTGGAAACATCCGCACCGCGCAACCGGCGAGATCGAGTACGTGCCGCTGCGTGGCGACCTGGTCATGGACAACGTCGACTTTGGCTACACGCCCGACCACGAGGTGCTGCACGGCGTGTCCGTGTTTGCCAAGCCGGGCCAGAAGGTCGCGTTTGTCGGCGCCACCGGTGCCGGTAAGACGACCATCACCAACCTCATCAACCGCTTCTATGACATCGCCGACGGCAAGATTCGCTACGACGGCATCAACGTCAACAAGATCCGAAAGGCAGACCTGCGCCGCTCGCTGGGCGTGGTGCTGCAGGACGTAAACCTGTTCACCGGCACCGTGATGGATAACATCCGCTACGGCAATCTGGATGCCACCGACGAGGAGTGCATCGCGGCAGCAAAGCTCGCCGGCGCGGACGACTTTATCACCCGCCTGCCCGACGGCTACGACACCATGCTCACCGGCAACGGCGCCCAGCTGTCGCAGGGCCAGCGCCAGCTGATCTCGATCGCACGCGCCGCCGTCGCCGATCCGCCGGCGATGATCCTGGACGAGGCCACGTCGAGCATCGATACCCGCACCGAGGCCATCGTGCAAGCCGGCATGGACAAGCTCATGGAAGGCCGCACGACGTTTGTCATCGCGCACCGCCTGTCCACCGTGCGCAACTCCGACGCGATCATCTGTCTGGATCACGGCCGCATCATCGAGCGCGGCAACCACGACGAGCTGATTGCCAAGCGCGGGTATTACTACCAGCTCTATACCGGAGCGTTTGAGCTGGAGTAGTTCGGCTCGCCGAGATGGCCGATTTGCCGCTCATTCGTCGGGCATGACCCTAAGGTCAATGCCCTCCTCTTTCGGGGCAAATCGACTCATCTCAGCGACCCAAACACAATGCGCCGCAACGAATAAAGCCTCCGCAGCCACACGAGCTGCGGAGGCTTTTTCATGCCGGCCGGAAACCGTATCCCACTTTTCGGGCCCAAAATGGGATGCCGTTTCCCGCTGGACCCCCTCCGGGAAACGGCATCCCATTTCAAGGGGGTAAACCGGGATGTGATTTCCCCTAACGGCACCTTTGGGAAGCCGCATCCCACTCTAGACGCACAAAACGGGATGAGCTTTCCCATGGTGATCCAAGACCAGAAGCATGTCCGATAGCGCGGCCAGGTCAAGAACAACAAGGCAAGCGTCACGCCAATTTGGACGAGCGTCTGCTGCAGTTTGAGGCTGCTGGCCCATATGGTAGAGTTAACCACCCATGAATTTCAGCACACTGCGTATCACCTGTGCTTTTGTCATTTGGGGAGTGAACTTGTGAATACTTCTGTCGCCAAGAAGGCCGGCCAGGCGGTGCGCCTGCTCATGATGGTGCTCACGGCAGTTCTCATCTTCTTCTTCATCAATGTTATGCTGCTCGTCTCCGATATCCAGGGCACGGCGCGTGTGGTCAACTACGCCGGTCTGGTGCGCGGTACCACGCAGCGAATCGTTAAGCTCGAGGATGCGCCAGCCTCAAGATGACCTGCTCAAAGCCGTGGATTCATACATCAACGGTTTGCGTTACGGAAGTGACGACCTCAACCTCGTCCGTCTCGACGACGATGAGTATCAGGCAAAAATGACCGAGCTTGCAAATTATTTTGATGAGCTTTGCACCGAGATCATCCGCGTGCGCGAAGTCGGCTATGAGAACACCGACATCATCTCCATGAGCGAGGAGTTCTTTGGCATTTGCGACGATGCTACGCGACTCGCAGAGGACTACTCTCAGGAGAAGGCGTCGGCGCTCAACTATCTCGAGGGCCTGGTGATCATCGACATCATGGGCTTGGTGGCGACCTTTGCGGTCGAACTTGTTCGCGCGGTGCGAACTGCCGCGCTCAATCGCGAACTGCAGAGCAAAGTCTATCTCGACGAAGCCACAGGACTGCCCAACAAGAACAAGTGCGAGGAGGTCTTGGGGCAGGAGCAGCCTGTCTCCGCGGAGGCGCCCGTTGCGGTGTGCGTCTTCGACCTTAACAATCTGCATACGGTCAATAACAGCTTCGGCCACGAGAAGGGCGACGAATACATCCGTTCTTTTGCCCAGCAGCTGGGGCGCGTGGCGTCGGAGACCTGCTTTGTGGGCCGCGACGGCGGCGATGAGTTTATCGCGGTACTGCGGGATGCCGACCGAGCCGCTGTGGAATCTTGTCTCGCTCGGATTCGCGCGAACGTGAACGAGTATTCCGAAGTCCACCCCGATATGCCCATCAGCTACGCGGTGGGCTATGCGCTTTCCAGCGATTTTGACGAGCCGCCTACCATGCGCGAACTCTTTTCCCAGGCCGACAAGAACATGTACGTCGATAAGAACCGCGTAAAGACAGCCGAGGCGGCCGGGCCGCAACGCGAGGATCGCTAAACCCGTAGCAAAGGGTAGTCAAAAAAGCCCCGTCCTAAATGAGCTACTTGAGGAGTTGGGCCATGGCGTTGACGAATTTTTGGACTTGGAGGGTGGGCTCGAGCGGATAGTGCAAAAAGACCGGCACCTCGCGACCGCACAGGAACGGCACGCCCACAAAGGCCGGGTGTACCCCCGACCATGCGCCGCAGGTGAGCACCGCGTCGCCCTTTTCCTCTGCCTCGTTAAAGAGCGCAAAGTCGAAGCTATCCACATCGATCACGTCCACGCCGCCGTCTGCCAAAAGATCGATACGCAGGCTGTCCATAGCGTCGTTGCCGTGGCGGAGCACGCGCAGACGCATACCCTCCAAGTCGGCGACCGTAATGCGATTCTTGCGCGCCAGCGGGCTCGTGCGCGGCAGGTCGATATAAAACGGCACGTTGACAATGCGGAGCTTTTGGCAGGCGTCACCCCAGCGCGGGGTCGAAAAACTCGACTGCACCACATCGACCTCACGACCGAGGCTGCGCATGACGGTCTCGCGCTCGTCATAGAGGTCGCTTACCGGCACGATCTCAAATCGCAGCGACGGTTCCAGCTCGTGTACGCCCGACCACATCGACAGCGTTTGGCGCCCCGGGCACATCATCGACACACCCAGACGCACAGCACCGCCATCGCCCGCCGCGCGTCGGGCGCGGCGCAGCGCGTCCTCGGACTGCCGCATGATCGAGCGCGCGTCGTCCACCAGCAGAGCGCCAGCCGGCGTCACCTTAACACCCGAATGCGAGCGCTCGAACAACGTGATGCCAAACTCGGCCTCGAAACCCGACACCTGTTTGACGAGCGCCGGGGTCGACACGCGCAATTTTGCCGCCGCACGTGAGAAGCTTCCCAGCTCCGCGGCGGCCGATATGGCCTCGAGTCGTCGATCGTACACGTCAATCTCCCGTTTTCGCGCCTGTGAACGCATGGCGCCACAGGGGGTCGTTTTGGCAGGTCACGCGCTCGATTGAGAAAAACTGCATCGCACAGTATAAACCTACGGTTAACGCCATTCTAACAAATATGCAATTCACCTGCGCAAATGCAAAGCATACGATAACCAGCGAAAACCACGTGGGTCGGTTAATGGGAGCGACCCACCGGGAGGCACAAGAAGGGAAGTTCCTATGAGCAACTGGCTTAAGCTTGAGGGCGATGTCTGCGCCGTGACCGGCGCACTCGGCGGTATGGGCGTCGAGATTTGCCGCGAGTTCGCCCGCAACGGCGCCAACGTCGTCCTGCTCGACCTGGACGAGGAAAAGGTCAAGGCCGCAGCCGCCGACCTCGCCGCCGAGTTTGGCATCCACGCCGAGGGCTACAAGATGAACGCCACCGATGAGGCCGAGGTTCAGGCCGCCGTCGACGCCACCATCACCGACTTCGGCCGCGTCGACGTCCTCGTCAACACCGCCGGTATCCTGCGTTTCGCAGCCATGGAAGACCTGCCGCTGAGCGACTGGGAGCAGGTGCTCAACGTCAACCTCACCGGTTACTTCATCACCTCGCAGCGCTTTGGTCGCGAGATGATCAAGGCCGGCCAGGGCCGCCTGGTGCACATCTCGACCGTTGCCAGCCACTCCCCCGAGACGTTCTCGGGCTGTCTCTTATACACATCTCCGAGCCCACGAGACCGAGGCTGATCTCGTA
>UQSC01000084.1 GCA_900543615.1 uncultured Collinsella sp. | reverse complement strand
CTACACAAGGCTATTCGTCGGCAGCGTCAGATGTGTATAAGAGACAGTTCATGGATGGCCGCGACGTCGACCCGCAGTCCGGTGCCGGTTACATGAGTGAGTTCTGCGCTTTCCTGGCTAAGATCTCCGAGGAGACCGGTTGCGACGCTCGCGTTGCCACCGTCTCGGGTCGTTATTGGGCGATGGACCGCGACAACCGTTGGGAGCGCATCCAGCGTGCCTACGACGTCATGGTCAACGCGTCCGATGCCGATGTCGACCCTGTTGCCGGTATCAAGGCCTACTACGAGAAGGATCCGCGCGGCGACGAGTTCGTCGAGCCCTTCGCTGCCCACAACGAGGGCATCCACGAGGGCGACGCGGCCATCTTCTTCAACTTCCGTCCCGACCGCGCTCGTCAGATGACCCGCGTGTTCACGGACAAGGAGTTCGACGGCTTTGAGCGCGAGCAGATCAAGCTTTCGCACTTTGTGACGATGACCGAGTACGATCCGACGTTTGACGTCGAGGTCGCCTTCCCCAAGACGTTCCCCGAGAACGTCTTGGCCGACGTTATCGCCGCCAATGGCCTGAAGCAGCTTCACACTGCCGAGACCGAGAAGTACGCCCACGTGACGTTCTTCCTCAACGGCGGCATCGAGGAGCCCAAGGAGGGCGAGGAGCGCGTGCTCGTCGCTTCCCCCAAGGTCGCTACCTACGATCTGCAGCCCGAGATGAGCGCTCCCGAGGTTACCGAGAAGCTCGTCGCTGCCATCAACGAGGATCGCGCTGATTTCTACATCGTGAACTTCGCGAACTGCGACATGGTTGGTCACACCGGTGTCTTCGACGCCGCCGTTAAGGCCGTCGAGGCTGTTGACGATGCCTTGTCCAAGGTTGTCCCGGCGATTCTTGCCAAGGGTGGCTTTGCGCTGATCACCGCCGACCACGGCAACGCCGACCACATGTTTGACGTTGCTTCCGACGGTTCCAAGCATCCGTTCACGGCTCACACCACCAACCGTGTGCCGTTCATCATCGTTGATGAGAAGGCCAAGCTCACCGGTATCGAGGACGGCCGTCTTTCCGATATCGCTCCGACCATGCTCACCATGGCTGGTATTGAGCCTTCCGCCGAGATGACGGGACGCGTGCTCGCCACCGAGGCCTAAGAGAAAACTCCAAGCGTTTTCTTGCAGGGGGTTGCCCATATTCGGGCAACCCCCTTTTTGGTATTTCTGCCATTTCTACCCCGTCCCCGAGTGGCAGGTAGGGGAGAGCGGGGGATTGTGGTACAGTACTGGAGTTTGAATTGTTCTATTAAGGAGCTTATCTATGGGTCCGTTCCAGATTCTTCTGTTTGTCGTTTGGGCTGTTTCTGCCGTGGCGCTGACGATTCTCGTCCTGATGCATTCCGGTAAGGGTACCGGCGTTTCGGATATGATCGCTAGCTCGCTGTATAACTCCAGCTCTGCCACAGGTGTTATGGAGCAGAACCTCGACCGCCTGACCGTCATCATGGCTGTCGTGTTTGCCGTGTGCGTCGTGCTGTGCATGTTCTTCTTCCCGCAGGGCATCGTCGGCTACTAAGCATCGGCGTATATACGTTTGCAATGGGTCTCGCAGGTGCGGGACCCTTTTTGTTTACATATTTGTAACAGAGTCAAAATATCCCCACATACTTCGCCCAACTAAAGAAATTCTCGACCGTTAACCGGAATTAGCCCCAAATCGTGCATAAAATGCGCTACTGTATTGCGAAACGTTGGTCCGTTGTGCATAACCAGCCATAGCAGCGGGCGGCGTTTTGATGGTTCGGATCGGATTGTCTCGACATGTGTCCGACTGAACATTTCTTTGTCCTATCTCATAAGGAGGATGGCATGGCTGATTCTATGTTCCACCAGCCCGTTATGGGTCGTCGCGCCTTTGTTGGCGGCACCCTTGCTGCGAGCTCCATGGCTTTTCTTGCCGCATGTGGCAAAAAGGGCGGCGACGCTTCCGGTTCTGAGTCCGGTTCGACGCTGAACTTCTACATCAACAACCCGGTCTGCATCGACCCCTACAACGTCCAGGAGGACCAGGGCACTCAGGTCGAGTATCAGCTCTTTGACGCTCTGACCTCTTACGACGCCGAGAAGGGCGAGATCGTTCCGCTGGCTTGCGAGTCCTTTGAGTCCAACGACGACGCCACCGAGTTTACCTTCAAGATCAAGAAGGCCAAGTTCCACAACGGTGACGACGTTACCTCCAAGTCCTTCAAGCTCGGTTGGGAGCGTCTGGTCAACACCAAGTCGGCCATCGCTACCGAGTACGGCCCTTCCGAGGTCTCCTATCACCTTTCCATGGTCGAGGGTTATGACGACCTGCTTGCCGGTAACGCTACCGAGCTCAGCGGTGTTACGTGCCCTGACGATGAGACCCTCGTCGTCAAGCTGTCTTCCGCTTACGCCGACTTCCCCTTCGTCGCCTCTCACCCGGCTCTGGCCCCGGTTCCCGAGTGCGCCGAGTCCGATGTCAAGAGCTTCTACCTTGCCCCGGTCGGTAACGGCCCGTTCATGATGGACGGCAAGTGGGAGGATGGCCAGGAGATCAACGTCAAGAAGTTCGACGATTACTATGGCGACAAGGCCAAGATCGATGGCATCCACTTCCAGGTCATCAAGGACATGGAGACCGCTTACAAGGAGTTCCAGGCCGGTAACCTTGATGTCTGCGACGTTCCCGTCGCTCAGATCGATGCCGCCAAGAAGGATCGCGGCGTGTCCAAGGACGGCTACACCATGGGTGACGGCGAGCGCATGCTGCTCGGCGCCGAGCCTTCCACCTACTACCTGACCTGCAACAACACGGCCGAGCCGTTCAACAACGCCGACCTGCGTAGGGGTATCTCCCTGGCCATCAACCGTGAGGCCATCTGCAAGACCATCTTCAAGGGTACCCGTACCCCCGCCGACGGCATTGTTCCTCCGGGCATCGATGGCTACAAGGAGGGCGCATGGGAGTTCTGCGCCTACGACGTCGACAAGGCTAACGAGTACCTCGACAAGGTTGCTCCTGCCGGTGCCAACGGTGACCGTGGCATTAGTGTGACCCTTTCCTACAACCAGGACGGTGGCCACAAGGAGATCATGGAGTCCATCATCGGCGACCTCGCCAAGGTTGGCGTTACCGCTGTCTCCGATACCCCCGAGTGGTCTGCCCTGCTCGAGCAGTATCAGAACTTTAACTATCAGTTCGGTCGTCTGGGTTGGATTGCTGACTACCCGATCATGGACAACTTCCTGTATCCGCTGTTCCACTCCGACTCCCTCGGTGGCGACAACCGCTCTGGTTACAACAACCCCGAGTTCGACGCCAAGGTCGACGAGGCCCGTACCACGGTTGACGACAAGGAGCGCGTCGCTAAGATGCAGGAGGCCGACGCAATGGTCGCTGCCGACTGCCCGGTCATCCCGGTGATGTTCTACACGCACACCATCGCCGGCTCCGATCGCATCAAGCACCTCTATGTCGATCCGCAGAAGCACGCCGATCTGGGTACCGCTGAGCTCGCTTAAGAGTTTGCAGCTTCCGTGAGGGTCAAGTATTTACGTAGACCTCATGGGAAACATACAGTTCTCCCTAACCTGGGGTAAACTGGCTGATGGTAATTTTGGGATGCCGGTCTGGCGATCGGCATCCCATTTAGGTTAATCCCTAGATAGGGGAGTGGTATGGGTAAGTACATCGTTAAACGTGTGCTTCAGTTCATCCCGGTGTTTTTGGGCGTTACGCTGATTCTGTTCGCCCTCCAGAATATCGTGCCGGGAGATCCGATCAAGCTGATCGGTGGAGACAAGGCTCTGTCCCCCGAGGTGGAGCTTCAGCTTCGTGTTCGCTATCACCTGGTCCAGACGGACGAGGACGGCAACGCGATCCTTGACGAGAACGGCGACCCCGTTCAAACGTCGCTCGTGGACCGTTACTTGTATTACATGAACGGCCTGCTTCATGGCGATCTGGGCAATTCGTATCAGCGCAAGCTGCCGGTTACGGAAATCTTCGCCCAGAAGTATCCGTATACGGTCAAACTTGCCGCGTGCGCCATCGTACTCGAGGCGATCATGGGTATCGGTGCGGGTATCATTTCGGCGGTAAAGCGTTATTCCTTCTGGGATATTTTGGTAACGCTCACCACGTCGATCCTCGTTGCGGTCCCGGCCTTCTGGCTCGGTATGTTGTTGCAGCTGTTCTTTGGCGTCATCCTCAAGGACGCCACGGGCGGTGCATTCTCCATGCCGATCTCGGGTGCCGGTGGTTCCAGCTCTCAGTATCAGGATTGGATGCACTATGTGCTTCCGACCATTACGCTGGCTTCGGTTTCGACCGCTTACGCTGCCCGCATTATGCGCTCGCAGCTGCTTGACGTCATGAACCAGGATTACATCCGTACGGCAAAGGCCAAGGGTCTCTCCAATCGTGCGATCATCATCAAGCATGCGCTTAAGAATGCACTCATCCCCGTCGTTACCTATATTGGTGTCGACTTTGGTGGCATGCTTTCGGGCGCCATCCTGACCGAGACGGTCTTTAACTGGCCCGGTATCGGCTATGAGGTCTATCGCGCCATTAGCATGCGTGACTGGCCCATCGTTATGGGCGGCGTTACGCTCATCGTTGTCGTCGTCATGGTGATCAACCTGCTCGTCGACATTAGCTATGCATTCCTCGACCCGCGCATCCGCCTTGGCGGTCCGTCGGATAAGGCCTAAGGGAGGTACGTCTCATGCAGGAAACTGATTCTCAGTCTCAGGAGCAGGCTACCGCCACCAAGGTCGCATCTGCTCCCGCCAAGTCCCGCACGCTGTGGGGCGACGCTTTTAAGCGTCTTCGTAAGAACAAGCTCGCCGTTATCGGTGTCTGCTGGATCATCATCGTCGTTGTGGTTGCCCTGACCGCAGATCTGTGGGCTAAGCCCTGGCTCGGTTCTCCGACGGCTTCCGACTCGACCACTATGGCCGAGACGTCGCTGCTGGCTCCGTGTGCAGAGCATCCGTTTGGCACCGACGCCCTTGGTCGTGACATTCTTGTCCGCGTTATCTACGGTGCGCGCGTTTCGCTGTCCGTCGGAATTATGGCCACCGCGATCTCCACGCTGATTGGTCTGGTCATGGGTGCTCTGGCCGGTTTCTACGGCGGCATCTGGGATACGATCATCATGCGCTGTGCGGACATCTTCCTGGCGTTCCCGTACGTGCTTTTCGTTGTCGCCATGATCGCCGTTATCGGCCGTGGTCTTCAGAACGTCTTTTTCGCCATCGGCATTCTCGGCTGGCCTTCGATTGCGCGCGTCTTCCGCTCTGCAATCTTGACGGTCAAGGAAAACGACTATGTTGACGCTGCGCGCGCGATGGGTGCATCTGATGCTCGTATCGTCGTGCGTCACATCTTCCCGAACTCCGTCGCCTCCATCGTGGTCTACGCGACCATGAACATTGGTGGCGCCATTCTGACCGAGTCCGCTCTGTCCTTCCTCGGCATGGGCGTTATTCCGCCTACGCCTTCGTGGGGCTCCATGATTCAGGACGGTCAGCAGTATCTTCTGACTGCTCCCTGGATGATGATCATGCCCGGTCTGGCAATTCTCTCGACGGTGCTCGCCTTCACCCTGCTGGGTGACGGTCTGCGCGACGCCCTCGACGTCAAGATGAAGGACGCATAAGGATGAAGAAGAACAAGAACTATGTGGACCTGAAGGACCAGCCGGTTCCCGAAGGCCAGCATCTGCTCGAGGTCGATGACCTTAAGATGTATTTCCACACCGAGGATGGCGTTGTTCGCGCTGTCGACGGTGTCTCCTACACGCTCGATCGCGGCGAGACCCTGGGTGTCGTCGGTGAGTCCGGTTCCGGTAAGTCCGTGACCGCCATGACCATCATGGGCCTCATCTCGATGCCTCCGGGAAAGATCGAGGGCGGCGACGTTCGCTATCGCGGTCGTTCTATCCTCGAGATGACCGAGGAGGAGATGCAGCACATTCGCGGCAACGACATCGCGATGATCTTCCAGGATCCTATGACCTCCTTGAACCCGGTCTATAAGATCGGCAAGCAGGTGGGCGAGGGCCTTCGTCTGCACCGTGGCTACTCCAAGCAGGAGGCGCTCAAGCGCGCTACCGAGCTTTTGGACCTCGTGGGTATCCCCGAGCCCGAGAAGCGCGTCAATGAGTATCCGCACCAGTTCTCCGGCGGTATGCGTCAGCGTGTCATGATCGCTATGGCTCTTGCCTGCGATCCCGATATCCTGATTGCCGACGAGCCCACGACGGCTCTGGACGTTACCATTCAGGCTCAGATTATCGAGCTCATGCAGGAAATGCAGGAGAAGAACGGCAACGCCATCATCATGATCACCCATGACCTGGGCGTCGTTGCCGATATGGCCGATAAGATCATGGTTATGTACGCCGGCCGTCCCGTCGAGTTCGGTACTGCTGAGGAAATCTTCTACGAGAGCCGCCACCCCTACACCTGGGGCCTTATCCGCTCCATCCCGGAGCAGGCCATCGAAGAGAAGAAGCCGCTTACGCCGATTCATGGCAACCCGCCTTCGCTCATGAACCTGCCTGAGGGCTGTGTCTTCTCTCCTCGTTGTCCCTATGCGACGGACAAGTGCCGCAAGCAGCGCCCCGAGCGCGTTGTCACCGAGTCTGGTCATTACTCTGCGTGCCACTACTCCGGTGACCCCGAGTTCCTCAAGAACGCTCCTGAGACGTCCCGTACGCGCAAGGATTCCAAGAAGGGAGGCGAGGCGTAATGGCAGATACCAACGAGCGTACTCCGCTGCTGAAGGTCGAGCACCTCTCTAAGGAGTTCCCCGCTGAGTCCGGCATGTTCGCCAAGCGCTTCTCCAAGCGCGTCGTCTCTGCCGTAAACGACATCTCTTTTGAGATTTATCCTGGCGAGACCTTTGGTCTGGTTGGTGAGTCTGGTTGCGGTAAGTCCACGACGGGCCGCACCATCATGCGCCTGACCAAGCCGACCGCCGGTAAGGTGTTCTTCCAGGGTAAAGATGTTGCCGAGATGAGCAAGCATGAGATCAAGGACATGCGTCGCGAGATGCAGTTTATCTTCCAGGATCCTTATGCTTCGCTAAACCCCCGTATGACCATCGGCGAGATCGTCTCCGAGCCCATGACCATTCACGGCGTGGGCACCAAGGAAGAGCGCATTGAGCGTGTCCGCGAGCTTCTTGACGTGGTCGGACTGAACCCCGAGCACATCAACCGTTATCCTCATGAGTTCTCCGGCGGTCAGCGTCAGCGTGTCGGCATTGCCCGCGCATTTGCGCTGAAGCCAAAGCTGATTATCTGCGACGAGCCGGTTTCCGCTCTGGATGTGTCCATTCAGGCTCAGGTTTTGAACCTGCTCAAGGAACTGCAGGACAAGTTCGGTACCGCGTATCTGTTTATCGCTCACGACCTGTCTGTCGTGCAGCACATCTCCGATCGCGTTGCCGTTATGTATCTGGGTAAGATGGTCGAGGTTTCGGACTGGAAGACACTCTACAGCGAGCCTCACCATCCGTACACGCAGTCGCTGCTGTCTGCCGTGCCGGTTCCCGATCCTGATATCCAGAAGACCCGCAAGCGCATCATCCTCGCCGGCGATCCGCCGTCGCCGCTGGATCCGCCGACCGGCTGCCGTTTCCACACGCGCTGCCCGATCGCGCAGGGCATCTGCTCCGAGAAGCTTCCCGAGTTTAAGGAAGTTGCCCCGGGCCACTGCTGTGCCTGCCACTTCGCGGAGCCGTTCCCGATCAAGGAATCGCACATCGACCTGTAGTCGGTTGTTATTGTCCGGGCCCGTGCTGGACTTAGTTTTCAGAACGTCCTCGACCATGGAAACCCCCTTATCCTGCTCCTTCGGAGCTGCGGATAAGGGGGTTTCCTGGTCTGACGCTCCTATTTGGCAAGGTGTTTTTTAGAATCCATTTTGCGCTCGGCCTCG
>UQSC01000083.1 GCA_900543615.1 uncultured Collinsella sp. | reverse complement strand
ACGAGATCAGCCTCGGTCTCGTGGGCTCGGAGATGTGTATAAGAGACAGATGCACAGACGCTGCTGCTGACCGCCCGAGAGCGCCAAACCATCCTTGTTGAGCTGATTGGATACCTCTTTCCAGAGGTTGGCGCGCTTGAGCGATTCTTCCACGATGTCATCGAGGTCGCTTTTGCTAGTCACGCCCTGCAGACGAGGGCCAAAGGCGACATTCTCGTAGATGGATTTGGGAAACGGGTTGGGCTGCTGAAAGATCATGCCCACGCGACGACGGAGATCGACCGGGTCGACACCCTCGGCATAGATATCGTTGCCGTCGAGCGTCATGGTGCCCTCGATGCGCGTGCCCTCGATTAGGTCGTTCATGCGGTTGATGCAGCGCAAAAACGTCGATTTGCCGCAGCCCGAAGGGCCAATAAACGAGGTGATGGCGTTTTTGGCGATGTTGAGGTCGAGCCCCGTCAGCGCATGAAAGTCACCGTACCAAAAGTTGAAATCCTTGGCCGTAATGGCCGCTTGCTCCAGCGTGGGAGCGGACTGATAAACGGACATGGGACTCCTTAACTAGCGACGCTTGCGCGACAGGAAGCGCGCAAACAGGTTGAAGGCCAGAATGATCACCATCAGCAAGAGCGCGGTGCCGTAGGCTGCGTTCATGTTGATGCCGTCGTTGGCAAGCAGGTACAGGTGAACCGTCATGGGGCGGCCGGAATCGAGCGGCGAAATAGGTAGATTGATGGCCTGCCCCATGGTGTAGAGCACCACCGCGGTCTCGCCAATGGCACGGCCGATGGCGAGGACGATGCCCGTGGCAATACGGCCAAAGGCAGAAGGAAGCACGATCTTGGAGACAACCTGCCACTTGGTGGCGCCCAGACCGTACGCGCCCCAACGGATATAGCGCGGAACGGCGCGAATGGCCTCTTCGGTGGTGCGCATGACGATGGGAAGCATCAAGAGCGCGAGTGCCAGGGCGGCAGAGACCATCGAAAGGCCCAAGCCCATGGCTTCGACAAACAAGGCGTAGCCAAACAGACCCATAACGATGGAGGGCACCGAGGCCAAAGCGTCAGCAGCGTAGCGAATGAGCTCGACGACCTTGCCCTGCTTGGCGTACTCGGCCAGATAGACGGCTGCCAGCACAGCGATCGGCGTGCAGATAAGCGTGGCGAGCGCCGTCACATAGACGGTCGAGACGATCGTGGGCCAAATACCGCCCTCAGCGTTGACGCCCTGGGGCCAACCGAAGATAAAGTCGAGCGAGATGTGTGGCAGGCCGTTGATGACCACGTAGACGATGATAGCGACCAGCACCAGCGTGGTGATGTAGGCAGCGGCACGGAACACGCCAAGCATGATCTTGTTGGACAGGTCCTTGTTGATGCGGCCCTTCTTGCCGTGGGAAAGGGCACGCTTGATGCGCTCGCGCGACGAGGTCGTATCGACCGTCGTGTCAACGGAATCGGACATAGCCTGCCCCCTCTTCTTCTTGGAAATCAGACGGACGATGCCCACCAGCGTGGCGGAGATGATAAACAGGACCACACCCATGCCGAACAGCGCCGAGCGGTGCAGACCCGAGGAATAGCTCATGTCGAGCGCAATCTGGCTCGTGAGCGTCGAGATGGGGCTCGCAATGCTGTCGGGAATAACCGGGGCGTTACCTACGACCATGAGCACGGCCATGGTCTCGCCGATGGCACGGCCCATACCCAGCACGATGGCATCAACGATACCCAGCTTCGCGGCAGGTAGCACGACCTTATAGATGGTCTGCCACTTGGTGGCGCCCATGGCATACGATGCCTCGCGAATGCCCATGGGAATGGAATTGAGAGCATCGATGGTGAGCGTGGTGATGGTAGGGACGATCATGATGGCGAGCACAAACCACGCCGTCAGCGCACCAAAACCAAGGCCGCCGGTCAGTTGTGCGATAAACGGGCGGATGATGATCATGCCAAAGAAGCCGTAGATGATGGAGGGTATGCCCGCCAGCAGGTCAACGGCGGGGCTGATGAGCTTGCGCACGCGCTTGCTGGCAATCTCGACCAGGTAAACGGCCGTACCCACGCCCAGCGGCACGCCCATGGCGAGCGCACCGACGGTCACCAGACCCGAGCCGGCAAGCAGCGACAAGATGCCGTAGTGGCCCTCGGAAGGCGCCCACGTAAAGCTAAAGAAGTCCGCCAGACCGATGTCAGTAAAGACGGGCAGCGCCGAGTACGTGGTAAAGACAAAAATCAGGATGACGGTAACGACCGCCAAGAACGCGCAGGCAAAGAAGATCCACTGCAGCGCCTTCTCCTTGATATAGGTACTGTGCGATACGAGCGCCAGCTCGCGCTTCTTGGGCGTCTGAACATTCTGCTCAGTCTGGGAGTTTTCCTGTGCTTCCATGCTACTCACTCCCCTTCTCGTCGTTGGTGACGGGAATAAAGCCCGCCTCGCGAATCTGCTTGTCCATCTTTTCGGACGTCACATAGTCGATGTAATCCTGCGCCTGCTGCGAAGGCGCACCCTTCACAAAGAAGTAAAGGTCGCGTGAGATGGGATAGCCGCCGCTCGCGACCGTCTTCTCGGACGCCTCAACATGATTGACCGAGACGGCCTTGACCGAGGTCTTGGCGTTGAGGCTATCGACGAAGCCCAGCGAAATGTAGCCAATGGCACCGCGCGAACGAGATACCACGTCGCGCACCTGGCCCGTGCCCGAAAGAACGGCCGAGCGGCGATCGAACGGGGTGCCGTCCATCACGATGGTGCGGAAGGCCTCACGCGTGCCGGACGCCTCATCTCGATTGATGACCTGGATCCTCAGGTCCTCGCCACCGACTTCTTTCCAGTTGGTGATCTTGCCGGCGTAAATATCGCGGAGCTGCTCGGTCGAGAGGTTATCGACCGGGTTATCGTCGTTCACGATGACCGCGATACCGTCGTGGGCAATGACGATGGGAGTCAGGCCCAGATCCTGTTCGTCGGCATTGAGTCCACGGGAGGAGCTGGCGATATCGGCTGTGCCGGCGCTGACGGCCTCGATGCCAGCGGAAGAACCCAAACCGGAAACGAGCACGTCGATGCCGGTCTCCTCCTTAAAGCCCTCGGCCGCAATCTCGGCGATAGGAAGGCAGGTCGTGGAGCCGGCGACGGTAATGGAAGAGGTAGAAGATCCCGAAGAACAGGCGCACAGCGTAAGCGTAAGCACAGCGGCGCTCAGGACCGATACGATCTTTCTCATAGCATCACGCCGATCGCAGCATGGCGCCCACAGGTGCCGTCCTCGTTACGGTAGGAATAAAAGCGGTCGTTCTGACGCACAGTCGAAAGCTGGGTATCCACGATATTATCCGCGTCGACACCGACATCTACCAGCGCCTCGCGAATGGCAGCGGAAAGATCGAGCATGCGAGAGGCACTCGCATCGATGCAAGAGAACTCGGCGGCAAAGCGATCCATGAGTTCCTGGGATACCTCATATTCGTCACCCAAGATATGGGGGCCGATATAGGCGGAAACGTTGCTCGCATCGCAGCCGGCAGCATCGCAAAGCGCCTGGCACGCCTTGGCAGAAATACGTGCAATCGTGCCCTTCCAACCGGAGTGCACCACGGCAAATCCGCCAGGGGCCACCAGCACCACGGGAACGCAGTCGGCAAAGCAGAGCAGCACGGGCACGTTATGCGCCGTGCAGACGATGGCATCACAGCCCTCGGCAATCTGCTCGCGAACGTCCTCAAGGTCATCGGCGCCGTTCGAGGTCACCGCAACGATATGATCACCATGGACCTGATTGGGAACGAGCAGGTTGTGCTCGCACTCGGCGGCACCCATAGCTTCGAGCGCACGACGACGATTTTCTTGAACAGCAAAGGGGTCATCGCCAACATGCGAGCCCAAGTTGAGTGAGGAGTACGCATCTTCGGAAACGCCACCGGCGCGCTCGGTGAAGGCAAAGCGAACATCGGATGTCGCGCCCTCCACCAACGTAACTCCATCATGGTCGACACGCGAAACGTTGTCCGCACGTGCTGCCATACTAAAGCCTCCTAATAACACAAGTACCGCGGCATCGCCGCTACAGCCCGCGTTTATACGGCTGTCATACTTCTCTAAAAGGATACCTGCTGCGCTGGAGGCAATCGTAAAGGGAACGTAAAGAGATTGGAGGTTCTAGTTTACAAAGTCGAAATAAAATGGGCGCGTCCATACGGACACGCCCCTGTGCACAACAATGCAAAGAACGACTTAGAAGCTACCGCGCTTCAGGAAGTCGGGAAGCTCGAACTGATCGTTGCCGAAGTTAGGAAGCTCGGTGCCACCGACGTTGCGGGTCGGAGCGGCCTGAGCCGGGCTCGTGGCAGGAGCGGTGCGCTGCGGCTCAGCGGAGGCAGCGGCCTTGCTCTGAGACTGCTGAGCAGCAAAGAGCTCGTCCTGACGGTTGACGTTGGAGTCGGAGAAGCCCGTAGCGATGACGGTGATACGCACCTGATCGCCCAGGGACTCGTCGACAACGGTACCGAAGATGATGTTGGCCTCGGGGTCGACGGCGTTGGCGACAACGTCGGCGGCGTCGCTGATCTCCTGGATGCCCAGGTCCTTGGAACCGGCGATGGAGAGCAGCACGCGCGTGGCGCCATCGATGGAGCTCTCGAGCAGCGGGCTGGAGATGGCCTGCTGGGCAGCGTCGACGGCACGGGTATCCCCAGAAGAGGTACCGATACCCATCATGGCGGTACCGGCCTGCTTCATGATGGTCTTAACATCGGCGAAGTCCAAGTTGATGATACCGGGGACGGTGATGAGGTCGGTGATGCCCTGGGTGCCCTGGGAAAGGACGCCATCGGCAATCGCGAAGGCCTCGAGCATGGTGGTCTTCTTCTCGGCGATGTCGAGCAGCTTATCGTTAGGGATGACGATCATGGTGTCGACGCAATCGGAGAGGGTCTTAATGCCCTCCTCGGCGCTCTTCTTGCGCTTGCGGCCCTCGAAGGTGAAGGGCTTGGTCACGACGGCGACGGTCAGCGCACCGACCTCGTTCATCGCGATATCGGCAACGATGGGAGCAGCGCCGGTACCGGTGCCACCGCCCTCGCCGCAGGTGATGAACACCATGTCAGCGCCAGCGAGCGCCTCGGCAATGTCGTCGCGGGACTCATCGGCAGCCTTGCGGCCAACCTCGGGGTTGGCGCCGGCGCCCAGGCCGCGGGTAAGGTCGGTGCCGATGTGCACCTTGATATCGGCATCAGAGATCGCGAGTGCCTGAGCATCGGTGTTGATGGCAACAAACTCGACGCCGCGGATGCCCTCTTCGATCATTCGATTGACCGCGTTGGTACCGCCGCCGCCGACGCCGACCACCTTAATGACGGCAAGGTAGTTGTTGATCTCTGTCTCGTGCATGTCGGTCCTCCGAACAAAGGTTATAGCCATAGCATGGGTCGACCCCGCGCACATTAACCTTCAGGTTGAAAGTAAATGCAAAGGTAAACCGTATTATGGTTGCACATTATGAACGTATCAGTCAAATAATTGACCGTGAAAACCAAACAAACCAGATAAACGGCGTGGTATGACCCCTCAACAAAGCATCAACCAGCGCTACGAGGTCGGAGCGTTCCTAAATGTATAGTTACCCGGAGAGCGCACATTGATATACGTTACGCCCTCTACCTGCGAAAGCAGCTTGGTGACTACGCGCTCCTTCTTGACGATATCGTTCGAATCACCCAGCGACACCTCAATGCCGTTATTGAGGTTTGCCGAGATGGCTTCGACCGAAGGCGTGGAAATATCCTTGACTTGTCCCAAGAACTCGCTCGAAAAACCACGCACATAATCCAAGCCAGCCTTAACGGCCTTGGAGCTCACCGCCTGGCCGGAAACCGGAGCGACATCCGCCGAGACATCGGTCAACAACACCGCGCCATAGTGCTTAGCGAGCGCCAGCGCGGCATCAATGCCGGTCAGGGTATTTGAGCCCTGCCCCGTCGTGATGACGTTGCCCTGGTCATCCACTTCGACCGACGTCGACAGCGGGGCGATCCAGGTGTCATCATCCCCGATGGCCCAGGCAAGGTCATCGGAGCTGATATAGGCAATTGCGATGACCTTGCGCTCCATCGGCGTAATGATGAGCGTATGCGGGAACTGACGCTGGACATCCACGCCCGACACCCACGGGTTCTGCTTGAGGTCCTCGGTAATCTGGTCGGGATCGACGTTAAAAAGCGACGTTCCCTCGGGCAAATCGATCAGCTGGATAGCATCGTGCTTCGTCACATGCTCGCTGCCTTGAATCTGAATATCAGTGGCGGTAAACAATCCAGAGTTGATCACCACGACGGCAACGACGACGAGCACGGCCAAGACGGCCAGAACGCCGCCCACGATTTTGCCTTTGCCTGTAACGAGAGAAGCGGCGTCTGACGTTTTATTTGCCATCGCCCCAAGTGAAGACAACGGGTTGACGCCTTTTTTACCCGAAGGCTTCTTGGCGGTAGCCGGCACCGATGTCAGCGAGCGCGGTTTCGATGCGCCCAGCGTGCGACCCGGACGCGCCGCCTTAGTTCCCGTCGAGGGCTTAGGAGTTGCCATGGGACGGGCAGGTTTGGCGCCCATAACAGGCTTTGACGTCACCGAGGGACGCGAGGACTTTTTTGCGGCCGGACGATTACCGAGCTGCGAGCCGACAACCGGACGACTGGTCTGTCGAGCATGCCCGACAGACTTAGAGTGCGCGACGGTATTGCGTTGAGGTTTGGCAGGCGCGCCGGAACGCCCTCCGGCGCGGCGGAAGGTGGGTTTCGATGCTCTAGAAGCCGAGGAATTTAACTTCCGGTCTGAGCTCGATGCCATACGCCTCCCTCACCTTTCCGTGCACATGTCTGATAACCGCGGCAACGTCATCGGCCGAGGCAGTTCCGTTATTAACGATAAAATTAGCGTGAACGGGCGAAACTTCCGCGCCGCCAATCGAAAAACCCTTTAATCCACAATCCTCGATAAGCTTGCCCACGCTCGCATCGGGCGGGTTGCGAAAGACCGACCCGCAGGATGCGCGACCCATGGGCTGTGTACGCTTGCGCCTCGTCAGGTACCGCTCCATGCGCTCGCGAATGTCGGCCTTGGGCGCCGGTTTAAGCTTGAGCACGCACTCGAGGATGATCTCATTGCGGGGAAGGCTACATTCGCGGTAGCCCCAAGTGATCTCGGACCCCGCATAATGCTTGATACCGGATGCCGGGTCAAACGTTACGACATCCTCGACCAGCGAGCCAATCCACTCGGTCCGTGTGCCAGCATTCATAGATATCGCACCGCCGACCGAGCCAGGGATGCCAACGGCAAACTCAAGGCCCGAGAGGCTACGCGACAGGGCATCGTTGACCAGGCGCGCAAACATCACGCCCGCACCGACCGTCAGCGTACAACCGTCATCGGCAACAACCGTGCGCTGAAACTCACGTCCGAGCGAAATGACGGCACCGCGATAACCGCCATCGGCAACCAGCAGATTGGAGCCCTTGCCGATGATGACCCACGGCACCTGCTCGCGATCGAGCACCGCCACGGCGCGGCGGAGGGCATGATAGCTATGGCACGTCACAAAGAGGTCGGCCTTGCCGCCGATACGATAGCTCGTATGACGCGCAAGGCGCTCGTCCTCGATCACATCCGTGTCGATCATGCCCGAGAGCGCCATGACGGCGTTAAACAGACCCATTAGACTTAAGCGTCTTTCTTGGCAGTCAGATACTCGATAAACTCGGGACCGACGGTCGTAACGTCACCGGCACCCATTGTGAGCAGCAAGTCGCCCTCGCCCACCATCTGCTCGAGCTCCTGATTGAGCTCAAGACGGCTGGAGCAGTACACGACCTCCTTGCCAGGATGCTTGGCGCGCACGGTATCGGCGAGCATCTTAGAGGTGACACCCGGAATGGGCATCTCGCCAGCCGAGAACACATCAATCAGCAGCAGTTTATCGGCATTGGCAAATGCATCGGCAAAGTCGTCGCACAGGGCCTGCAGGCGCGAATAGCGATGCGGCTGGAACACGACGTCGACGTGCTTGTAGCCCAGCGACTGTCTCTTATACACATCTGACGCTGCCGACGAA
>UQSC01000082.1 GCA_900543615.1 uncultured Collinsella sp. | reverse complement strand
CTACACAAGGCTATTCGTCGGCAGCGTCAGATGTGTATAAGAGACAGTTGGTGATCCGCGCGGTCACCCGCGCGCTCGTCAAGCAGACGCCGCATATTGGGTTTGCCGTCAAGGCGCTCACTGCTGCCGCGGGCACCTATGGCATGGGCCGTGCGCTCGTTTCGCTCTACGAGCGCGATGTCGACTACAGCCGTGCCAACGAGGTGGTCACTGCCACGTTCTCCCGCGTTCGCAATCTGGTGACCACGGTCGCGGGCGCTACCCGTCCTATGGCGTCCTACCAAGACGCATCCGATCTCGCTGCTTAGGGGTTTTCCGTTGCGCGTTCCGTACCAAGATTGTTTTCATTTAATTGAGCCGTTGCTCGCCAAGGTCGAGAAGCCGAGTCGCTATATCGATCACGAGTGGGGCACGCTTTCCAAGGCCGATGCCGACTACCGTTGCTGCCTGATCTACCCGGATGTGTACGAGGTTGGTCTGCCCAACCAGGGCATCGCCATCCTCTACAACATCCTTAACCAGGCCGAGGGCATCTCCTGCGAGCGCGGCTATGTGCCGTGGCCCGATATGGGTGACGCTATGCGCGAGGCAGGCATTCCGCTGCTCTCGCTCGAGGGTGCAGCGCCGGTCGCTTCGTTTGATATCGTCGGTCTGCATGTGCCGCACGAGATGGCGGTAACGAACTTCCTCGAGGCACTCGACCTCGCTGGTATTCCGCTGTTAGCGGCTGACCGCACCGAGGACGACCCCATTATCATCGCCGGCGGCCCCTCGGTGTACAACCCCGAGCCGTACGCGGCCTTCTTCGATGCCATCCTCATCGGTGAGGGCGAGGAATCGCTGCTCGAGACCTGCCAGCTGCATCGCCGCCTGCGTGACGAAGGGGTCCCGCGCGCGCAGATTGTCGAGCAGCTTGCATCCATTGCCGGCAACTATGTGCCGTCGCTCTATGAGGTTCGTCACGACGAGCCCTGCTCGCCGCATGGCTACACCGTGCCGCGTGAAGGCAAGGATGCGCCGACCGTGGTCTACAAGCGCGTCGTCGAGGATTTCGGCGCCACGAATCCGCTGTCGCAGTCGTGCGTGCCCTATGCGCAGCTGGTTCACGACCGCCTGTCTATCGAGATCCTGCGCGGCTGCGCCCGCGGCTGCCGTTTTTGCCAGGCCGGCATGACGTATCGCCCGGTGCGCGAGCGCTCGGCCGACCAGATCGTCTCGTCGGTGATTCAGGGTCTGGAAAAGACCGGCTATGACGAGGTGTCGCTGACCTCGCTCTCCACGACCGACCACTCCTGCATTCGCGACGTGCTCGGCAGGCTCAACCGTCGCCTGGAGGATACGGGTATTCGCGTGTCTATTCCGTCGCAGCGCCTGGATTCGTTTGGCGTGGATATGGCCGAGTCGGTCGCCGGCGAAAAGAAAGGTGGCCTGACGTTCGCGCCCGAGGCCGGCAGCCAGCGCATGCGCGACATCATTAACAAGAACGTGACCGAGGAGGACCTGGACCGTGCGGCCAAGGCGGCCTTCGAGGCCGGTTGGAACCGCATGAAGCTCTACTTTATGATGGGCCTTCCCGGCGAGCGCGATGAGGACATCGTGGCCATCGCCAATCTGGCCGATCACGTGCTGGAGCTCGGTCGTTCCGTGGTGCCCAAGGCTCGTCGCGGCTCGATTTCGGTGTCGATCTCGGTTTCGGTCTTTATCCCCAAGGCTGCCACGCCGTTCCAGTGGTGCCCGCAGCTCGACTACGACGACGTCAAGCGTCGTCAGAAGCTGCTTATCACGAGCGTTCGCAACCGTGCCGTCCGCGTTCATTACCACGATGCCGAGACCTCGCTCATCGAGGCCGCGCTGTCCCGCGCCGGTCGTGACATGACGCCCGTCATCATCGATGCTTGGCGCTCGGGCTCTCGCTTTGACGCCTGGGTAGAGCATTTCTCGCTCGATAACTGGAAGGAGGCTGCTGCCAAAAACGGCATCGACCTCAATGAGCTCGTGCACCTGCCCTACGAGCTGGACTGGCGCCTGCCGTGGGAGCACGTGAGCCCCGGCTGCACACGCGGCTTTCTCGAGCGCGAGTACCGTCGCTCGCTCGAGGGCGTCACGACTCCCGACTGCACCCGCACGTCGTGCACCGGCTGCGGAATCTGCCCCACGCTCCATGCCAAGAACGTATTGGTGGGTGATCGGGCATGAGTGAGCGCTTGACCGACAATCTCACGCTCTTTAGGCTGCGCGTTCGCTACGGCAAGCGTGATCGCCTTAAGTACCTGGGCCATCTGGAACTGATTCATACCATCGAGCGCATCGTGCGCCGCGCGGGCCTGCCCTATGCCGTCACGCAGGGCTTCTCTCCGCACATGCGCGTGGGATTCTCCTCGGCGCTGCCCGTCGGCACGTCGTCGACCTGCGAGTGGTATGACCTGTTTATGACCGAGTTCGTCACGCTCGACGAGGCCTTTGGGCGCCTGGCCGCGGCGTCTCCGGCCGATTTGGCGCCCATCGAGGCCGCCTACATCGACGTGCGCACGCCGGCGCTTACGGCTCAGCTCACGCGCCTGTCGTACCGCATCGACCTGCACCTGGACCCCGAGGCACCCGTGAGCGCCGATGAGGTGCGCGCCGCAATCGACACGTTGCGTGCAGGTCATGGCATCGACTACGCGCGCGGTAAGAAGAACAAGCGCCTTGACCTTGACCACACTCTGGTGGGCTATGAGCTCACGGCGGGGGAGCGTCCGGACCATTTGGTGCTCATGCTCGACACCCACGCCGACAACGAGGGGTCCATGCGTCCGGAAATTTTGCTTTCTGCGGCTGATGTTTTGTTGCAGGGCTTGACCCCGGGCGTGGATGCACCTATTGTTTCCACCGGTATGCAAGACCTCGTGACCATCTGCTCCTACGATGTCGAGCGTCAGAATCAAGCATGCGAGGACGACGAGGGCCGACTCGTCAGCCCCATACCTGTGCGAACTTGTGGATTTGCTCCACATACTCGTTGACGGGGGTATTTTCGCCTGCTACTATATTCGGCTGTTGCACTAACTGATGCATGAAGGGCAAGTAAACATGTACGCAATCGTTAACACGGGCGGCAAGCAGTACAAGGTCGCCACCGACGATGTCATCACCGTCGAGAAGATCGAGGGCAATGAGGGCGACAAGGTCACCCTGCCGGTTATCTTCCTCAACGATGGTAAGAAGATCGTCACCGATCCCGACAAGCTGGCCAAGGCCAAGGTTACCGCTCAGATCGTTGAGCAGTTCAAGGGCGAGAAGCAGCTGGTCTTCAAGTTCCACAAGCGTAAGCGCTATCGTCGTCTGAAGGGTCACCGTCAGCAGCTCACCAAGCTGAAGATCGTGAAGGTTCAGGCTACCTCCCGCGCCAAGAAGGCTGTCAAGGCAGAGGCTGAGGCTGTTGCCGAGGCTCCCGTCGCCGAGTAGATTACACTCGTAACGAAAGAGTAGGTATACACAATGGCACACAAAAAAGGACTCGGTTCCTCCCGTAATGGCCGTGACTCCCGCGGTCAGCGCCTTGGCACGAAGCGCTATGCCGGCCAGACGGTAACCACGGGCACGATTCTCGTCCGTCAGCACGGCACGCACATCCACCCGGGTGAGAACGTTGGCCGTGGTAAGGACGACACGCTGTTCGCGCTGGTCGACGGTACCGTTGAGTTCCACAAGGGTATCAAGCACAGGGTCAGCGTACGCCCGCTCGCGAACGCGTAATTCACCCTTCATAGAGCACATATGTGGGAGGCACTTGAGTTTTAGGATTCAAGGGTCTCCCTCTTTTTGTAGGAGGCGATTCTGTTGTCACAGTTCACCGATATCAGCCGCATTAACGTGTGCGGCGGCGACGGCGGAGCCGGATGCATGTCGTTTAGGCGCGAGGCATTTGTCCCCAAGGGCGGCCCCGATGGCGGCGACGGCGGTCGTGGCGGCAATGTCGTCATCCAGGCCGATGCTCAGCTGTCTTCGCTGATCGATTACCGCTTTAAGCATCACTTCCGCGCCGAGCGCGGCACGCACGGGCAGGGTGCCCGCCGTAACGGCAAGAGCGGCGAGGACCTGATTCTCAAGGTCCCTATGGGTACCGTGGTGCGCGAGCTCGATCCCGAGACGCAGACCCCGATGTTCGAGATTGCCGACCTGGTGCACGACGGCGAGCGCGTCGTCGTGGCGCCCGGCGGTGCTGGCGGTCTGGGCAACACACACTTTGTGACGTCGGTGCGTCGCGCTCCGGCCTTTGCCCAGCTGGGCGAGCCGGCCGAGGAGCACTGGATCGAGCTCGAGATGAAGCTTATGGCCGATGCCGCGCTCGTGGGCTTTCCCTCCGTGGGTAAGTCATCGCTCATCGCGCGCATGAGTGCCGCCCGTCCCAAGATTGCTGACTACCCGTTTACTACGCTCGTGCCGAACCTCGGCATGGTGCGTGCCGGCGAATATTCTTACGTCGTTGCCGACGTCCCCGGTCTCATCGAGGGCGCGAGCGAGGGCAAGGGCCTGGGTCACCAGTTCCTGCGCCACATTGAGCGTACGGCCCTGATTATGCACGTCGTCGACATGACGGGTGGTTTTGAGGATCGCGATCCGGTCGAGGATTACCACATCATCAACCGCGAGCTCGAGCAGTATGGCGCCGAGCTTTCGGAGCGTCCGCAGATCGTCGTTGCCAACAAGTGCGATGCGCCGGGCACGGCCGACAAGATTGCCGACCTTAAGCGTGCGGCGCTCGACGATGGCCATATGTTCTTTGCCGTGTCTGCTGTTACGGGCGCCGGCCTCAACACGCTGATGCTTGCCGTGGGCGAGCAGGTGGCTAAGCTTCGCGCCGAGCTGGCGGTCTCTGATGAGCCGGTCGATCTGCGCGACGAAGAGTGGGAGCGTCGCCGCCTGCAGCGCGAGAAGCGTTTCCGCATTGTCCAGGAAGAGCCCGGTGCCTTCCGCGTGGTCGGTCGTGCCATCGAGCGCATGGTCATCCAGACCGACTGGGAAAACGAGGAAGCCGTCATTTACCTGCAGCATAAGTTTGCGCGTATGGGTGTTGACGATGCGCTCGAGAAGGCCGGTTGTCGTGCGGGCGACGAGGTCCGCATTTGCCAGCGCGCCTTTGACTTTGAGGGCGCCGAGGACTTCTCGGAGTACGAAGAGCTCGAGGACGCTGGCGAGGACGTTGCCGTCGAGGCCATTGACGTGGCCGATGCTGCGGATGAGGGCGTCGAGGTTGTCGATGCGGCGGATGCCGAGGACGATGCCGAGACCTCGGAGGGCGAGTAAGCCATGTCGCTGCGCGGTGGAATCGGTCTGCCCGAGCTTCCTCTAGAGGACGGGCAGGAGTTTAGGCTCGGCATTATGGGCGGCACCTTTGATCCCATCCATTACGGGCACCTGGTGACCGCTGAGCAGGCGCGTGAGTCCCTCGACTTGGATGCCGTGCTCTTTATGCCGGCGGGCACGCCTGCCTTTAAGCTTGACAAGCCGGTGACGCCTGCCGAGGACCGTTATGCCATGACGGTCCTCGCCACCGCTGCGAACCCGGCCTTTTTGGCGAGCCGGTTCGAGATTGACCGTCCGGGTGTAACCTATACGGCCGATACGCTTCATGCCCTTCGCGACTTTTACCCGCCGCAGGTAAAGCTCTACTTTATTACGGGCGCCGACGCGATTATCGATATTGTGACCTGGCATGATGCCGAACGAATCGCTGAGCTTGCTACCTTTATTGCGGCGACACGACCGGGCTTTGATATCGATACGGCGCGTGCCCGAATCAAAGAGTCGGGGCTGCCGTTCGACGTGCGCTATATTCAGATTCCGGCGCTGGCGATCAGCTCGACGAACATTCGTAAGCGAGTTGCCCGCGGCATGAGCGTGCGCTATCTTACGAGCGAGTCCGTGCTCGGCTACATTCGCAAACGCAGGCTATATGCCGATTTGGGCCAAGAAGATTTTGAGTGATGGGGGTCTACGTTGTCGGTAGAGGATCAGTTTGAGGGCGATGAGCGCGCGCTGCTCAAGCGCATTCAAGAGTTGCTCGATGTTCGCATGAAGGATAAGCGCAAGCGCTATGTGCATTCGCTGGGTGTTGCCGAGACCGCACTTCATCTAGCCGAGGTCTACGGCGTTGACCGCTTTGATGCCGCTGCCGCCGGCCTGATCCATGACTGGGACAAAGTGCTCTCCGACGACGAGCTGGTCACGCGCGCTCTGCATTACGGCATTAAGATTGCCGGCTCTCCTTCCGCCGCGACGCCGCTTTTGCATGGCCCTGTTGCCGCCTATGAGCTTCCGCAGCTTTTTCCCGAGCTGTCGCCGGCGGTCTTTCAGGCTGTCGACCGTCACACCGTGGGCGCTTGCGACATGACGCCGCTCGATATGGTGGTCTTTGTGGCTGATGCCATCGAACCCAACCGCCACGGCGATTATGCCCATGCGCTGCGCAAGATGGTGGGGGAGTCGACGCTCGATGAGTTGTTCTTCTCCTGTTTTGCGCAGGGTTTGGTCTATGTGATCCAGTCCGGGCGCTATCTTTATCCCACAGCTATTACGATTTACAACCATTACGCCCAGCTGCGCTAGCTCGGGCTGTCTAGAAAGAGGTATTCCATGGCCGACGAGACCATGACCGACGAGCAGATTCTTGAAGGTGTGGAGCACAAGAGTTTCGTTGCCACGTCCGACCGCACTGCCGCCTCGCTGTCCGCGAGCGGTGTCGCTGCCGAGGATGTCGCCCGCGCCGCCGCGCAGGCCGCCTACGACAAGAAGGGCGAGGACGTTCAGGTGCTCGACCTGACCGAGCTTTCCGACGTATGCGACTACTTTGTGCTTGCCACCGGTACCAACAACCGCCAGGTCAATTCTATCGTCGACGAGATCGAGGAGAAGGTCGCCGAGGCTTGCGGCGAGCATCCGTTCTCTATCGAGGGCCGCGAGCAGAAGACCTGGATGCTCATGGACTATGGTTCGGTTGTCGTCCACGTCTTCACTCCCGAAGCCCGCGACTTCTACCGCCTCGAGAAGCTCTGGGGCGACGCCCCCCAGCTCCCCCTCAACCTCCTCTAGTAGCTCATTTGAGACGGAGTTTAGCTACCCTCACGCATATCGCCGGGCAGGTGCGGTTTTCCGCACCTGCCCGGCTTTCTTTTTGTCCAAAGGCGGTTAATCGTTGAAGCGGGATTGGCGGCCGAAGGATAGGGCGGTGTCGCCGAATTTGTCTCGGACGGCGTCGATGGCGACCGAGAGGTCGCGACGGTCGCTGGATTGGGCTCCGCGGTCGTCGACTTCGCAGAACAGGTCGGTCTGGATGCCGCCCTGATGGTCGAAGTCGCTCATGCCGATGCCCGCCAGGCGCACATGCATGCCTTCCTGCCAGATGTTGTCGAGCAGCTCGAGCGCCACCGCTACAAAGATGTTCTCATCGTCGGTCGGATGCGTCAGCCGGCGCTGTGCCGTACGCCCGCTGCCATACGAATACTTAAGCTTGAGCGTCACCGTGGCACCCGTCAGTCCCTGACGGCGCAGACGGCGTCCCACTGACTCTCCCAACAGCGCAATCGCCGCTTCGATGTCCCCGCGCTCAGTCAAATCTTTCGCAAAGGTGCGTTCATTGCTGACCGACTTGACCTCGCGCTCTTCATCGAGACTTGTGACTTCGGAGATTTCGAGCCCCAGCGCACGTTGGCGCATGCGTTCGCCGTTGACGCCAAAAATAGAGGCCAAGGTGGATTCCGGTGCGCGTGACAGCTCGCCAAGCGTGTAGATGCGCATGCGGCGCAGCCGTTCCTCGGCCGAGCGTCCGATGCCGCTCATGGCAGATACCGGCAGCGCGGCCAAAAAGCGCTGCTCGGTTCCAGGGCGCACGATGGTCAGCCCAAACGGCTTGTCCCGCTCGCTTGCGATTTTTGCGACCGTCTTGTTGCAGCCCACGCCAATGGAGCAGGTCACCCCCAGCGCTGCCACGCGATCGCTGATGCGCTGCGCAACCAGCAGCGGGTCTTCGGGCGCAAAGCGACCCGGTGTGATATCGATAAAGGCTTCGTCGATGGATACGCGTTCAACGCGCGGGGTCTCGTCCTGTCTCTTATACACATCTGACGCTGCCGACGAATAGCCTTGTGTAGAT
>UQSC01000081.1 GCA_900543615.1 uncultured Collinsella sp. | reverse complement strand
CTCGGTCTCGTGGGCTCGGAGATGTGTATAAGAGACAGATCTACCAGAAGATGGAAACCACCGAACTCGATGCCGCCATCGAGGCGCTCAAAACCGAGGTCGCCGAGGTCAAGGCCAAGGGCCTGGCGCTCGATATGGCCCGCGGCAAGCCGTCGCCCTCCCAGGTGGACATCTCGCGCCCCATGCTCGATATCCTCAATGCCGACGCCGATCTGCACGACGGCAACGTCGATTGTTCCAACTACGGCTGCTTTGAGGGCATTCCCTCGGCACGCAAGCTAGCGGGGGAGTTCCTGGGCTGCCCCGCCGAGCAGACGCTCGTGCTGGGTTCGTCGAGCCTTTTGATCGAGCATGACATTGCCGGCATGTTCTGGCGCTGTGGCTCGTGCGGCAGCGAGCCCTGGGACGCCTACGAGGCCGCGCACGACGGCAAGAAGGTCAAGTTCCTGTGCCCTGTTCCCGGCTACGATCGCCACTTTGGCATCACCGCCGACTTGGGCATCGAGAACGTCCCCGTCGCGATGACCGACAACGGCCCCGACATGGACGAGATCGAGCGCCTGGTTGCCGCCGACGATTCCATCAAGGGTATCTGGTGCGTGCCCAAGTATTCCAACCCCACGGGCATCACCTTTAGCGAGGACACTGTGCGCCGCCTGGTCGAGATGCCCACGGCCGCGCCCGATTTCCGCATCTTCTGGGACAACGCCTACTGCGTGCACGACCTGTACGACGAGACCGACGAGCTCGCCAACATCTTTGACCTCGCTCGCGCGGCGGGCACCGAGGATCGCGTGGTGGCATTCGCCTCGACGTCCAAGATCACCTTCCCGGGCGCCGGCATCGGCTTTATCGGTGCGAGCCCCGCGGTTATCGCCGAGTTCTCCAAGCGCCTGAAGGCCGGCCTCATCAGCGCCGACAAGCTCAACCAGCTGCGTCACGTGCGCTTCCTTCCCACCATCGAGGCGGTCAAGGAGCACATGAAAAAGCATGCCGAGTTCCTGCGCCCGCGCTTTGAGGCCGTCGAGCGCAAGCTCACCGAGGGCTTGGGCGACACGGGCTGTGCCACCTGGACGCACCCCCGCGGCGGCTACTTTGTGAGCTTCGATGGTCCCGAGGGCTCGGCCCAGAAGGTCGCCGCGCTTTGCGCCGACCTGGGCGTCAAGCTCACGCCGGCCGGTGCTACCTGGCCCTATGGCAAGGACCCGCGCGACACCAACATCCGCATCGCGCCGAGCTATCCCACGGTCGAGGACCTGGAGGCCGCGCTCGATGTGCTGGTGCTGGCCGTCAAGCTCGTCACTGCCGAGCTTGCGCGTGCCGAGCGCGCCTAGCGCGTATGGCCCCGCAAGTCCGGCCCAGTACTATCCGCACTTTCGATACGTAAAGGAGCGTATACATGGATTTGGGTATTTCCACCAACCCCACGCCAGAGCTCTACACCATTAAGGTCACCGGCGAGATCGATATCTCTAACGCCGATAGCCTGCGTAATGCCATCGACCTGGCGCTCGAGCAGCCCACTGAGGCCGTTGAGCTCGATTTTGCCCAGGTGAGCTACATCGATTCGACGGGCATTGGCGTGCTTGTGGGCGCCGCGCACCACGCGGTCGACCACGGTAAGCGCTTTAGCTGCACCAATGTGCAGCCTCCGGTGATGCGCGTGGTTCAGCTGTTGGGTGTCGACCAAGAGATTTCGATCACCGCTGCATAATCTTTGCCCCCAAAAGGGCGTGCCGTTTGGCATATGTTTGTGATGCGCTCGGACGTTTTGGCGTCCGGGCGCTATACTTGACCGAATGAATAGACGAGTTCCGGCCGAATGGCGCGGTGCGGGCTCGACTCACATCGAGCCTTGGAGGTATGTGTGTTTGGTATTGGAGAGGGTGAGCTCGCGATCATCGTGGTCTTCGGCTTTTTGCTGTTTGGCCCGGATAAGCTCCCGCAGATGGGCCGCACGATCGGCCGTGCCATCCGTCAGTTCCGCGAGACGCAGGAAAAGATGACGGCCGTTGTTCAGTCCGAGATTATCGATCCGGTAAGTGAGGCCGCTTCGGCACCGGTCAAGCCCAAGAAGACTGCCGTCGATGACGATTCCGATGCGGACGAGGATGCCGCCGAGACGGCAGCGCCCGCAAAGAAGGAGACCTTTGCCGAGCGTCGCGCCCGTCTTGCTGCCGAGAAGGCCGCAAGCGAGGGTGCTGCTGAGGGCGAGGGCGCTGCCGAGGAGCCTGCGACCGAGGGCGTCGAGCCCGCAGGTGCCGAGTCCGAGGCCACAGCCGCTGTCGAGCCCGAGCTCGCTGCAGAGCCGGAGCCCGAGCCGGCGGAGCCCACGACGGCTGACCTGTACGCCCGTCGTCCCCGCAAGCGCAAGGCCGTTGTCGACCAGCTCGCTCGTGAGCTCGAGGCTGAGGACGACGCCGCTGCCGCCGATGCCTCGAAGGGAGGCGATGAGTAATGCCTATCGGACCTGCGCGAATGCCGCTTTTCGATCACCTGGGAGAACTCCGTCGCCGCCTGACCATCGTGGTCGTGTCGGTGTTTGCCGCTGCTATCGTGCTGTATTTCGCCACGCCTGTAGTGCTCGACATCCTGGAAGATCCCATCCGCTCCTTTGTGCCGGACGGTAAGTTCTACATCACCACCACGCTCGGCGGCTTTGGCCTGCGCTTTTCGCTGGCCATCAAGATGGCTGTCGTCATGTGCACGCCTATGATTATCTGGCAGATTTTGGCGTTTTTCCTGCCGGCGCTTCGCCCCAACGAGCGCAAGTGGGTCGTGCCCACGGTGCTCGCCTCGACGGTGTTGTTCTTCCTGGGCGCCATTTTCTGCTATTTCATCATCATCCCTGCGGGCTTTGAGTGGCTCATCGGCGAGACCTCTGCCGTCGCTACGGCGCTGCCCGATCTGGAGAACTACGTCAACATGGAGCTGCTCTTTATGATCGGCTTTGGCGTGGCGTTTGAGCTGCCGCTCATCATCTTCTACCTGTCCGTCTTTCACATCGTGTCCTATGCGGCCTTCCGCAGCGCCTGGCGCTACGTGTATGTAGGCCTGCTCGTGGGTTCGGCTGTGATTACGCCCGACGGCTCGCCCGTTACGCTGGGCCTCATGTATGGCGCCCTGCTCTCGCTCTACGAGATTTCGCTCGCCATCGCTCGCGTGGTCATTACCGCGCGCGAGGGCAAGGAGGGCTTGTTTGTGAGCCGTCTGGACCTGTTCTCGGACGACGAGGACGACGAGGAGTAAATCGGTATGCACGAGGTTGGCATTGTCAACGGCATACTCGATACAGTGATTCGCGCGGCGCGTGGGGCGGGGGCCTCGCGCGCCGTTTTGGTAACGCTGCGTATCGGGGATATGACCGAGGTCGTGCGCGAGGCGCTCGACTTTGCGTGGGAGACGTTTCGCGACGAGGACCCGCTCACGCGCGGCTGCGAGCTTGCCGTGGAGGAGATTCATCCGCAAAGTGAATGCTTGGACTGCGGCGAGGTCTTCGACCACGACCGCTTTCATTGTCGCTGCCCTCAGTGTGGCGGCGCCAACGTACGTCTTCTGCACGGCCGTGAGCTCGATATCGCAAGTATCGAAATCGAAACCCCCGACGATTGGCCCGCTAGCCATCTAGCGATGGGGTATAAAGGGGCCAAAGTAAGGAGCGCTAAGTATGGCCGAGAAAACGATTGATATCGCGTCGCCGATCCTGTCGCGCAACGAGCGCCTGGCAGATCAGCTGCGTCAGCGATTTAAAGAGACAAACACCTATGTGATCAACGTCTTGTCGAGCCCCGGTTCGGGCAAGACCACCACGATTTTGGGCACCAACGAGCGCCTGCGCGACAAGGCGGGCCTGCGTTGCGCCGTCATCGAGGGCGATATCGCCTCGGACGTCGACGCCATTACCATGAAGGAAGCCGACATGCCCGCCATCCAGATCAACACGGGCGGCCTGTGCCATCTCGAGGGCAACATGATCATGGAGGCCGTTGACGCGTTCGACCAAGCTGTGGGTTTGGAAAACATCGACGTCATCTTTATCGAAAACGTGGGTAACCTGGTCTGCCCAGTCGACTTTGACCTGGGCGAGAACCTGTCCATCATGATCCTCTCGGTGCCCGAGGGCGACGACAAGCCCATCAAGTACCCGGGCATCTTCCAACACGCCGGCGCGCAGCTGCTCAACAAGGTCGACGTGGCCCCGGCTTTCGATTTTGACATGGATAGGTATACTAAGACCCTCGATGACCTCAATCCGCAGGCGCCGCGGTTTGCCGTGAGCGCGCGCAAGGGCGAGGGCATGGATGCCTGGTGCGATTGGCTCATCGGGCAGATTGAGCAAGCAAGGGCGTAAGTCGGCCGCCATGCGGGCGGGCGTAGCCGCAGAGACACGAGATAGGAGCCTCTTTTGAAGCTCATCATCGCAGAGAAAAACGACGCCGCGCGTCAGATCGCTGAGCGGCTGTCCACGGGTAAGCCCAAAAAGGACAAGGTGTACAACACCGCCATCTACCGTTTTGAGTGGAAGGGCGAGGAGTGCGTGACCATCGGCCTTGCCGGTCACATCCTGGCGCCCGATTTTTGCGACAGCGTGCTGTTCGATAAAAAGCTGGGTTGGTATTCGGTGACCGAGGACGGCGAGATGCTGCCGGCCGATATGCCCGATGGCCTGGCCCGCCCGCCGTACGACACCAAGCGCAAGCCGTTCCTTGCCGATGGCATTTCCATCAAGGGCTGGAAGCTCGAGAGCCTGCCTTACCTCACCTGGGCGCCTGTCATTAAGCTGCCGGCCGAGAAGGAGCTCATTCGTTCGCTCAAGAATCTGGCTAAGAAGTCCGACAGCGTCATCATCGCCACGGACTTCGACCGCGAGGGCGAGCTGATTGGCTCGGACGCCCTCAACAAGGTGCGCGAGGTTGCGCCGGACTTGCCGGTCGCCCGTGCCCAGTATTCTTCGTTTACCAAGGCCGAGATCACGCACGCCTTCGATAACCTCGTCTCGCTCGACCAGAACCTGGCCGACGCCGGCGAGAGCCGTCAGCACATCGACCTTATCTGGGGCGCGGTGCTCACGCGCTATCTGACGCTCGCCAAGTTTGGCGGCTTTGGCAACGTGCGCTCCGCCGGCCGCGTGCAGACACCGACGCTTGCCCTGGTGGTCGAGCGCGAGCGCGAGCGCATGGCGTTTGTGCCCGAGGACTATTGGCAGATTCGCGGCATGGGTGCCGCGCAGGGTGCCGCCGAGGACGATCGCTTTAAGATCGCGCACAAGACAGCGCGCTTTACCGACAAGGATGCTGCCGTGACGGCGTACGGCCATGTTGACGGCGTTGCGACGGCAACCGTTGCCGCGGTGACCAAGCGTTCGCGTAAGCAGCAGCCGCCCACGCCGTTCGCGACGACCTCGCTGCAGGCTGCCGCCGCGGCCGAGGGCATCTCGCCTGCGCGTACGATGCGCATCGCCGAGTCCCTCTACATGGCGGGTCTCATCAGCTACCCGCGTGTCGATAACACCGTGTACCCCGCGACGCTCGATCTGGGCGCCGTGGTAAGCGACCTGGCAAAGATCAACCCGGCGCTGGCGCCCGTGTGCAAAAAGGTGCTCGCCGGTCCCATGAAGCCCACGCGCGGCAAGGTTGAGACCACCGACCACCCGCCTATCTATCCCACGGGCGAGGGCGATCCGTCCACGCTCGATGGCGGCCAGCGCAAGCTCTACGACCTCATCGCCCGCCGCTTCCTGGCGACGCTCATGGGGCCCGCGACCATCGAGAACACCAAGCTCGAGCTCGACGTCAACGGCGAGCCGTTTGTGGCCTCGGGCGACGTGCTCGTGACCCCGGGCTTCCGCGAGGCCTATCCGTACGGCCTTAAACGCGACGAGCAGATGCCGCCGCTGGAGCAGGGCGATACGGTCGACGTGTTCGACATTAAGCTCGAGGCTAAGCAGACTGAGCCGCCCGCGCGTTACAGCCAGGGCAAGCTCGTGCAGGAGATGGAGAAGCGCGGCCTGGGTACCAAGTCCACGCGCGCGAGCATCATCGAGCGCCTGTATGCCGTGCGCTATCTCAAAAATGATCCCGTGGAGCCGAGCCAGCTGGGTATTGCCATTATCGATGCGCTGACGCAGTTTGCCCCGCGCATCACGAGCCCCGATATGACCAGCGAGCTCGACGGCGACATGACTCGCGTCGAGCGCGGCGAGGACACCGAAGAGCATGTCGTGACGCACTCGCGTGCGCTGCTGGCCGGCGTGCTCGACGAGCTGCTCAAGCATACGCAGGAGCTCGGCGACGCCATCAGCGACGCCGTCACGGCTGATGCGCGCGTGGGCGCCTGCCCCAAGTGCGGCAAGGACCTGGTTATGAAGACGAGCGCAAAGACCCGTGGCAGCTTCATTGGCTGCATGGGCTGGCCCGACTGCGACGTGACCTATCCGGTGCCGAGCGGCGTCAAGGTGAGCCCGCTCGAGGGCGAGGCCGCCGTGTGCCCCGAGTGCGGCGCGCCGCGCATTAAGTGCCAGCCGTTCCGCCAGAAGGCCTTTGAGATTTGCGTGAACCCCACGTGCCCCACCAACTACGAGCCCGATCTTAAGGTGGGCGAGTGCAAGGTGTGTGCCGAGGCCGGACGCCATGGCGACCTGATTGCACACAAGAGCGAGAAGAGCGGCAAGCGCTTTATCCGCTGCACCAACTACGATGACTGCGGCGTGAGCTATCCGCTGCCGGCGCGTGGCAAGCTCGAGGCGACGGGCGAGACCTGTCCCGAGTGCGGCGCCCCCATCGTGGTGGTCAACACGGCGCGCGGTCCATGGCGTATCTGCGTCAACATGGACTGCCCGACCAAGGAGAAGAAGCCCGCCCGCGGCCGCAAGACTGCGACCAAGGCGAGCACGACAAAGAAGACGACCGCGGCCAAGAAGACGACGGCTAAGAAAGCCACTGCCGCCAAGAAGACGACCGCGAAGAAGTCGACTGCCAAGAAAACAGCCGCCGACAAGTAACGGCGCAGTCGAAACATTGCCCAAAAAAACGAGCGAGGACCCCGCGATCCTCGCTCGTTTTTTTGACCGGCAGTTAGGGACGTTCCTTTTCTGCCGGCAGTTTAGGAACGTCCCTAACTGCCGGCTCGGGAACGACAAAGCGCTAGTTCACTTCGACGGGTTTGGCGCCGGGATAGCGCTCCTCAAAGTCTAGGCGGTACTTATTGTCATTGGTGCCCGCCACGTTGTCGCGCGACAGCGGCGCCACGATCTCATTCTTGTGGTCCGCAGGCTTGGCGTATTTCAGGCTGATCTCCCAGGCATCGCAGATCGCGTCGATGCGGTGATCCAAGTCGTCATACAGGGCAATGATGTCTTTCCAGGAGCTGTAGTTCTTAGAGTTCGTCGGGACGTCCAGGTCCTCGACGATGTCGTAATACTGCTCGATGGTGTCCTCCGTGCGCTCGGCGACGTCGGCGAGATTTTGACGGGTGGTTCGATCCTCTTCCAGATAGCTGCCGTTGAAGACCTGCGCGCAGGCGCGGACCTCGTTATCGAGATCTTCGAGTAGGTCGTAGTATTCGCTCAGGCGGCGGTAGAGGTTTTTCTCGGAGAGGGTTGCCTCGCCGCCGGCTTCGTCCTCGTTATCATCGTCATCATCGAAAAGGCTATTGGGGTCGTCGAGGGGCTTAAGGTCGTCAGCGTCATCATCGTGGTGCAGCTTAGTAACCTCGGCGGTCGTCTGCGTGGCAGTGTTGTCGAAGGGCTTGATCACAAAGAAAATGACCAGGGCGATGATGATTGCCACCAGCACAACGATAGCGGCGACAAGCGGCCCGGTAGCGCTCTTTTTGGGAGTGGGGGCTTGTGGCGAATCGGGCGCGTATGCAGAGGCCGGTCGCTGCTGGGTTGAGGTGCCCGCGACGGGCATGCGCTGCGTCGTTTCGACCGCCGCGGAGTTGGCCGCGGGGTCAGCGGCGGGGTCGGGACGATAGACAAGGGGGTCGTCCGATTTGGCTTGCGGCGTATCGAGGGAGCCGGTCTGCTCAAAAGCGGGCTGGCTATCGCTCGCGGCTGTTTGCTCAACGGGTGCACCGCACGAGGTGCAGAACTTGGCATCATCTGCAAGAAGCTTGCCGCACGAGGCACAATACCTAGACATTGCCACTCCTTTCGCCACATTTCAATGCAATACGACGATTATACCCAGC
>UQSC01000080.1 GCA_900543615.1 uncultured Collinsella sp. | reverse complement strand
GGGCTCGGAGATGTGTATAAGAGACAGGTCGATCGTCGGACCCGACCACATCCACGAGTTAGAGCCGCGTGCGAGTGCCCAGGCGGCTTGCGCGCTGTGGTGCCCCTCGACCGGCTATGTTGATCCGTTTGAGGTCGCCATCGCCGCGCTGGAGAACGCCGTCGCCAACGGGGTGACGTTTATGCGGTCCGCTCCGGTGGAAGCGATTGAAGTCGCGGGCTCGGGCGACGACGCGCGCTTTACGCTGACGACCCCCGCTGGCAACGTGCGCTGCCGCTACCTGATCAACGCCGCAGGCAACGGCGCCGCCGACATCTCGCATATGGCGGGCGCCGAGGAGTTTCAGATGGTCTGGCGTCAGGGCAACATCGTGGTGCTGGACAAGGAGCCGCGTGCGCTCATGCCGCTCTACCCCGTTCCCACGCCGGTGTCCAAGGGCGTTATCGTCACGGGCACCGTACACGGCAACACCGTGATCACCGCCACGGCTGCCGTGCGCGAGCCGGGCGACACGCAGACCTATGCGAGCGATGTAAACGCGCTGCTGACCGGTGCACGAAAGCTGGTGCCCGATCTGGACACGCGCCGCGTGGTGCGCGCATTTGCCGGCGGGCGTCCGGTCATTCAGGGAACGAACGACTTCTTAATTGGACAGTCGGCCATGGTGCCAGGGCTTTTCCAGGCGGCGGGCATTCAGTCGCCGGGCGTGGCGAGTGCGCCGGCCATTGCCGAGCGTGTGGAGCTTGTGATGCGTGAGGCGGGCGTGGAGCTGCGCGAGCGAGCGGACTGGAACGCAATTCGCCGCGCACCGGACGACTTTGACCGCGCACCGCTGACGCGCAAGGAGGAGCTCATTGAGTCCGATCCCGCGTGGGGGCAGATCGTCTGCCGCTGCGAGACGGTGCCCGAGGCCGAGATCGTTGCCGCGATTCGACGCCACCCGGGCGCGGTTTCGGTCGAGGGCGTCAAGCGCCGCTGCCGCGCCGGCATGGGTCGGTGCCAAAGTGGCTTTTGCCAGAGCCGCGTGGTGTCAATCCTAGCGCGCGAGTTGGGCTGCGATCCCAGCAAGGTGCTGTTGGAGGATGCCGGATCTTGGCTGGTTGAGGGACCGCTGAAGGGGGGTGCGCTAGGATGGCGGAATTCGGATCGAGCGCAATTGATAGCGGCGTCGTAGAAGCCGTACAAACGCAAGCCTTCGACGTGGTCGTTATCGGCGGCGGGCCTGCAGGCATGGCGGCCGCGCTGGCCGCGCAAAAGGCCGGCGCGCACGTGGCCATCGTGGAGCGTGAACAGCATCTGGGCGGAATCCTCCGCCAGTGCATCCACCCCGGCTTTGGCCTGTCGCACTTTAAACAGGAGCTCACCGGTCCCGAGTACGCGCAGCGCTTTATCGACCAGGTGCACGCAACCGACATTGCACTGTTCCTGAACAGCATGGTGCTTGGGATTGATTCAGGCGAGCCTACGGAAGACACCTCGGTCCACACCGTCACGCTCATGAGCCGTGCCGGCATGCTGCAGCTCACCGGACGCGCGGTCGTCCTTGCCATGGGCTGCCGCGAGCGCACGCGAAGCGAGATCAAGATCCCCGGCAGCCGCCCCGCCGGCGTGTTTACGGCCGGCTTGGCGCAGCGATACATCAATATCGAAAACCTCAAGCCCGGCTCGCGTGCCGTCATTTTGGGCTCGGGCGACATCGGACTTATCATGGCGCGCCGCTGCACGCTCGAGGGGATTTCGGTCGAGGGCGTGTACGAGCTCATGCCGTACGCCAACGGTCTGCGCCGCAATGTGAAGAACTGTCTGGACGACTTTGGAATTCCGCTGCACCTGTCCACCACCGTCACGCGTGTGATCGGGCACGACCGCGTGGAAGCCGTCGAGGTGAGCCAGGTCGACGAGCACCTGGCGCCCATTCCGGGGACTGAGCGCGTTGTTCCGTGCGACACGTTACTGCTTTCGGTGGGCCTGATTCCCGAGAACGAGCTTTCGGTTGCCGCGGGCGTGGAGCTTGACCAGCGCACGCGCGGCGCCGTGGTGGACCAGAGCCTGCAGACGGGCGTACCGGGCATCTTTGCCTGCGGCAACGTGCTGCACGTGCACGACCTGGCCGACAACGTGACGTGTGAGTCCGAGAGGGCAGGCGCAGCTGCGGCGACGTACGCGCTGGGGACCGGCGCGGGCGCCGTTCCGGACTGCGAGCTCACGGTCTCCCCTGCCGGCATCGCGGGCTACGCGCTGCCGGAACGCATTACGGCCGCGGCGCTCACCAAGCTCAACTTCCGCGTGCGCCGACCGGTCAACGCCGCCCGCGTGCGCATTCTGGCGGGCGACGAGGAACTGCTTACAGGCAAGGTCCGCCCGTTTAAACCGAGCGTCATGGAGAGCTTCCCACTGCCAGCGAAGGTGATTCAGCGTGCACTCGACCTAGGTGCCAGCGAGATTGTCCTGTCCGTTGACCCTGTTGAGGGGGCGTAAAGCCATGAGCACGAACGCAATCGAGACGCTGCAGTTCAACTGCACCACCTGCCCATCCGAATGCCTTCTGACCGTAGAGGTAGAGCGTAACGCAGACGGCACCGTGGCAGAAGTGCGCTCCGTGACCGGCAACAGATGCCCGCGTGGTGATAAGTTCGCACACCAGGAGCTCACCTGCCCCATGCGCGTACTCACCACCACCGTGGCCGTATCCGGAGGCGGCGAGGCGCTGCTGCCCGTGCGCACGGCCGAGGCCATCCCGCTGGCACTCCACGCCCAAGCCATGAACCTCATCCGAGACCTAGTCGTCAACGCCCCCATCCGCATGGGCGACGTCGTGCTCCCCAACCTCCTCAACACGGGCATCGACCTCATCGCCAGCATGGACATCGACCTAGCCTAAGTTGCTAATTTAGGACGGGCCTCTTTTAGCTACCCCGCCATCCACCCCGCCCCTCCTCAATTGCGGTGAAATAGTTCCTGATTTCCGCCAAACCCCGGCATCCAGGAACTATTCCACCGCAACTTGCCTTGGGACTGGTATTTAGCTTATTCCTACTTTAGTGCCATTTCAAAACTATGCCGGATTACGGGGCTGATTCGGAGACCCCCATCCATATCGGCAATTTTCGATTTTTGATAAGCCATCTACCTGCGGTTTTAATTTCGCGATTCTTCTCATGGTCAAGTAATACAGGTCCAGACCCGTAATCCACCATACTTTTGAAACCAGCCCATTTGGAACGGCCCTCTTATGACTACTTTTGCCCGATCATTCTGCATGTTGGACACAGCTAAAATAGCCCCGTCGCAAATTGACTACCCTGGCATTGGGGATACCATGGTGGCACCCTAGCGAAAGGATGTTTCATGGCACATGTCGATGACCAGCGTGTGGCGCGCGTGCTCGATGCACTCGAGGCTCAGCACCCCGGCGCACAGCTGCTTGTAAACGACCCGTGGTCGATTTATTACCTGACCGGCTTTTATGCAGATATGTTCGAGCGTTTTTGCGGAGTGCTGCTCGCGCGCGATGACGAGCCCGTGATCTTGGTCAACGCCCTGCATCAGCTGCCCGAGTACGACAATGCCCGCGTCGCCTACCACACCGATACCGATGTCGTGACCGACGCCATCGCGAGTGAGATCGACCCAGCCAAGCCGCTTGGCATCGACACTGTCATGCGTTCCGGCTTTTTGATGCCGCTCATGGAACGCCACGCCGCGAGCGAGTTTTTCCTGGGCGACTTTGCCGTCACCGCCGCGCGCACCTACAAAGACGCCGCCGAGCAGGAGCTCATGCGCGTGTCCTCGGCAGTCAACGACGCCGTGATGGCCGACGCGATCAAACTCGTCCACGAGGGCGTGACGGAGCGCGAAATTGCAGATCAGATGCTCGGTTTGTACCGCAAGCACGGCTGCGAGGACTTTAGCTTTCCGCCGATCGTGAGCTTTGGCGCCAACGCCGGCGACCCGCACCACGAGCCCGACGATACCGTGCTCAAGCATGGTGACGTGGTGCTATTCGACATTGGCGGACGCCATCGCAACTACTGCTCGGACATGACGCGCACGTTCTTTTGTGGCGAGCCGGACGAGGAGACGGCGCGCATCTACGATATCGTGCGCCGTGCCAACGAGGCCGCCGAGGCTCTCATCGCACCGGGCGTGCGCATGTGCGACCTGGACCGTGCCGCGCGCGACGTGATTGAGGACGCGGGCTACGGCAAATACTTTACGCATCGCCTGGGTCACTCGATTGGCCTGCAGGACCACGAGCCGGGCGACGTCTCACTCGTCAATGAGCAGGTCGTGGAGCCAGGCATGACGTTCTCCATCGAACCGGGCATCTATCTCCCCGGCCGCACCGGCGTCCGCATCGAGGACCTGGCCCTGGTGACCGAGAACGGCGTCGAGATTCTCAACGCTTACCCCCACGATCCGGTCCGCCTAGAGTAACCAATGTGTCAAAGGGACAGCCCCTTTGACACATACCGCTAACGCCGCGCCACGAAAACGGGCCATCTACTACGTTTAACCCGCATGGGTCGACCATGCGGGTCTTTTTTTTGAAAACCAGCAAGCCGTCTACCTGCGATTTTGATTTCACGATTTTCCGTGTGGTCGAGAGTAGTCGCCAAAACGTAGTAGATAAGCCCATTTCGTGGCAAGCGAGTCAACTCGGGGCGCAGGGCAGCCAAAATAGCCCTGTCCCAAATTGACTGCTTTTGAGTTGCGGTGAGATACGGACTGTTTGAGGCTTCTGGCTTGTAAAACAGTCCGCATTTCACCGCAACCGCTGAGGGGATGGGTTAGCGCAGCAGGCCGGCTACTTCGCCGGCTAGGGTGATGGTGCCGGCGGCTACGAAGGACTCGCCCGCGGCATCGAAGGCAGCGAGGGCCTCGGGTACGCTCGGATACACGCCCGCAAGCTTGTCGGCATCAACGAGGCCGGCGAGCTCCTCTGCCGGCAGGGCGCGATCGGAATCGGTCTGTGTCACGACCACGCGCGGAAAAGCTGGAATCAGCACGTCGACGATGCCCGCCACGTCCTTGTCGGCCAGCGCAGCGCACAGCAACGTGGGGCGGTTCTCCACGCACGGATCGATCTCGTCCAGCGCGTTCACAAAGTTCTCGCAGCTCTGTGGGTTATGGCAGGCGTCGATCAGCTTGAGCGGATCGGTCCCCAGCACATCAAATCGGCCCGGCGTGGGGCAGCCCATAAGCGACGCATCGAGCTTGTCATGATCGAGCTCGCGACCCAGATACCCCTCGCACAGCATAATCGCGCACGCAGCATTCTGCGGCTGATACGCCGGCTTGACCATGCTCGACGTATAAATCGCACGCGGCGTGGTGCAGCTAAACTCAACCGTGTCGCCTACATGCGCCGGCACCTTAGTCGTGGCGTGGCTCACCACGAGCGGAACGATGCCGCACGCGCGGCAACGAGCATCCATCACGCGTTGAACGCTCGCCTCGTGTGTGCCCTCGCCCAAAACAACCAAGCGCCCGGGTTTGATAACCGCAGCTTTCTCCCCCGCAATGGCCTCGAGCGTGTCGCCCAAAATGCGTGTGTGATCGAGCCCGATGCCCGTAATGGCAACGGCGACGGGATCGGTCGCGCTCGTGGCGTCCCAACGCCCGCCCATGCCAACCTCGAGCACGGCAACATCCACCGCGGCCTCAGCAAACACGACAAGCGCGGCAGCCGTCAGCAGGTCAAACGGCGTGATGGTATAGGCGCGCTCCCCCGCCGCCACACGACGAGCATTCACGCGATGCCCCGCCTCGACGGCGGCAGAAACGCCGCGGGCAAACGCCTCATCGCTCACAACGCGCCCATCGACCTCCATGCGCTCGGGATAGCGCACCAGCTGCGGCGACGTATACAGCGCGGTCTTGAGCCCCTCGCCGCGAAGAATGGCAGCCGAAAAGCGCGTGGTCGAAGTCTTGCCATTGGTACCGGCAACCTGAATGCAATCGAAATACTCGTCCGGACGACCAAGCTCATCGAGCATATCGACAACCGTCTCGAGCAGAGGCCCAGCATCCCCAGAAATCCGCCCCGTATCAGCAGCCAGCCCCACAGCCTCATCAAACGAAAGCAACTCAAACGAGAACGGAACGACATACGACCCAGAACGCTTAGCCATAACCCAAAGTCCCCTCAACATAAAAAGAGGCCCGAATCAACAACGAGCCCCTCCCATTCAAAATATCAGCCAAACACCGCTTCGCAGCAGAATCAAGACCACAACCCAGTAGCCCTAACTAACCAGTTGCAGACAACCACGTAAACGAACTAGGAGCGGCCCGATGCTTTGCTCGCCGCAAGTTCCGCACGCAAAGGACAGCACTTAATGTGCTGTCCGTCTTGCGCAGGACTGTCCGCAGCGGAGAGCAAAGCGTCGGGACGCGTCCCCCAGTACCGCCTACGAGAAGTCAGCAACCTGAGCAGTCAGCGCCGCCAGGATCTCCTTGAGCTCAGCTGCACGGTCCCTCTTCTTCTGGACCACCGCGGGCGCGGCCTTGGCCACAAAGCCCTCGTTGGCGAGCGTCTTCTCGCAGCCGGCAAGCTCCTTCTGCGCCGCGGCAATCTCCTTCTCAAGGCGCGCCTTCTCGGCCGAAAGGTCAACCTTGCCCTCGAGCACCACAAAGACCTCGACGCCGCTGTCGACCACGGCAATGCTCGCGGCCGGCTTCTCGACGTCGGTACCCATGACCAGCGAAGCGGTGTTTGCCAGCGGCTCGATGGTCGAGCGCAGGCTCTCGAGCTTCTCAATGTCCTCGGCACCGGCGCGCACGACCACGTCGAGCTCGGCCTTGGGGCTCAAGCGATAACGCGAACGCGTAGCGCGAGCGGCAGACACGACGGTACGGCACAGCTCAAACGCGCGCTCGGCGGGCTCGTCGACGTACTTGGCGTAGTCAGCGGGCTCGGGCCACTTGGCGATCATAAGCGCCTCGGCGCGGTTCACGTTGCCCTCGGCGTCCAGGTCGAGCACGCTCGCCGGCATGTTGTCCCAGATCTCCTCGGTGACAAACGGCATAAGCGGGTGCATCAAGCGAATGGAGGTATCGAGCACAAAGATCAGGTTGCGCTGAGCCTGCAGACGGCCCTCGCCCTTCAGGCGGGCCTTGGTGACCTCGACGTACCAGTCGCAGACCTCGTTCCAGAAGAACTGCTGCACGCCGCGGGCCATGTCGCCAAAGGTGTAGTTCTCAATACCCTCGGTGACCATCTTGACGGCCTTGGCCAGGCGGCTGAACATCCAGGCGTCGGCCGGCGTCTCAACGACGGGCTCGCCGGGCGTGTAGCCCTCCATGTTCATGAGCAGGAAGCGGCTGGCGTTCCAGATCTTGGTCACAAACGACTTGGCCTGGTCGGTACGCGGGCTGTCGATAAGCTTCTTGGTCTTCTTATCGATGTTCGCGTCAAACTTGACGTCCTGGTTGTTGGTGCACAGCGTGAGCAGGTTATAGCGCATGGCGTCGGCGCCGTACATGCCAATGAGATCCATGGGGTCAACGCCGTTGCCCTTGGACTTGGACATGCGGCTGCCGTCCTTGGCCAGGATCGTCGGATAGATGACGACGTCCTTAAACGGCACCTCATCCAGGAAGTACAGCGAGCTCATGACCATGCGGGCGACCCACAGCGCGATGATGTCGCGCGCGGTGACGAGCGCCGTCGTGGGGTGATGGCCCTCGAGCAGCTCCGGCTTTTGCGGCCAGCCCTGCGTGGCGAAGGTCCACAGCTGCGAGCTGAACCAGGTGTCCAGCACGTTCTCGTCCTGATGCACGTGATGGCCGCCGCACTTGGGGCACACGTCGGTGTCCTCGGTAAGGGCGTCCTCCCAGCCGCAGTCCTCGCAGTAGAACACGGGGATGCGGTGACCCCACCACAGCTGGCGCGAGATGCACCAATCCTTGAGGTTCTCCATCCAGGTGGTGTAGGTCTGCGTCCAGCGCGCGGGGTGGAAGGTGACCTTGCCGGAGTTGACGGCGTCGAGCGCCGGCCCCTTGAGCTTGTCGACGGCGACGAACCACTGCTCGGACAGCCACGGCTCCAGGGCGGAGTCGCAACGGTAGCAGTGCATGACGGAGTGATCGAGGTCCTCGACATGATCGAGCAGGTCGTGCTCCTCGAACCACTTGATGACGGCCTCGCGGCACTCGTCGCGGTTCATGCCGGTGAACTCGCCATAGCCCTCAACAACCACCGCGTCTGTCTCTTATACACATCTGACGCTGCCGACGAATAGCCTTGTGTAGATC
>UQSC01000079.1 GCA_900543615.1 uncultured Collinsella sp. | reverse complement strand
ACGACACCGTGCACGAGATGGCTCGCGACGAGGCCCGCCACGGCAAGGCTTTCGCCGGTCTGCTCAAGCGCTACTTCGGCTAAGCCAACCGCCTGAGACATAACCTCAAGCTCGATGAGGCCCGAACCGTATTGGTTCGGGCCTTTTTCGTGGGCTTATTGCAGCTGTTTTTGAAGGACAACGAGCGACTGAGGGCTCAGGTCGTCGTATTGAATGAGGACGCGAGATGGAGCGTTCTTAGTCGATGCCCGATCACCCGTCCACAGGCAATCGGCGATATTGACATAGGAAATACGAGCGCCAGCGAGAGCCTTCGCGAAACTCTCCCCCGCCTTGTCCTCGGCCAGGGCAACGGTACAGTAAAGGCCCGCGTCTGCATGCTCGATCGAGACCTCTCCTGCCGGAAATACCTTCCGCACAAGCGCCATCAGGCCATCACGCGCCTCGCGAGCACGAACGCGCACGCGGTTCACATGTCGCTCGTAATCACCCGATTCCAGCAAACGCGCCAAAGCGACCTGGTCAACAGAGCTCACCGACGAGGCGTAGAAACCAAGGTTGCGCCTAAACCGCTCCATTAACTCATCGGGCAACACCATGTACGCCAAACGCAACGCCGATGAAAGGCTCTTCGAAAACGTGTTGGTGTAGATAACCGACTGGGCGGCATCGATCGACGCGAGCGCGGGAATCGGCTTCCCGGCAAGGCGAAACTCACAATCAAAGTCATCTTCGATGAGATACCGACCTGGTCGCTCGGCGGCCCAGCTCAGAAGCGCATAGCGCCGCGCAATGCTCGTCACAAGGCCGGTCGGATACTGATGGGACGGCATCAGATGAAGTACATCGGTCCCGGTTTTCTGCAGAGCGCTCAAGCCCACGCCCTCATCATCCAACGGGATATGTCGAACTTTGCAGCCCATAGCCTGATAGATACGCGTCAGACGCAAATAGCCCGGATCCTCAACCGCATACACCTTGTCCGCGCCAAGCAACTGAACCAACATGGTATCGAGCAGCTGGGCGCCCGCACCGATAACGATGTTGTTGGGGTCGACATTCATACCCCTTGTCCCGTGCAGATGGTGAGCAATTGCGCGTCGCAGCCGAGCAGTGCCCTGCGCCGGTGCGGGCGAAAAGATTTCGCGCTCGTCTTCGGATGCCAGCGTCGCCCGTAGCGCGCTTTGCCAAAGCCGCGCCGCCTCCAAAGCAGAAGGAGAAAGCGCATCGAATCGCTCGACCTGTCCGTTGACATCATGCACGCTGGGGCCCACAGAGACGGCATCTCGGTCGATGCCCTCCGCAGCCGAAGCCAAAACCGGTGCATCCGGAAGCTCGCAAGCGTAGTAGCCACGACGTGGTATTGAGCAAATATAGCCCTCAGCGAGTAACTGGCTATATGCATTCTCGATGGTAATAACACTGATTCCCAGATGACTGGCAAAGGCGCGCTTAGACGGCAAATGCTCCCCCGCCACAATGCGTCCAGCTACGATATCATCTCGAATTTGCTGGTAAACATACTCATAGAGCGATGCTTCGCCGCGTTTTTCCAAATTGTAGTCAAGCATGAGCCTATCACCTGACCTTATTAAGTCATTCAATCTGGTATTAGTCTGACCTTGTAATTATCTCGAAAACTGAGTATTTTGTCATACCCAGCTCCCCGATAGGATGTTCCGTCAAGCAATGCACATGCCAACCAAGGGAGCAACTATGGCAGAACAGAACAGCAAGGCCGACCGCGTCAAACTCAATCGCGAGCTCGCGCAGATGCTCAAGGGCGGCGTCATCATGGACGTTACCACGCCCGAGCAGGCACGCATCGCCGAGGAGGCAGGCGCCTGCGCCGTCATGGCCCTCGAGCGCATCCCGGCCGACATCCGTGCCGCAGGCGGCGTCTCGCGCATGAGCGACCCCAAGATGATCAAGGGCATCCAGGAGGCCGTCTCCATCCCCGTCATGGCCAAGTGCCGCATCGGTCACATCGTCGAGGCGCAGGTCCTGCAGGCCATCGAGATCGACTACATCGATGAGTCCGAGGTTCTCTCCCCTGCCGATGACGTCTATCACATCGACAAGACCCAGTTTGACGTGCCGTTTGTCTGCGGCGCCCGTGATCTGGGCGAGGCGCTGCGCCGTGTTGCCGAAGGCGCCACGATGATTCGCACCAAGGGTGAGCCGGGTACGGGCGACGTCGTTCAGGCCGTGCGTCACATGCGCAAGATCCAAAAGCAAATCCGCGACGTTGTTGCCCTGCGCGACGATGAGCTCTTTGAGGCAGCCAAGCAGCTGCAGGTTCCGGTCGAGCTGGTGCGCGAGGTCCATGCCACGGGCAAGCTTCCCGTCGTGAACTTTGCCGCCGGCGGCGTAGCGACCCCCGCCGACGCCGCGCTGATGATGCAGCTGGGCGCCGAGGGCGTTTTTGTCGGCTCGGGCATCTTTAAGAGCGGCGACCCCGCCAAGCGCGCCGCCGCCATCGTCAAGGCTGTGGCAAACTTCACCGATGCCAAGCTCATCGCCGAGCTTTCGGAGGACCTGGGCGAGGCCATGGTGGGCATCAACGCCGACGAGATCGAGATTATCATGGAGGAGCGCGGGCGCTAATCCAGCAGAAAGGATCGCACATGAGCGATTATGCAGACCAAACGGTCGCCGTGCTGGCGGTCCAAGGCGCTTTTGCCGAGCACGAGACAAGACTAGCCGAGCTTGGCGCACACTGTATTGAGCTGAGGCAGGCGCCTGATTTAAAGCAGGACTTTGACCGTCTGGTACTTCCCGGCGGCGAGTCTACCGTTCAAGGGAAGCTGCTTGATGAGTTGGGCATGCTCGAGGAGCTTCGTGCCCGTATCTCTGAAGGCATGCCCGTCCTGGGCACCTGTGCCGGCCTAATTCTGCTGGCTCACGACCTTGCCGCCCATGACGATAAGGGCACGCCGCGTTTGGCAACCATGGATGTACTTGTCGAGCGCAATGCCTACGGCAGGCAGCTCGGCAGCTTTCGAACCAAGGGGCAGCTAGCCGGCATCGACGGTGAAGTGCCGCTGACGTTTATCCGCGCGCCCCGCATCGTCGAAGTGCACGGCGACACTGAGGCCCTAGCCGAAGTCGACGGTCGCATCGTCGCCGCCCGCCAAGGCAACCAGCTCGGCGTCACCTTCCACCCCGAGCTCGACGAAGACACCCGCCTCCACGAACTGTTCCTACAAATGTAGGCATCGAAATCAACAAACGAAACGAGAGTGGATAATCTCCCACCTTGAGCATGAATATGGGCTCATACCGGGAGATTATCCACTCTCATGCTACGTAGTCGTTGGGGACGTTCTTAAATGACCAGTCAAACAAGAACGTCCCCAACGACTATCTTTTAGCAGGTCTGGATCATGGCAATGTCGATGTTTTGGCACCGACAGCGAGCGCCCACCAGAGCGAACAAATTGGCATGAAAAGAGGACGGCATAGACCTTCTGGTCATGCCGTCCTCTTTGAATGACAAGTTGTCGCTCTGGTGGGCGCGCAGCGTCAACTAGTTACGCGGTTTGGTAAAACCGCGTAACCCAACTAGAAGCGGTTGCCGCGGAAGCCGCCGCCGTTGCGGCCGCCACGATCGCCACCGCGACCGCCGCGGTCGTTACCACGGTTGCCGCCAAAGCCGCCACGGTTGCCGCCGCGGTCGCCATAGCCACCACGGTTGCCGCCAAAGCCGCCGCGACCGCCACGGTCGCCGCCACGACCACCACGGTCGTCACGGCCGCCGCGAGGACCGCGATCCTCGTCCAGGCCCATGGCGACGAGCGGAGCGATAACCTTATCGAGAGCGGCCATCAGCTCGGTGGCCTCCTCGTAAGAAAGCTCGGGCAGGAGCTTCTCCTTCTTGTTGGCAAGCTCGACCAGGCCCTCAGCGGCATCCTCGGCAGCGAAGACGACGATCTTGCGCATATCGCCCTCGGCGTCGTCGATGCGGCCGACCAGATCGGCAGCCTCGGCCTCGGCCATCAGGCCATCGAGCTCACGGAGGCGCATGCCCAGCAGGTCGGACATTTCCTTCTGCTCCATCTTGGGCTTGAGGTCAAGAAGCTTGATGGCGCGCTCGATGTTCGCCATGCGCTCGGCCTTGGCCTCCTCCTCCTTAGAAATAGCAAAGCGACGGCTACGCAGCAGGCGGGCGGCCTTCTGCATCTTGTCCATCAGCTCTTCGTCATCGTAATCAACGGCGGCCTCGGCAACCTCGGCCTCCTCCTCGGCGGAAACCTCGTCAGCAGCCTCAACCTCGGCAGCTTCGGTCTCCACGGTCTCGACTGCCTCGACCTCGGCAGTCATGGTCTCGTTCTCGGTCTCGTTCATGATCTCTTCGTTCTCGGACATGAGACTCCTTCTTGGCCCTCTCGGGCATCATCGCCCCATTCGCGGGGCCCGTCGCGCACTCTTTGCGCTTTAAACATTCATGCCTCTCGGCAAAACGTCCATTAGTTTATGGTGTCGCCATCTAATCTAGCTGCAGAATCTATGTGCACACATTAATGCGACATGTGTGACTCGCGACGAGCGTACACCAGCGACGCCACAAACCCGACCACGGCAATCACGGCTGCCACGCGCACGGCAGTTGCAAATCCAATCGCCTGGGCAACGTCGGTCGCAGCGCCAGCCGCGCCGGCAGTCGCTGCAGAACTCGAGAGCAGGCCGATAAACAGGGACGGGCCAAACGATGCGGCAATCATGTTCCACGTGTTAAGCAATGCCGTTCCGTGAGGATGTTCAGCGGCAGGCAGCGTCTCCAATCCGGCCGTTTGCGAGGGGCTCAGCACCAAACCGACTCCGGCATACACCACAACGGTCAGTGCCACGACAACGCCGATGTTCATGCTTGCCGCCGTCATCGAGATTGCAATCTGTCCCACGGCAATCAGGGCAAAGCCGACCGGCAGCAGCGGCCATGCGCCACGGGCGTCCATCACGCGTCCGCCCACAATCGAGGTCACGGCGTTGCAGGCAATCGCCGGCAAAATGAGCAAGCCCGCAATAAGTGCGGTCATGCCGTATGCGCCCTCAAAATAGAGCGGCAACAAAACGCTCATCGAGAACGTCGTCATCATCGACACCACCACAAGCAGGCACGCAGGCCAAAAGCGAACGCTCGCCATGGGACGCACGTTAAGCACCGGATGTTCGAGCTTGAGCTGACGGGCCGCAAACAGGCCGAGCAGCACAATGGCGGCGAAAAGAGCCACGATGCCGGCAATCAGATTGGTCGAGAACTCGCCTACGGAATACACAAATGCCGTAATGCCGGCGGCGAGCAAAACAACCGACAGAATATCAAGCGTGGTGTTCGAGCGCTCTCCGACATTCTGAACGAGCTTTACGCCCGCCACAGCGACCACAATGCCGCCCACCAGCGGCACTACGAACACCGCCCTCCAGCCAAACAACGTGCACATAAGACCACTGATCACGGGCCCAAACGCCGGCCCCAGCGTAATGCAGGCACCACCCAGGCTCAGATACAGACCGAGCTTCTCGCGCGGGGCGCAAGACAGCACCACGTTCATCATGAGCGGGAACAAGATGCCCGATCCCGCAGCCTGCAAAATACGACTTGGCAGCAAAACGCTAAACGACGGAGCGACCAGGCACAGGACTTCGCCGGCGACCATGCATCCGCATGCGAAAAACAGCAGCTTGCGCGTCGAGAAACGGCCGGACAGGAAGGCCATGATGGCCGTAAAAATCGACGTCACGATCATGTAGCCCGAGACGAGCCACTGTGCCGTGGTGGCACCCACCGAAAAGGCTGCCATAATGTCGTGCAACGCCACGTTAATGATGTTCTCGTTAAACGCGGCAACAAAGGCTGCAATATACATTACGACGAGAATCGCCGCAGAGGCCGATGGCGTTACTTGAACTTGTTGCTGAGATTTGCTCCCCATGCATTTCCTTCCTCTTGGAACGACAGTCGCATCGCCCCAGAGGAACGGTCCAGGGCGAAAAATGAGCCCTAGACTTACGCCAGACGCCGTACACGACGAATCTGGCAACATGGTCCAACGTTGAAAGATTGTAACGCGGACGCGCAGCTTTCCTTCCGCGCTATTATTAAAAGTCCACGAAAGCATAAGACATGAGGAGCCCGCCATGATTAAGCCCATCATGAAATCCGAGTTCTTTTTGCGCCTGCCTTCCGAAGACGCGGGACCCGACGATGCCGTGACCGGGCAGGATCTCCTGGATACACTCCACGAGCATGAGCACGAGTGCGTGGGCCTCGCCGCCAACATGATCGGCGTGCGCAAACGCATCATCTGCGTAAAGGACGGCAACAGGGCGCTGCTCATGTACAACCCGCAAATTCTTGAGCAGGTCAATGCCTACCAGACGAGCGAAGGATGCCTCTCGCTGATCGGCGAGCGTCCCTGTACCCGCTATCGCCGCATTAAGGTTGAGTATCTAGACGAGAACTTCGTCCACCGCATCAAAAACTTCTCGGGCTACACCGCCGAAATCATCCAACACGAAATCGACCACTGCTCCGGGATTGTTATTTAGACAGCCAAGAATAATAACCAGCTTTGCTCCGTTAAATGCGGATCGTGGTAACGACGCAGGTTGAGCACACGACAGCGAGCGAGCCGCATTTGCGCCAAGGTGACGTGAAATGAGAGGGCGCTGACCTTCTGGTCGCGCCCTTGAAGTTGAACGTCAGATTGGTGTGAATGCGGCTCGCGCAGCGTCAAGCGGTCCGCCGTTCGGTAGAACGGCGGAACTAATTAGCTCTGGCGGTAGTGATCAAAGAAGTCGGCGAGGTCTTCGAGGGACTCTTTGAGTACTTCCATGCGCGGCAGGTACACGATGCGGAAGTGGTCGGGCTCAGCCCAGTTAAAGCCGCCGCCGCGCGTGATCAGGATCTTCTTCTCGTGCAGCAGGTCGAGGGCAAACTGCTCGTCATCGGTGATGTTGAACTTTTTAACATCCATCTTGGGGAAGATGTAGAACGCCGCGCGCGGCTTAACCACCGAGATGCCGTCAATCTTGCTGAGCGCCTCATACACAAAGTTGCGCTGCTCGTAGACACGGCCGCCAGGACGGATGTAGTCGTTGACGGACTGATGGCCACCGAGTGCCGTCTGAACGATCGATTGAGCCGGCACGTTGGAGCACAGGCGCATGTTAGAGAGCATGTTGACGCCCATGATGAAGTCACTCATGCAGCGCTGGTTGCCCGAAAGCACCATCCAGCCAATGCGATAGCCCGCGATCATATGCGACTTGGACAGGCCGCTAAACGTAATGCAAGGCAGGTCGGGGGCGAGCGATGCAATGGAGACGTGCTCGTAGCCGTCCATGCACAGGCGGTCGTAAATCTCGTCGGCAAAAATCATGAGCTGGTGCCTGCGCGCGATCTCGACAATGCCCTCGAGCACCTCACGCGGATAGACAGAGCCCGTGGGGTTGTTGGGGTTGATGATGACGAGGGCCTTGGTCGCGCTCGTGATCTTGGACTCCATATCCTCCAGGTCGGGATACCAATCCGCCTGCTCATCGCACAGATAGTGCACGGGATGACCGCCGGCAAGGGTTGCGCACGCCGTCCACAGCGGATAGTCGGGGCTGGGAATCAGAATCTCGTCGCCATTGTCGAGCAGCGCGTTCATCGAAAGCTGAATGAGTTCGGACACGCCGTTGCCCGTGTAGATGTGCTCCATCTGAACATTGGGCAGGCCTTTGATCTGCGAATACTGCATGATCGCCTTGCGCGCAGAAAACAGGCCGCGCGAGTTGGAATAGCCTTCGCAGTCGGGCAGCTGCTGGCGCATATCCTTAATGACCTCATCGGGCGTGCGGAAACCGAAGGGCGCCGGATTGCCGATATTGAGCTTGAGGATGCGCTCGCCCTCGTCCTCCATACGGGCAGCCTCGTCGACGACGGGACCGCGCACGTCATACAGGACGTTATCAAGCTTGGTGGATTTAGAAAAAGTACGCATGGTGGTGCTCCTTGGAATTTGAGCTGAGGGATGGGGTTCGGGCTTGGAATCGTTGCGAGGCGATGATGTCTCGCCTTGATCGGCGTCACCGGCAAGCAGCCAGGAAACATCGACCTCCAAAATGCGGGCGAGCAGCTCTGCCACATCGCGCCGCGGGATCGTCTTGCCACTCACATATTGGCTCATCTGACTCTTGCCGAGTTTTTTGCCGAGCATCTCCGATGCGCGGATTACGTCCGACTGGCGAACGTCGCGATTGGACATAGTCTGTCGCAGGCGATCGCAAAACGTCTCTTGGGCCACTAGAACCTCCTTGCTGGCAAAGTTCAATTTATAGAACACGAATTGAACCAAAGTTCAATTTAGCAAGCAGTATAGCGCCTGTCTCTTATACACATCTC
>UQSC01000078.1 GCA_900543615.1 uncultured Collinsella sp. | reverse complement strand
ATACGAGCTCAGCCTCGGTCTCGTGGGCTCGGAGATGTGTATAAGAGACAGATCATGCGCAAGCTCTCCAACACGCCGCTGCAGGTGGAGGTGGACCTGCTGCGCACCAAAACGCACGAAGCCACGCACGTGAGCGCCGGCCACCTGGAGACGTTCTACCGCACGTTCGACGACATCCGCGACATCCACTACGACGGCCTGATCATCACGGGCGCGCCGGTGGAGCAGATGCCGTTCGAGGAGGTCGACTACTGGCCCGAGCTCTGCCAGATCATGGATTGGTCCACTACGCACGTGCACTCTACGCTGCACATTTGTTGGGGCGCGCAGGCGGGGCTCTACCATCATTACGGTATCCAAAAGTACGACCTGCCGGCAAAGGCGAGTGGCGTGTTCGAGCATTATCTGGTGAAGCCGCAAAGCCCGCTGGTCCGCGGCTTTGACGACCGTTTCTATGCCGTGCATTCGCGCAACACCGATGTGCGCCGCGAGGACGTGGAGGCCGAGCCGCAGCTTGAGGTCGTGGCCGTGTCCGACGAGGTGGGCCTGTATATCGTCAAGTCGACCGACAGCCGTCGCTTCTTTGTCTTTGGCCATCCCGAGTACGATACCGACACGCTGCGTTTGGAGTACGAGCGCGACGTGAAGCGCGGGCTTAACCCTCAGGTGCCGGCGCATTACTTCCCGAACGACGACCCCACCGCCGAGCCGCGCAACGTCTGGCGCAGTCAGGCTCAGCTGTTCTACACCAACTGGCTCAACTACTACGTCTACCAGACCACGCCCTACGACCTGGCCCGCGCCGGCGAGGAGCACTAGGCTGCGGCCGTGGCTGTGCTCACGGCATGACGAGCGTGGATTATCGGACACGCGAGCGTGGATTTTCGGACGTTTACAAATCGAGCGTGGATAATCTCCCACTTTTGGCTTGAAACTAGGCTCAAAACGGGAGATTATCCACGCTCATTTTTTATATGTAGATGCCGATGGCTCGGCTAAGAGGCGGTGCGTGCAGAGGCAAAGTCGCATTTGGCGTGGTCTTGAATCTCGACGGGTTTTTCTTTCTGATAATCCGATGGACCAAGGCGCCAAATTGTGGAGACAGGGACCTCTCGACAACCGCCCTACCTGCAGATATAAGTCATCAGCCTAAAACGCCCAAAACCGTCAAGCATTTGGTCAGCGCCTGGACAGCATTTGGTCAGACTTCGCATGAAACCGTCTGGTACGTTTGCGCCGTTCCAAGAGTTGGGAGGCGACATGGGAAACATGACGGCGAATCAAAGGCTTACAAGTCACATTAAAGCATGCGAACAGCAGATGAGCTGCGTGTACGCACGCACGACGGCGGAGGCAAAGCAGATTGAGCGGCGGGTGGCGGCGGGAAGTCTAGAGGCGGTCATGCCGGGGCTGTATGCGCGTCCGGATTATTGGTCCGAGCTCAAGTTTCGGCAGCGTTATCTGCATCGGGTGCGGGCCCTTGCGCAAAAGCATCCCGACTGGACGTTTTGCTCCTATACGGCGGCTGTTATCTATGGCCTTTCGGTTTCGCATGCCAATTTGATGCACATTCATATCGCTGCGGCGCCGGCGCAATCGACGACGCCCGGCTCTCAGGTGATTCGCCATCGTTATGCTCGTCAAACACGGGCAATCCAGATGGATATTGCCGTGACCGATATCGATCAAACGATTACGGATTGCCTGGTCGATGCATCGTTTGTCGAGGGACTGATCATTGCGGACTCGGCGCTTCATGAGCAGCTGTTGTCGAAGGAGCATCTCGTTGAGGCAATCAACAAGCTTGGCTTAAATCGTCGCGGTGTTGTGACGGCGCGAAGTGTTGCGCGGTGTGCCGATGGCCTATCGGAAAGCGGTGGCGAGTCCAAGGCGCGCGCCCTGATGATCGAGCGCGGTTGGCAGACGCCGGAGCTGCAAGTTGAGCTGTTCGACCCAGTTGAGCCGGGACGGCCGTATCGCGTTGACTACTTGTGGCGTGCGGGCGACCAGCTGATTATCGGTGAGTTCGACGGATTCGTTAAAAGCGAGAAGGCGGCGGAGGAGGGTAGGCTCGCAAAGGCGCAATTTGATGAGCGCCAGCGCGAGTCAAGGCTTTCGCTGCTTGATAACTGCAAGATCGTGCGCTTGTGCTGGGATGATCTAAGGGATCCGACAAAGCTCGATCGCAAGCTCAAGGTCGCCGGCGTGCCGCGTGAGTGCTGAGGCAGTTGCGGGACGTTTGGCTTGCACGAGCGTGGAAATCCGGACGTGTATTGGTTGAGCGTGGATTTTCGGACGCTTGTTGAATGAGCGTGGATAATCTCCCACTTTTGGCTCGTAAGGGGGCTCAAAGTGGGAGATTTTCCACGCTCATCTTGCGGGTGCGATACAGCGGCGATCAGGCGCTGACGATGTGGGGTAGCGGCAGGTCGTGGGCGTCGGTGGGAACGTGGTCGACACGCTGCTCGTCAAAGGCGATGCCGATGATTTGACATGCGGGCGAGAGCGTGGGCAGGTAGCGATCATAGCAGCCGCCGCCGTAGCCCAGGCGCGCGCCGGCGCGGTCGAAGGCTACGAGTGGCACGATGGCCATGTCGAGGGCCTCGGCAGGCACGATAGGGAAGCGGTCGCTGTCGATGTCCATGGCCGCGAAGGTCCGCGTGGGGTGGGCGATAAACGGAGCCGAGGACGCATCGCCGGCGGCAACTGCCCGCATGCACATGCGCTGGCCACAAGCTGCGGCGTCTGTTGCCGAGAACATGCACGGATAGGCCACGCGCCAGCCGCGTTTGGCGGCCGCTGCGGCAAACGCGGCAGGATCGACTTCGGAACCCATCGCGGCATAGACGGCAACGATGCGCGGCGCCGCGGCATCCGAGCGATCCAACAGCTCAACAAGCCGCGCACAGATAGCGGCGGACTTTGCCGCCCGCACATCCAAATCAAGAGCATCGCGCCGAGCAATCATCGCCCGTCGCAACTCAGCCTTGTCCATCCCAGCCTCCTCTAGCAAACCTGCCAAAAAGGGACAGGTTTATTTTGGCAGGTTTTATCTGGGCAAACGCGATATGGGCAGTAAAGCCACCGCAAATATGCCTGTGAACTGCGCCCTTTGTGGTTGTTTGGGCCTATGCGTTAATGCTATAACGCCGCAGCGATTGCTTCAGTCACAAACTTATTGAGTGACTCACCCTTCTTTGCCGCTGCCAGCGCCGCTTGCTTGTGGAGCTCAGAGCCCGTTCTTACGTTGAACGAGCCCTTAAAAGCCCGCTCGGGTTCCTTGCCTTTCTCGGCGCAAAACTCAAGGTAATCGTCGACGGCGTCGTGGAAGCATTGCTCCACTTCTTTAACCGTGGAGCCTTCAAATACGATTGCGTCCCTAATGCCGGTGACCATACCTGTTAGCACATGCTGTTCGGCATCGAACTCGACTGGGGCGAAATAACCCTTGTATGCCAAAACGTTACTCATGACTACCTCCGACATCTTGCAGAAATCGAACGATGTTTCGAATGGTCCCCGCCGTCAATTCGTCAGATGGATGTGGCGCGTGCATTACGAACATCCTGCCATCTGATGGCCTGTAGAAGCGAATGCGCGATCCGGATGTCTTGCCTTTGTTGTCCATTTCAAAGCCATATGAAGCCATGACTTTTAAAAAATCGGTATACCGATACGTCGAAGGGCAGCTAAGCAGTTGGGCGATGAGTTTATCGGTCCGAGTCATCCCACCTCACATTCTGCAACTATATCTTAGTTGCAATTTAAGTCCGATGCAAGCACCCCTACTATAGAACATGTGTACGTATAGAACAAGTGTTCGAACCAACGCAAAGGCACCTGCCCCTTCGTGGGGGTTTTGCTGGTGGGGCGGGTGTCTGCGGCGGTTTGTCTCGATCTGTAACAGTAACTCGGCAAAAATGGGCCTAGCTGTTACAGATTGAGACAAAGGGGCGGCGCCATTCGGAAACGTCTCGATCTGTAACATCTGGAGCCGATATTGCCGCCTAGATGTTACAGATTGAGACAAACTGGTGGGACGGGCTGAGCTGCTCCGCCCAAGCAGCGGAAAAGAAAAAGGTAGATTTTCAGGCATGTCCCAAAAATCTACCTTTGTTGTGGTTAGCCCAGCAGGTCGACGACGTTAAAGCCGGCGTTGCTCTTGGCGATGACGTCTCGGCCGCCAAAGACACAGGTTGGCGACTCGGCTGCGATGCGCGTCACATCGGCGCCGAGCGAGCGCAGCTCACCGGGCGTGGCGGCGAGCATCTGGGCGCGGCGCTCCTCGCGTGCGTGCGGATCGAGCCCGGCCAGGTAGGTCGTGTTGCGGCGCTTGGTGAGCGCGTACGGCTTCACCGGCGCGTCCATGCCGCTCACGCAGCTCACGATAAAGCCCTCGAAGGCGGCCTCGTCGGGCTCAAAGCTGCCGAGCCATTCACCCGCGCGCGCCACGCGCTCAATCGAGGGGTCGATTGCCGGGTCGCGGTAGGTGTAGAACGCCGCCTGACGCTCGCCGGCCGCGCGGAATCCGCAACCGTACGCACCGCCCTTCACGCGGATCTCGTTCCACAGGTAGTCGTAGGAGAGCGCGTTGGCAGCAACCGCCCAGGCGCCCGTCACGTCGATGCCCAGACGACGCGGGTCGCACGCGCTTGCCGCAAAGCAGATGTCGCTGGGGATGACAAAAGCCTCGTGGCGGTCGCACGGCGTCGGCACCACGAGCGCGTCACGGCCGGCATCGGCGCCGTCGCCAGCGCCCAGCCCCAGGTCGCCCGCGGCGGCCCAATATGCGCCAAAGTCTTCATCGCTGCCAGTAAAGCTCGCCAGACAGCCATCGGCCACAAAGATGCGGCCTGCCAGCTCGGCAAGCTTGGCGCGCAGGTCGTCCAGGCGCTCGTCAAAGTGCTCGAGCAGATCGCGCAGGAACAGGTAGAAGTCCACGCCCGAGAGCTGCTCGCGCACCACGGCCGAAGGCGAGCTGTAGCTCATCGCGCGACCGAGCGCCGCCGAGTGGCCGTTGTTGATAAAGCCTTGCTCAAGCCCAATGCGAATCTGCGTGAGCACGTCGCGCATGCGGTCGGCATCGGCATCGAGCAAAAGCGTGCTCGACCACACCTCGCGCGGCAGGCTCGCCAGAGCATCGATCTTCTCGGACAGGGCGCCGGCGCTCACCAGCAGGTAGGGGCGCACGCCGTCCACGTCAGATTGCGTCATGACCTCGGTCGTAAAGCTCAAAAAGCCCAGCTTGCCGGCGAGCAAGTTGTCGAGCTCCTCGGCCGAGTGCTCACTCGTGGGCAGCTGTTTGAGCAGACGGCAGAGTAGCGTCACATAGGGCAGGTCCTCAAACGCGACGCAGCTCAGATCGAAATACTGCATGGCGTAGGCCAGACGGTTGGTGGGGATGCCGTGGCGCAGGCAGGGGATGGGCGCGGTCGTGTCCACGACCAGCGGCGGCTCGGGGCGCGCCTCGCCAATGTCGGACACGCGCAGGCGCGGCAGCGTGGCCTTGGCCTCGGGCGTGTCTTCCGCCTCCTGCGCGGTACGCAGCGCGGCCGTGCGCTCGACCACGTCGGCCAGCTCGGCATCGGTCATGGCATCGCGCTTGGCTGCCAGCTCGGCGGCCTCGGCACCCTCCGAACCCTCGGCGGCGTCTACCGGCACCAGCTCGACCAGTGCCATATGGTCGTTGTCCAGCACCAGCTCGCGCAGCAGGTCCTCAAAATAGCTGCCGTCCAGCTCGCTACGCAGCTCCTCGTATACCGGGCCGTACTTGAGCGCCAGCGTCGCGGCGTCGTCATCGTAGAGCCACGTGCTCAGCGCGTCGCACGCAATGGCCACGCCGTCGGCGATACCGTAGTCGCGCTGGCGCAGGTCGTATTCGTTGCTGCTGATGATGGCTTCCAGGCGCTCGCGCGGAACGCCGTGCTCGCACAGGTCGCGGCAGGCGTCCTGGAACACGCGACGTAGCTCGCGCGCCACGCCGGGCTGCGCGTTCTGCAGCATGATGAGCTCGTAGGGCTGCAGGCTCTCGGCCGCGGTGTAGCTCACCACGTTGCCGCCCAGGCCGGCGGCCAGAATGGCCTTCTTAACTGGCGCTTCGTTGGAGCCCAGCAGCGCCTCGAACAGGATATCCGCCGCGATCGTGCGCTTGCGGTCGAGCGCGCTGCCCAGCACAAGACCCAGGCCAACCAGGGCGTTCTCGGGCGTGGTGGCCATCTCGATGCGCTTGTACTCGCAGGTCACGGGCGCCTGCACGTCCAGCGGATTGGGCGCCAGCGTGGACGGGTCCTCGCCGGCGGCAACGGCTGCGTCCATGCGGCGGCTCGCGGCACTCGGCTGTGACAGATAACGCTCGTCCAAAAAGGCCAGTGCACGGTCCACGTCCAGGTCGCCGTAGAGCGTGATGTAGGAGTTAGAGGGGTTGTAGTGGCGCGCGTGCGTGTCCAGGAACTGCTTGTAGGTGAGCGCGGGAATCGCGCGCGGGTCGCCGCCGCTCTCGTGCGCATAGGCGGTGTCGGGATAGAGCGCGGCGTTGACGGCGTCGTCCAGCACGCTCATGGGGTCGGACAGCGCGCCCTTCATCTCATTGAACACCACGCCGTTATAGCGCAGCGTGCCCTCGCGCAGGCCGGCGGGGTTGCCGTCGCCCTCGTCCTCCGGCAGGTCCAGCTCGTAGTGCCAACCCTCCTGCTCAAAAATGGTGGGCTTGGTATAGATGGCCGGGTTGAACACCGCGTCCAGGTACACGTCCATCAGGTTGTACAGATCCTGCTCGTTGGTGGTGGCAACGGGGTAGATGGTCTTGTCGGGGTAGGTCATGGCGTTGAGGAACGTCTGCATGGAGCTCTTGATCAGGTCCACGAACGGTTCCTTGACGGGGAACTTGGCCGATCCGCACAGCACCGAGTGCTCAAGAATATGGAACACGCCGGTGGAATCGGCCGGCGGCGTCTTAAAGCCAATGGCAAAGGCCTTGTTTTCGTCGTCGCATGCCAGGTACAGCAGGCGAGCGCCCGAGGCAGTGTGGCGCAGCACGTAGGCGTCCGAGTCGAGCTCGGGCACGGTCTCGCGGCGCTCGACGGCAAAGCCGTGGCAGGTGGTGCCGGGCACCAGCAGCGCGGCGGCAGCGGCGCGCGGGTCGGTTGAGGTAGTGGGCATATGCAGTCTCCTTTGACGCCCCAGCGGGGGCGAATCGAGTCGAATCCCCGAGAGTATACCCATATGGGGCCGCGGCACTGCGGCGAACTGGAGACGATGCCGGCTGATCGTCGATCACTCGCGGTTCGCCCGCCGCACGAGCGTGGATATCTGGACGCACGAGCGTGGAAAATTGGACGCTCGCCAAACGAGAGTGGATATTCGGACAAACGAGCGAGGATTTTCGGACATCTATCGAACGAGAGTGGATATTTGGACGGAATCTGCCGCAAAAGCCCCAAAAATCGTCCAAGTATCCACTCTCGATATCCGACCGTCCGAAAATCTTCGCTCGTGCGGTGACGGCTACGGCAAGGCGTCATCGCCGGATCGGTAATGGCTCTGCCGGACGACTTATTCCTGCGCAGCCTCGTGCTCGTCCATCAGGAACAGCCTAAGAACCAGCTTGATGACATATCCCGGTTTGACTTCTGCCGCGTCAAAGACGTGGTGCTCGGCGAGCTCGCTGCAGTATGCATAGATGTCGCGGATGAGCTTCGCGCCCGAGAGCGTAAACATGTAGCCTGCGTCCGAAAGCGCATTGGGCGCGGCGGGCAACTTGGCCATGTGACAGAACGTTTGCAGGTCGGGCGCCATAACATTCTGGTAGTCGAGGTGGCCGCTGGCATCCTGCGCGGCAAGCTCCAATTGGCGCACAAAATCCAGCGCCGCCGCTAACACAAAGCTCGGCGTAGGCGCATTGACGTCCTGAGTGGTCGCCACAAGCCTACCCGCCGCCTGCGTGACGAGCCAAGCGACCTCGCGCTGGCAGCGCACGGCCTTGCGCGTCACCGGCTTGATGGACGAAGAAGAAACGCTCCCCTTAGGCGGATTCGAGGCAGCCATAAGACCCTCCCATGAACAATCCGGCCCAACAAGCCCGGATGAAACACGTGCTACATCAGTATACAGGGGAGTGGGGTAGCGGGGTACGAGCGTGCCAGAGGCAAACCGAGAGCATCGACGATGTGCCGATCGCGGAATGAGATCTCGTAATAATTGACTCTCGACCATATTATTGAGGGGTATGACTCGCATTCGTATGGTTGTAGGTGCTGGCGATGAACGACATTGACCTTGCTGTTCCGTTGATGGATGGACCAAGCTATGACCGTGCCTGCAGTCTCGTGCCTTCCGAATACGTTGAGGCATGGGAGTGGTTTCTGGGTGAGGAGCAGCGCGGCGGCGTTTGGACCAGCCTTCCGCACCACACCAAGGAAGATAGCCCTCAGTATCAGTATCGTTTGAGAATTGGCTCGGACTTCTTTCCCGTAACGCGGGATTCAGGGATCTTCTGG
>UQSC01000077.1 GCA_900543615.1 uncultured Collinsella sp. | reverse complement strand
CCGTTGGGTCCCGCTGCCGCGCCGCAGGCTCCCTACAATGCCGGTGCTGCCGTGCAGGGCTTTTTGACCGGCTACCAGACCATGGACCTGCTTGCGTCGCTCGCCTTTGGCATCATCATTGCCGAGACCATCCATGAGCTCGGCGTTACCGACGATAAGCGCGTGGCCTTCGAGATTTCGCGTTCGGGTGTGATCGCCGGCGTGCTCATGGCCATCATCTACTGCGGCCTAGCGCTTGCTGGTATGCAGCTCGGCACGGTTATGCCCGACGCCACCAACGGCGCCGCGATCCTTGCGCGTTCGGCGTCTTTGCACTTTGGCCTTGTCGGCACGGTCGTGGTCTTTGCGATCTTTTTCCTCGCCTGCATGAACGTGTGTATTGGCCTTATCAGCTGCTGTTCGCGTTACTTCTGCGAGACGTATGTGGTCGAAGGGGGAGCGGAGGCTTCCGAGGAGGCCATGCGCCGTCCCTTTGCGATGTTCGCCTTTGTGTTCGCGGCGTTTTCGTGCGTGCTCTCCAACGTGGGCCTCGACGTGATCCTTATGTTCTCGGTGCCTATGCTCAATGCCCTGTATCCCGTTGCCATTGTGCTGGTACTTATGGGCCTGGTGCACGGCTTTTGCGACGCGCATCCGCAGGTGTGGGTCTGGGTCGGCGGCGTTGTCGCGGTACAGAGCGTAATCACTTCGGTCCGCGATGCGTTCTTTGCTGGCGCGTGGCTGCCGTTCGATGCGTTGCCGCTGGCAGATATCGGCGCTGCGTGGGCGCCGGTTGCTGTGGTCGCGTTAGTGATTGGTCTGGTTCATAGCCAGTTTGTCGCACATTCGAGGAGCTAGGGTTTCTGCGCTTGCACAGGCGGGGAGTCTCCCCTATAATTTCCTTCGCTTTGGGACACGCAAGGTTTAGACCTTAGCTGCTCAACACCTTCGGGACGTGGCGCAGTTTGGTAGCGCGCCTGCTTTGGGAGCAGGATGTCGCAGGTTCAAATCCTGTCGTCCCGACCATATCTTGCGGGCGTAGTTCAATGGTAGAACCCCAGCCTTCCAAGCTGATGACGCGGGTTCGATTCCCGTCGCCCGCTCCATAAGATAGACGAATGGCTCTGGTCCCTTTGGGAATCAGAGCCATTTTCATATACATGCCGGGACCCCACATCCCCTTCTAAGTTGCGGTGAAATACGGACTATTTTCCGGCTTTTATGGCCCATGTAGTCCGTATTTCACCGCAACTATTTGTAAGGTTGGATTTTGATGCCGTTGGGAGGGTCGTAGCGACCGTCTACCGAGAGTGGAATTATTTTTTGAAGCTCTGACCTGCGGCGTCAAGCTTTTGGTCAGCTTTTGGCAAGGCCTGCGGACGGAAGCATGCGATAGCGTAATGGTATTCTCTCCGCCGTGATGGTTATGGGGTTGGCCATGCTCGATAAAGGCAAACATTTTCCGCAGTCATATGCAAGAATGCTATTCTCGGCCGTTGGAATTCATCAAGATGGACAGCTGCTTATAACAATTGATCCTTGGGATGAACGCCGTGCGCGTGAGCTTATGCAGGAAGAGCTCATGCTTCGTCTTTACAACCACGTGTATGCGGATCCGGTCTATTGGAATAATCTTGGGGTTGAAGATCGTATCTTTCAGCTGGCATCCGCTATTGCGGTCGTTGAACCGGATGCTGTGTTTTGCGGATCGACAGCAGCGCTGCTCTACGGCATCGGCTCGGCGTATACGCTTCTGGATAAAGTGCAAGTACTGCTGCCACGGTCTACAAGGCGTGATACGTATGAGTTCGTTGAATACAAGCGCTGGCGGGTGGGCGAAGTGTGGCGGCTCGGTCTGTTTACGCTGACGGATCCGTATCGAACGGTTGTTGATATCGCTCGAACGAGCGCCTTTCGTTATGCGCTGGGCTATGTCGATGGCTTGGCCCGTGAGTACGATGTCGAACGCGAAGAGCTGCGGGCATATGCGCAGGCAAATTGCCGAGGGTTGCATGGCATCGCGCGTGCTTTTGACGTTTTTGAGCATATGGACGACAGGTCAGACAATGGCGGCGAGTCCGAGGCGAGAGCAGCGATGATTCTCGCTGGGGTTGCCGCGCCCGAGCTTCAAGTTGAGATAACGCGACCGGGAAACGCTGGCTATTATCTAGCAGATTATGGCTGGCAGATGCCAGGCGGCTCATGGACGCTGGCAGAGCTGCATGGGCTAGGCAAGTTTGAAGACGAAGCTCAAAATGATCCAGAGCAGGCGGCGGCAAAAACGTATCGAGCGGCCCTCATGCGCGACGCGAACCTTCGCGCCATGGGCCACAACGTCATTCATTTCAAACTCTCGGACACCTATGACGTAGAATCGTTCGGTGCCATGATGCGCGGCTACGGCATTCCGACAACAAAACCCTACGCCGAATCCCGATAGCGAAATCGTTCGCGGTCCACCTTCAATAAGTTGCGGTGAAATACGGACTGTTTTGCGGTTTGACCAGCAAAAACAGTCCGTATTTCACCGCAACTTAGGAGGGGATGGGGTTAGTGGCGACCGTGGTGGCGGAGCTTGTCGATGACGGCGTCGGTACTGTGGCCGCGGGCGTCGGTGCTGCGGCTGCGGGCTTCGGCTGCGGTTTGGCGCTTGTGGCGGTAATCGATCATGCCTTGGATGATGGGCTTGCCAAAGCTCACGACATCATCGTTGTAGATGGCGGTACGGGCGGCAAGCAGACAGTCAGTAAAGTCCATATGAGTCTTGCCAAAGAGTTTGACGGCAAGGGCGACAACGGTGGGCTCGTCGACCATGACGTCATCGAGCAGCCTTCTCATGGCCGTAGCAATCTCAACGCGGGGAACCTTATAGACGTCGCGCAGCGTGACCACGACACGCGTGATGATTTCGGGGTAGACGCGAGCGGTGCGCGTGGCGATGACCTTGGCGGCGCGCGGGGACAGAACTTCGTCGTCGTCAAGCAGGTAGCGCAGGATGACGGTCTCGTCGATGATGGTGCTACTCATGGATATCTACTTCCTCGGGGCCCAAAATCGAATCGTCGCTTTCTGTAGCAAGGTATTCAATCCAGGCATTGCGCTCCTCGGAGCGGCGATTGGGGTCACCATATGCTTTGAGCGATCCATAGGCGGCGGTGCCGTCCTTTGAGCGCACGGCGACCGGCTGAAAGGGAAGCTTGCGCATCAAAATGCTCTGCGCGACAAATAGGCGGACGGCTTCGGCGAGCGATGTGCCCATGGCGTCGTAGAGATGCTCGGCATGCTGCTTGTCCTCTTCGCGAATGCGCACCTGCAGGATGGCTCTTTTTTGAGTCGATGACATCACTGGCCCCCCTTAATGAGCGTGCAATATGAATGGTCAAATACAGCATCGGATATTAATAGCTAATCTTATAACCACTACTTTATTGCACTCAAGTTAATGAGCGCGAAATTTATCACAAACGTATTACGTCCTTTATAAGCGAGCGTGAAATCTCCCTTGGATGTACGCATGTAATACACTCACCTTTATAGCTTCTAGAGAATAATTCCAACCTGCCAAAACCCCTGCAATACACCCGTATTGCAGGGCCTATGCTCAAGTTTGCCCCCTGCAACTGCGTATATTTAACCTGTATATCGTTGGAGGAATTCTATCGAAGTGCCTGTTTCGCCGCATGCACTCGATACGCCGATGCCGGACCACGGGCGGTCCGGGGCTACGTCGACAGGGTCTCTCCGGCATGGGATTCAGGAGGGAGTGAACAACATGGGCAATAAACGAGTCGTAGCCGATTCCTCACGCTGCATTGGGTGCCAAACCTGCATGGCGGCGTGCATCGAGGCACACGATGTTCCCGGCAACATCGCCGCACCTCGCTTGCGCGTAACGCGCACCTACGAGATCTCCGCGCCGGTGGCTTGCCATCACTGCGAGGATGCCCCGTGCGCGAAGGCCTGTCCTACGGGCGCCTTGTTCTTTGATCCAAAGAACCATCGCATCGGCGTCAACGAGGACAACTGCATCGGCTGCAAGAGCTGCGTCATGGCCTGCCCCTTTGGCGCCGTGAGCGTGGCGACCACGCAGGCCCCCGTCTTGATGGGCGACGTGCGCGTGGGTTCGCAGACCAAGAGCTTCGTGCTCAAGTGCGACCTGTGCGTGGACCGTCCCGGCGGTCCGGCGTGTGCCGAGGCGTGCCCGACCAAGGGCCTCACCCTGGTAGACGAGGAGCGCCTGGCGGAGCTGACTGCCGAGCGTGCCCGCGCCACCATCGAAAACGAGGCGTAAGCGTTGGGGCGACAGGCCCAATGATTGTCAAACAAGAACCGAGTATTCGGTAGCAGAGAAAGGAAGGAGGGTGTCATGGAGAAGCATAAAGTGATCTGCCCGTACTGCGGCGCCGGTTGCCAGTTTAACCTCCTGGTCCAAAACGGCCAGGTCGTGGGTACCGAACCGCTCAACGGCATCACCAATCAGGGCGAGCTGTGCCTTAAGGGCATGAGCGGCTACGACTTCATCAACGACACCAAGATCTTGACTCCCCGCGTACTGCACCCGATGATCCGCCGCACCAAGGGCGCGGATCTTGAACGCGTAAGCTGGGACGAGGCACTGGATTTCACCGCATCTAAGATGCAGGCCATAATTGACGAATATGGTCCTAACGCTGTCATGACCACCGGCTCTTCGCGAGGCGGCGGCAATGAGGCGAACTACGTCATGCAGAAGTTTACGCGTGCGTGCATCGGCACCCACAGCGTGGACAACTGCGCCCGTACTTGACACGGCCCTACTGTCCTCGGTCTGATGGACACGGTTGGTTCAGGTTGCATGTCATGCTCCATCCCCGGTATGGAGGATGCGGGCTGCATTTTCCTCTTCGGCTATAACCCTGCCGATTCGCACCCCATCGTCGCAAGGCGTATCGTGCGAGCCAAAGAAAAGGGTTGCAAGATCATCGTCGCCGACCCGCGCCATATCGAAACCGCGCGTATCGCCGATCTCTACCTTCCGATCAAGAACGGTTGCAACGTTGCGTTCCTCAACGCCTTTGCCAACTGCTTGGTCAACGATGGCCTCTACGACAAGGAATTCGTCGCCGAGCACACGAACGGCTTTGACGAGTGGTGGGAGACCATCAAGAACTACACTCCCGAATCCGTACAGGACATCACGGGTGTCGAGCCCGCGTTGATCCACCAAGCTGCCGAGATGTACGCCACGGCGAAACCCTCTGCCATCATTGGCTGGGGCATGGGCGTATGCCAGCAGAAGCAGAACCTGAAGACGGTGCATACCATCGCCTCCATCGCCTGCGTTGCCGGCCAGATTGGCAAACCCAATTCCGGCCTCGCGCCCGTGCGCGGTCAGAACAACGTCCAGGGCTCCTGCGATATGGGCATGCTGCCCAACCTGTACCCTGGCTACCAGAAAGTCACCGACCCGGCTGTGCGTGCCAAGTTTGCCAAGGCTTGGGGCGTGCCCGAGGAAAAGCTCCCGCTCGAGGAGGGCTACAAGCTCACCGACCTGGGCCACCTGGTCGACGAGGGCAAGGTGCACTGCTTCTACAACTACGGCGAGGACCCGGTGCAGACCGAGCCCGATTCGGCCGGCATGCGCAAGACGCTCTCCGAGCTGGATCTGTTCATCTGCCAGGACATCTTTATGACGCAGACGACCATGCTCGCCGACGTCATCCTGCCTGCCACCTCTTGGGGCGAGCACGAGGGTGTCTTTACCGCATCCGACCGTAGCTTCCAGCACTTTGACGCGGCCGTTCCGCCCAAGGGCGAGTGCCGTCACGACTGGGAGATCTTCGCGGACCTGTCCACGCGTATGGGTTACCCCATGCACTACGACAACACCGAGCAGATCTGGAACGAGTGCATTAGCCTGTGCCCCAACTTTGTGGGCGCGACCTACGAGAAGATGGCTCCCGAGGGCGGCTACGCCCAGTGGCCCGTCAAGAGCACCGATGTGAACGACCACGGTACGCCCGACATGTTCGCTGGTGGCAAGTTCACCACCAAGGACGGCCGCGCCAACCTTATGGCGCACGACTGGGAGGCGCCCTCCGAGCTTCCCGACGATGAGTACCCGCTCATCCTGTGCACCGTCCGCGAGGTCGGCCACTACAGCTGCCGCTCGATGACCGGCAACTGCAAGACGCTGGCGCTGCTCGCCGACGAGCCCGGCTTTGTCCGCATGAATCCCGCGGACGCCCAGGCGCGCGGCATCAAGAACGGCGACATCGTCTCGATTCACAGCCGCCGCGGCCAGGTATACAGCCGCGCCGACGTGAGCGACCGCATCAATAAGGGCACGGTCTATATGACCTACCAGTGGTGGATCGGCAAGTGCAACGAGCTGACCATTCACAAGGTCGACCCGGTCTCGCATACGCCCGAGGACAAGTTCTCCGCCTGCCAGGTCGACGCCATTGCCGACCAGGTTTGGGCAGAGGGCGAGGTGGAGCGTCAGTACACCGAGCTCAAGCAGGCTCTGGTGGACGCCGCTGCTCCCCAGGACGTTGAGCCCGGCGCCGCCAAGTTCGACGACGAGACACACGTGAACCAAATCGTGTAGTCCCGTTCTCGTTGGCTTTTTGGGCCGGGCGTCCCGTACGTTCGGGAGCCCGGCCCGTTATTTTGAAAGGAAGTGGGGATGAACCGCTTCATCGACATCAACCCGGAGAGGTGCATCGGCTGCGGAACATGTCAGTCCGCCTGTGCCGACGCCCACCGGATGCAGGGTCTTCAGGATACGCCGCGCCTGGCGCTCGTGAAGACCGGCGGTATTTCGGCCGCCCTTGCCTGCCACCATTGCGAGGGTGCCCCCTGCGCCGAGGTCTGCCCGGTGAATGCCATCGAGCACGATGGCGACCGCATCCACGTCAAGGAGCAGGAGTGCATCGGGTGCAGGCTGTGCGCCATCGCGTGCCCCTTCGGAGCCATCCATCCCGATGGCACGTCTATCGCCGGCGTCGCAGGCATGTGCGACCCGACGCCTTCGTATCCTAAGTCCCTGAGCAGCCTGCTTACGTGGGCTCCTGGCCAGTACACCTGCGCTGTCAAGTGCGACCTGTGCGCCTTCGATCCGGACGGCCCGCATTGTGTGGCGGCGTGCCCCACCAAGGCGCTGACCGTCATGGGCGGCGCGGCCGATCGCGAGCTCGACGAGGCCAAGCGCCTGCGCTCGATCGAAAACGGTCCGGTCGTCGACGTTGCCGCCGTGGCCCAGGGCCTGTCCGAGAAAGCAGAAGGGAGCGTAAACAATGGATAGCATGACGCTGTTTATCGCATCGCTTACCGTCTCGTGCATCGGTGCGCTCGCCTCGGTTCTGCTAATCAAGGCCGATAACGCCGCCAAGACCGCTGGCTGCCTGATCGGCGCCGTCGCGGCCGTGCTGTCGTTCATCGCGGGCCTCGAGGCCGTGCTTGGCGACGTTTCGTCCCTCAACACGGTCTTCTTCTTCCCGTTCGCCCGTCTCGAGCTCTTGCTCAACGGCCTTGCGGGCCTGATCGTGGTCCTCATCTCGATTCTCGCCTTTGCGGGCTTCATCTACGGTCTGTCCTACTTCGACGAGTACCCGGGCAAGGTCGGGCGCGCCGGCTTCTTTATGAACACCTTCGTCGCCTCGATGATGCTCGTCATCACCGCCGACAACGTGTTCTGGTTCCTGGTCGCCTTTGAGCTCATGTCCCTTACGAGCTACTTCCTTGTCGTTATCGAGGAGAACAAGAACTCCATTAGGGGCGGTTGGCTCTACTTCGTCATCGCGCACGTGGGCTTCGTTCTCATCATGGCGAGCTTCCTGCTCATGACCAACGGCGTGGGCGGTTCCTTCAGCTTCAGTGATTTCCGTACGCATGACTTTGGACCCGCCGTCTCCTCCGCGTGCTTCGTCCTCGCGTTCTTCGGATTTGGCGCGAAGGCCGGTATCATCCCGCTGCACTCCTGGCTGCCCCAGGCGCACCCCGAGGCGCCGTCCAACGTGTCCGCCCTCATGTCCGGCGGCATGATCAAGATCGGCATCCTGGGAATCCTCAAGGTCGGTCTCGACCTGCTCGCGGGTTCGGGCGTCCAGCTCTGGTGGGGCCTCATGGTCCTGGTCTTCGGATCCATCTCGTCGGTCCTGGGTGTCGTCTACGCCCTCCACGAGCACGACATCAAGCGCCTGCTTGCCTATCACTCCGTCGAGAACATCGGCATCATCTTGCTCGGTGTCGGCGCGTCCATGACGGCGCACGCCCTGGGCAACGACGTCATCGCGACGATCGCGCTCATGGCCGCCCTCTACCACACGCTCAACCACGCCATGTTCAAGGGCGAGCTGTTCCTCGGCGCGGGCTCCCTGCTCTATGCCACGGGTACGCGCAACATGGAGAAGATGGGCGGTCTGTTCCGCCGCATGCCGGTCACGGCCGTCTGCTTCCTCATCGGTGCCCTTGCCATCTCGGCCATCCCGCCGCTCAACGGCTTCGTTTCCGAGTGGTTCACCTCTGTCTCTTATACACATCTGACGCTGCCGACGAATAGCCTTGT
>UQSC01000076.1 GCA_900543615.1 uncultured Collinsella sp. | reverse complement strand
ACGAGATCAGCCTCGGTCTCGTGGGCTCGGAGATGTGTATAAGAGACAGATCTCGCACAGCTTCACGGCGAACCCGCGATCTGCCAGCTGAATCGCACATTCGGATCCCGCCAGACCGCCACCGATAACCGTCACCTGATCAAACAGCATCTGCAAACACCTTTCTAATTGACACGTTTTCCATTGTGACCGAAGGGCGTCTGGGCGTGAAGGGCAAACTTGGAGGGCGCATACCTTCCATCCATCATGCGCTCGATGAGGCCCTCGAGTTCGAGCGATCCCAGGAGCTTGAGCACGCCGACGGCATCGAGGGAAACGAGTGCGGCGATGTCTTCGACCTTGAGCGGCGAGGCGATGAGCGCATGCATCACGGTCTGCTGCGTGGCATCAAGGTCGGCGATACCGGGCGCATCAGGGCGCGAGTAGCGCAGGGTGCCGTATATGCGAGAAATAGCCATCTCGATAGACTCCTCGTCAATAATGCAGCAAGCTCCGTTGGCGATGAGATAGTTGGTCCCGCGCGACTCGGGTGACAAAATGGAGCCCGGTACTGCAAGCAGTTCGCGCCCCAGGTCCATGGCGGCCTCCGCCGTCGAGAACGTGCCCGAGGGCATGCCAGCCTCCGACACGAAGAGCGCCTGCGAAAGCGCGGCAATCACCCGGTTACGCCGCGGGAAGGCAAACTTACGCGGCCCCATACCCCACGGCGAGATGGACACGACTGCGCCTCCCGTATCGATCGTGCGCGCGATAAGCCCCGCACTCGAGCGGGGGTAAACCACATCGGCGCCTGTCCCCAACACCACGACATGTTTGCCGCCGGCATTGACCGCGGCCCAACCCGAGGCCTGGTCGCAGCCGACCGCGCCTCCCGAAACCACCGTCACTCCTGCCTCGACCGCAACTTTCGCGGCAAGCTCTGCCACGGCAAGGCCGTACGGCGAGGCCTTGCGAGCGCCGATAATGGAGAGCGCGGGAGTCGACAGTGCGGCGGGGTCGCCACGCACATAGAGCGTCTGGGGTACATCAGAGAGCTCCAAAACGGTATCTGGATACAACGCATCACCGGGATGCAGCTCAAAAGTCTCCTCACCCATCACTGATCCCTCCGTCCCTGATACATGGCGGCCTCGAGCACATGATCTTGCGTTACCCGCTCACTTTCGGCGACATCGGCAATCGTGCGCGCGATGCGCACCAGGCGCACGATGCCGCGCCCCGTGAGATGCGTGCGCTTAGACAGGCCGAGTACGCATTTCTCGGCGGCCTCGTCGAGTGCAAAGGTCGACACGACACCGTCAATGGACCGTGACTCATCGTCCTCGGCCTCGGCATCCGCATCGTCCATACGGGACTCGCGCCAGGCACGAAAAGCCCTACCGCGGACAACGTAGTCGCGCAGCTCGGCCGACGACATGCCCTCCGCACCCTCGATAATCACTTGAGGGTCGGGACGGGTCACATCGATCATCATGTCGATACGGTCGGCCAAAGGACCACGCAGTTTAGACCGATAGCGCTCGACCATCGCCGCCGAGCAGCGACACGGCACCTCGCGATCGCCCAAAAAGCCGCAGGGGCAGGGATTGCTCGCAGCCAGCAGCTGAAAGCGCGACGGGAAGGTAAAAGCCCCGTCGACGCGTACGATCCTCACGTAGCCGCGCTCGATGGGCTGACGCAGCGTCTGCAGCACGCCAGTGGGAAACTCGGCAAGCTCGTCCAAAAAGAGCACGCCGCCATGAGCAAGGCTGATCTCACCCGGGTGCACCGGGCGCCCGCCGCCGATAAGGCCTGCGGTCGAAATACTGTGGTGGGGACTGCGGAAGGGGCGGTGCCCCGCCAACAAGCCATCAATGTTCTCACCCAAAACCGAATGGATGCACAGTGCCTCCTGCTGATCCTCAACGGAAAGCTCGGGCAGGATGCCGGTCATACGGCGTGCGAGCATCGTCTTGCCCGATCCCGGAGACCCGATCATGAGCAAGCCGAGTTCTCCTGCCGCCGCAAGCGCCATGCCGCGTTTAGCGACTTCCTGCCCCAGCACGTCGGCATAGTCGAGCTCGGGCTCAAAGGTCGCCTCGACACCCTCGGAATCCAAGTAGTGCCGTGCGGCATCGCCCATGCCGTGAGCAAGCTGAGACAGATGGTCGATAAAGCCGCAATCCACGCCCGCGAGTGGCACATGCTGGTCGGACCTGCCGGCGATAAAAGACAGCCCCATGTCGCGAGCCAATAGCTGAAACGCCACCTCGCCTTTGACAGGAAGCACCGTGCCGTCCAAGCCGAGCTCGCCGGCGATAAGACAACGATCGAGGTTGTCGCGGGGAATCTGACCATCGGCCGCTAGAACCGCGATGGCGATGGGCAGATCAAAGCCGCTACCGGTCTTGCGAATATCGCCGGGCGCCAGATTGACCGTAATGCCCGAGCGCGGGATCTCAAAGCCGGCCGAGCGCATCGCAAAGCGAATACGACCACGTGACTCCATCACCTCCATACTCGGGATGCCGAGCATCTGAATGCCCGGAACGCCGCCGGCAAGCGAGACCTCGACCGTGACGTGAATCGCCTCGACGCCGCGGATGCAGGCCGCGTGAACGGCAAACGTCTCGAACGCCATCACGACACCTGCCAATCGAACGCGTTGTACTGGTGCTCGATCTCGGCAATATGCCCGTCGCGGATGGTGACGCCCACGGCATCGAAGCGAATCGCCTTGAGCGGATAATGCTCCATGAGATAGCAACTTGCGATGCGGCGGTAGCGGCGTTGCTTTTGGGCGTCCACGGCCTCCTCGGGAAAGACCCGCGTGTTGCAATCCAGCGCAACGCGTCTGGTCTTGACCTCCGCCATAGCCACGACATCGTCGAGCTCATCGAGCAGCACCAGATCGGCCTCGCCCTCGGTGCAACGATAACCCTGCTCCAGCAAGGTGTAGCCGCGCTCGTTAAAGTAGTCGATGGTGATCAGCTCGCCCAGCATGCCCAGCTCGCGGGGACTGAGTCCCTTGATAAACTCGGGCGTCATCGCCCCGCAGTCGAGCTCGCCGTTTTCCCAACGCTCCTTGAGCTGCTGCGTCTTGCTCATTTTGCTTGCGGCACTCATGGGGTCTCCTTTCCCGCACACTGCATTGCCCCGATGATGAGGGCACCTTTCATGCGGGTAAGTACCGGAAGCAAACCAAAAGCTGACCAAATGCCGACAAAAAACGGGCCGTACGCAGCAATGCTGCTGCATACGGCCCGCTACCAGCAGGTTTATAAAACCACAGAGGTCCCTGTCTCCACAATTGGCCTAGAAAAGGCGCTCAGTCTGCAGAAAGTTTCCGCAAAAGCTCACGCGGTGCAGCGGACAAAGTCCATGTTTGCGAATGGCCTCGATGTGCTCGGGGCTCGCATAGCCCTTCGACTCGGCCAGATGGTACTCGGGGTACTCGGCGTCGTACTCGACCATCATCTCGTCACGCGTGACCTTGGCCATGATGGACGCTGCGGCGATGCAGGCGATCTTGGCATCGCCTTTCACCACATCGCGCTCGTTAGGAACAGCGCCCAAGGGGTTGCCATCCATGAGGACGCAGTCGGGTTCAAGTCCCGTATCGGCCACGGCGCCCGCAACGGCGGTACGGATAGCACGGGCCATGCCCATCTCATCGATATCCTTAGGCGCGATATGGCAAAAACCGATCGCCGTCGCCACCTCGGCAATCTTCACTGAGAGCAACTCGCGGCGCGCCGGCGTGAGCTTTTTGGAATCGTTGATGCCCCAGACGCGCGGCTCCATGGGAAGGCACACGGCACACACGGTTAAGGGACCCGCTACCGAGCCGCGGCCCACCTCGTCGACACCAACGACCACCCCATCGCCGCCAAGCTCATGCATAAGCTCGTACATGTCATTGACGCGCTCGCGCTCGGCAAGTTCCTTAGCATGGCGTTTGAGGGCGCGTTCACAAGCCTTGATCACCTGCTGGCGTGGGTCCTCGCGATAATGCTCCACGAGGGCGGGGATCTCCTCAAACGTTGCGCTCGCTAGCTCTCCGGCAACCTGCGATGCCGAAACCGAGCTCGTCATATTGGCCATACCAGGCCCTCCTTGCATGCAAATCAGATAAAAAGAAGGGCCACCCGAAGGTGACCCTTGTGTCCAAACGAGTGGACAGACGCTGCGATCTTCTTAGCGCTTCTCGGGGATGCGAGCAGCCTTGCCCACCTTGTCGCGGAGGTAGTACAGCTTGGCGCGACGGACGCGACCATGACGAACGACCTCGAGCTTGGCGATCTTGGGGCTGTGAAGCGGGAAGGTACGCTCAACACCGACACCGAAGGACATCTTGCGGACGGTGAAGGTCTCGCGGGCACCGGCGCCGGCCATGCGGATGACGTCGCCCTGGAAGACCTGGATGCGCTCGCGGTCGCCTTCCTTAATGCGGTAGTGAACCTTGACGTTGTCGGCGACGCGAACCTGAGGAATGTCCTCGCGGATCTGCTGACGCTCGATTGCGCGGATGTAATCCATGTGCAATTCCTTACTCTTCTAGAGGTGCCGTACCACTCTGGCCGGCACGTAGTTGAACAAACATATTCGAGTATACACGCGCGGGTTTCTGCTGCAAGAACAATTTTTTACGCAGACAAAAAGACAAAACCCGCACATGATAACCGTCCGCCTCACGAATGAGACGGACGGCATGAGGGGGGCTACGTTAGGCGTCTGAACCCAAAACGTTACGCGGAGCGCTTCGCCTCGAGCTTGGCCTGGGCGGCAGCCAGGCGTGCGAGGGGCACGCGGTAGGGCGAGCAGGACACGTAGTCCACGTCGGCCACATTAAACAGGCCCTTGATGGACTTGGGGTCGCCGCCGTGCTCGCCACACACGCCAAAGTGCATGTCGGGGTTGGTGGCGCGACCCTTCTCCACGGCCATGCGCACGAGCTCCAGCACCGCCGCGTCGATGGTCTCGAAGGGGTTGTCCTTCAGAATTTTCTTATGCATGTACAGCGGGATGAACTTGGCCTCGGCATCGTCACGGGAGAAGCCGAAGGTGGTCTGGGTCAGGTCGTTGGTGCCAAAGCAGAAGAAGTCTGCGTGATGGGCAATCTCGTCAGCGACCATGCAGGCGCGCGGCAGCTCGAGCATCGTGCCCACGGGAATATTGAGCTCGACACCCTCCTCGGCGGAGACCTCGGCGATTACGCGCTCGATGACCTCGCGAGTCTGGACATGCTCAGCCGTGATGGAAACGAGCGGAACCATGATCTCGGGATGCGGGTCGACGCCCTCCTTGATAAGGCGGGCAGCGGCCGTGGCGACGGCGCGAACCTGCATGAGCGGCAGATCGCTAAAGACGACGGACAGGCGCACACCGCGCAGGCCGAGCATCGGGTTGGACTCGACCATGCCGTCGATACGACGCAGGCGGGCGCGCAGGACGGCAAGCTCTTCCTCGCTGGCGCCAGCGGCTTCCTTCTTGGTGATGGCGACCTCAAGCTCGCGAGGATTATCCAGGAACTCATGAAGCGGCGGATCGAGCAGGCGAACGACCACATCGCGACCGGACATGGTCTTAAACATCGCCAGGAAGTCCTCGGTCTGAACCTTGAGCAGGTCGGCCAGGGCCTGCTGCTTCACGGCCTCATCGTCAGACAGGATAAAGCTCTGGATGATGTTCTTGCGGTCGCCCAGGAACATGTGCTCGGTGCGGCACAGGCCGATGGCCTCGGCGCCAAACTCGAGCGCGAGCGCGGCATCCTCGGGGTTGTCTGCATTAACGCGCACATGGTTGGCATGGCCACAGGTCTCGTCCAGGCGAATCTCGTCGGCCCAGGACAGGATGGTGTCCAGATCGCCGGTAAGCTCGGCGGAGACCAGGTCGACGGCGCCGTCGACGACGATGCCCTGGGTGCCGTCGATGGAGATGACATCGCCCTCGCGCAGCACGCGGTCGCTGCCCTCGATGCGCACGACCTTCTCGGCGGCGTCGATATGGAAGCGCTCAACGCCGCAGACGCAGGGCGTACCCATGCCGCGGGCGATAACGGCGGCATGACTCGTCTTGCCACCGTGGCTGGTCAGGATGCCCTCGGCGGCGACCATGCCCTTCAGGTCGTCGGGGTTGGTCTCCCAACGAACCAGAATGACCTTGTGGCCCTCGGCGGAACGCGTGACGGCGTCGTCGCTCGAGAACACGACCTCGCCCACGGCGGCACCGGGGCTGGCGTTCAGACCGCTGGCCAGCGCCTCGTACTTCTTGGAGGCGTCAAACTGCGGGTGCAGGAGTTGGTCGAGCTGCGCGGGATCGATGCGGCTCACGGCCTCCTCGCGGGTGATCAGGCCCTCCTCGACCATTTCGATAGCGATGCGCAGGGCGGCGGTGGCGGTGCGCTTGCCCACGCGGGTCTGGAGCATCCAGAGCTTGCCCTGCTCGATGGTGAACTCGATATCGCACATATCGCGATAATGATCCTCGAGCGTCAGGAACACGCGCTCGAGCTCCTCACCTGCGGACTCGAGGCCCGGGGTGGTCTTGAGGTCGGCAATGGGCTCGGTGTTGCGGATGCCGGCGACGACGTCCTCGCCCTGGGCGTTAACCAGAAAATCGCCGTAGAACTCCTTGGTGCCGTCGGCCGGATTACGCGTAAAGGCGACGCCCGTCGCAGAGGTCTCGCCCTTGTTGCCAAAGGCCATGGCCTGCACGTTGACGGCGGTGCCGAGGTCGTCGGAAATGCCATGCTGCTTGCGGTAGATGCAGGCACGCTCGTTCATCCAGCTGCCAAAGACGGCCTGGATGGCAAGGCGTAGCTGAAGCTCCGGGTCGTGCGGGAAGACGGGCTTGCCGTCAGCGACCTCGAGCTCGGGATACAGGGAGGCATCGACGTTCTCGGAGAAGATGCCCTTAAAGGTCTCGACGAGTTCCTGCAGGTCCTCAGCCGAAAGCTCGGAATCGACGCGAACGCCGGCGACCAGACGGGCCTGGGTCAGGGCGTTCTCGAACAGGTCGGCGTCAACGCCCATAACGACGTTGGAGAACATCTGAATAAAGCGGCGGTAGCTATCCCAAGCAAAACGCGGATTTTGCGTCTGGGCGATGAGCCCCTGAACGGAGTCGTCGTTGAGGCCTAAGTTGAGGACCGTGTCCATCATGCCGGGCATGGAGAACGGAGCGCCCGAACGAACCGACACGAGCAGCGGATCGGAGGCGTCGCCGAGCTTCTTGCCGCAGCGGGCCTCGAGGTCCGCCTCGGCGGCAACGATCTCGTCGAGCGCGCCCACGGGCCACACGTTGCCGGCACCGGAGTACTCGACGCAAGTCTGGCAGGTAATGGTAAAGCCACCGGGAACCGGCAGGCCGATGCGGCTCATCTCGGCAAGGTTTGCGCCCTTGCCGCCAAGCACGAAGTTCATGGACTTGTCGCCCTCAGTGACACAGGTGCCCTGGGCGTCGGTTCCAAAACGGTAAACCCTCTTGCAATCGCTCACGATACTTCCCCTTTCATGCACTTACGCGCACGACCGTGGTAACGAATCGACCCGCCAAATGCGGGCCGTGAGGGAACTATACGGCGGGTTTTGAGCAGGCTTGAGCAGAGGATGCGCGGTTTGGTAAACGTGCTAAAACTGGCGGTAAACGGTAGGTAAAGGTGGTTACCTTATGAAGATACCACTGTAAGAAAGTGCAGGTCAGATGCGATATTTTTGCTAAATCGCTTTATCAAAATGCTGCTACTATTGGGCTCGACGGGCGGCGCGGCGGGCACGGGCTTCTTGGATTTCCTCCAAGTGGCTAATGATCTCGGCAGCGCTTTCTTCGATGGCCTTGCCGTCGGTACGCACCACAAAGCAGCCTAGCCGCTTCATGAGGGCACGAGCTTCCTCAAGCTCGCTGTGCACACTCTCGGGCTCGGCATAGGAGCCGGCAACGGCACGAGCGTAGTCATCGCCCAAGCGGCTATCGCGAATTTCGGAAATCACATCGACGGTCGAAATCAGGCCGAACAGGCGCATCGGGTCGACCTCGTAAATCGACTTGGGAGGCTCCATGCCATGCGCCAGTGGGACATTGGCGACCTTGTAGCCCTGATAGGCCAAATACATCGACAGCGACGTCTTGGACGTGCGCGATACGCCCAGCAGCACGATATCGGCACCCGACAGATCGTCGCAGCCGCGCCCGTCATCGTGCTCAACGAAATACTCCATGGCCTCGATACGATGGAAATAGCGGTCATCGGTCTTGTGAATCACGCCCGCAACGCCCTTGGGCGGCACGCCAATGAGCGACGACAGCACGGCGAGCGTCGGGCCGATCAGGTCGACCGAACGGATATGCAGCATGCCCAGGTAATCGAGCACACGGGCGCGAAGCGCCGGATCGACAATGGTGTGGAACACGGCAATATCGCGATGGTCCGCATCGACACGCGGACCCACAAACGACTTGACCTGCTCCACAGAGTTCACCTTGGGCAGGCGCAAGAGACGAAAAGCCCCTTCATCAAATTGCCCGGACGCCGCAAGCACCACCTCACAAGCGGTATCACCGAGCGAGTCGGAGATAACGATAACGGTGGGACGAGCGGTGACCGGGCAATCCATGCGGGGCTCCTTTTGCGCTTATGCGCAGGCTGGCTTACTTTTTGCGAGCAAGCTCACCGATGTTTGCGATGCCGGAGAAAACG
>UQSC01000075.1 GCA_900543615.1 uncultured Collinsella sp. | reverse complement strand
ATCTACACAAGGCTATTCGTCGGCAGCGTCAGATGTGTATAAGAGACAGAACGATGGTGCTCCATGGCGGATTCGAACCGTCGACCTTGGGATTAGAAGTCCCCTGCTCTATCCAACTGAGCTAATGGAGCAAATAACCGCACGCCCAGCCAAACAATTCGGCCAAGCGCAAGTAATTATAACCTAGTTGAACTGCTCGCGATACGCCTTGCAGACCTCACTGACCGGACCGTCCATGCGAAGGTCACCCTTCTCAATCCAAACGGCACGCTGGCAGATGCGCTCAACCTGCTCCATGGAGTGCGAAACGAACAGAACCGTCACGTCGCCGCTCTGGATAAAGTGCTGGATGCGGGCCTCGCACTTCTGCTGGAAGAACACGTCACCGACGGACAGCGTCTCGTCAACGATCAGAATATCGGGCTCGGTAATCGTCGCGATTGCAAAGGCGATACGCGCCACCATGCCCGAGGAGAAGTTCTTAAGCGGCATGTCGACAAAGTTCTGAAGCTCAGCGAACTCGATAATGCCGTCAAAGTTGGCGTCGATGAACTCCTTGGTATAGCCGAGCAGGGCGCCGTTCAGATAGATGTTCTCGCGGGCGGTCAGCTCGGGGTCAAAGCCGGCACCAAGCTCAATCAGCGGCGCAATGTTACCGTGCACCTTAACGCTGCCCTCGCTGGGCTCAAGCACGCCGGCGATAATCTTGAGCATCGTAGACTTACCGGAACCATTGGTGCCAACCAGACCGACAACTTCGCCGCGATGAATATCGAACGAGATGTGCTTAAGCGCCCTAAACTCCTCAAAGAACAGCTCGTGCTTGGCAAGCTTGATGAAGTACTCCTTGAGGTTGGTCAGCGACTCGGACGCCATGTTAAAGATCATGGTGACGTCGTCGACCTCGACAGCCAGAGGCTGCTCGCTGTAATCAACAACAGATTCAGTCATCACAGCACTCCTTAGATGTAGAGGATAAATTTGCGCTCGGACTTATGGAACACGGTATAGCCAATAATAAGCGCAAGAACCGCCCAAGCGACGCACATACCAAACGTCATAAGCGAGGGCGTAGTCTGGAACAGGAAGATATCGCGCATAAACTGCAGGTAGTTATACATGGGGTTCGCATAGACCAGAATGCGCACGAGATGCGGCATTTGCGCAACGAAGTCGGTCGTCCAGAAAATAGGCGTAATGTAAGTCCACGCCGTAATGACGACGCTCCACAGATGCATGACATCGCGGAAGAAGACCGTGAGGGCGGAGAGCATCATGCCCAGGCCCATGCAGAAGCACATAAGCAGCAGTAGGCAGACCGGCAGCAGAATCAGGTGCCAAGAAGGCATAACGTGGAACCACAGCATAACGATGGCAACGGCGACCAGCGAGAAGGCAAAGTTAACCAGCGAGAAGAGCACCTTCTGTACTGGGAAGACCCAGCGGTGCACTTTAACCTTCTTGAGCAGCGGGGCAGCACCCACGATCGACGTCAGGGCCTGGTTCGTAGACTCGGACATGACGGCAAAGGTGACGTTACCCACGATCAAGTACAGCGGGTACATCTCGGGCGTAATTGAGCCATTGCGGCCCTGGGCGAAAATCGTCGAGAACACGATGGCCATGACGATCATCATCAGCAGCGGGTTGAGCACCGACCATGCGACGCCCAGAACGCTACGGCGATACTTGATCTTAAAATCCTTGGTAACCAGCTGACGAAGGATAAACGCGTCCTTCTCAAATTCGTTCTTAGCAAACGTCGCAGGCAGACTGCGAGTTTCTTGTTGCTTTGTCTGATCCGACACGGATGCAACTCCTTTACTCGTAATCGTTGACAAACGAACAGTATAGACCCGACGGCCATGCAAACGATTCGCGCAACAAAACTGGAGAACTAACCCACATCTTAGGATGCCAAGCCCAAACGGCTATACTTTCAAGGATTGAACGTATAAGGAGCATTGAGTGAATTCTGAATCCATCGCCGTCATCATCCCCTGCTACAACGAAGCGCCCACGATCGGCAAAGTCATCGACGACTTTCACCGCGAGCTTCCGCAAGCGACGGTCTATGTCTATGACAACAACTCGTCAGACGATACCTCACGCATCGCCACCGGGCACGGCGCCACGGTCCGCTTTGAGCCCCGTCAGGGAAAGGGCAACGTATGCCGCCAGATGTTTCGCGACATCGACGCCGATTGCTACCTGATGGTCGACGGCGACGACACCTACCCCGCCGAGGCGGCCAAGGCCCTCTGCGAGCCCATCCTTAACGGTACGGCCGACATGACCGTAGGCGATCGCCTTTCAAACGGCACCTACGCCGAGGAAAACAAGCGCGCCTTCCACGGCTTTGGCAACAACCTGGTCCGCGCCATGATCAAGTGGATCTATGGCTACAGCTTCGATGACGTCATGACCGGCTACCGCGCCATGAGCCGCCCGTTCGTTAAAACCTTCCCAGTGCTTTCCGAGGGCTTTCAGATCGAAACCGAGCTCTCGATCCACGCCGTCGACCACCGCTGGCGCATCAAAGATGTGCCCATCGAGTACCGCGACCGTCCCGAGGGTTCCGAGTCCAAACTCAACACCGTGAGCGACGGCATTAAAGTCGTTGCGATGATCGGCACGCTGTTCAAGGACTACCGCCCGCTGAAGTTCTTCAGCCTCGTTGCGCTTCTGTTCGCGGTATTCGGCCTCGCCCTGGGCATGCCCATCGTTGTCGAATATTTCCAGACCGGCCTCGTCCCGCGCTTCCCCACCGCTATGCTCGCCGCCTCGTTTATGTTCCTGTGCGGCCTGAGCCTTGCGACCGGCTTCATCCTAGATTCTGTAGCAAAGGTCGAAAAAAAGCAGTGGGAGGTCAACGTGTACAGCAAATACGCCTACGACGACCAGCCCGGCCACCCTACTTCCATGCCAAGCGAGAGGTAGATCTTCCGCAAAATACTATTGGCACCACTGCGCAGATAGCCACCAACAAGAAAAGCCGCCGTTAAAGAACGGCGGCTTTTACTCTCGAAAAGTTAATAGCGGCTAGAGCGTCTTGATGTACTCCCCCAGCTCTTCCTCCCAGTCGGGCATGTGGAAGCCGGCAGCCTCGAGCTTGGACAGGTCGAGCGCGGAGTGGACCGGGCGCGGGGCGACGGGGCCCTCGGCGCTCGCGTAGTAGTCGGCGGTCGATACCGGCACGACCCTGTCCCCGTTGCCGTTGGCGGCCTCGAAGACGGCGCGGGCGATATCGGCCCAGGACTTGACGGTGCCGGAGCCGGTGCAGCCGTAGGTGCCGTAGGGGGCGTGCGTCCCCAGCACGTGGAAGATGGCGGCGGCCATGTCGCGCGTGAAGGTCAGGCGGCCCAGCTGGTCGTCGACGACCGTGACCTGCGTGAGTTTGTCGTCGGGGTCGGCGACGCGGTCGGACAGGCCCTTCATCGTCTTGACGAAGTTGCGGCCCTCGCCGATGACCCAGCTGGAGCGCATGATGTAGTGGCGCGGGCACCCGGCCACGGCGATGTCGCCGGCGGCCTTGGTCTGGCCGTAGACGGAAAGCGGGCTGAGGGGCTCGACCTCGGTATGGACCTCGGCCGTGCCGTCGAAGACGTAGTCGGAGGACACGTGGACGAGGGTGATCCCGTGATCAGAGCATGTGCGGGCGAGGAGGGCGGGGCCGGTGGCGTTGGCCTTCCATGCGGTCACGCGGCCCTCGGGGGTCTCCGCCCTATCCACGGCGGTGTAGGCGCCGCAGTTGATGACCGTGCCGTAGAGCGACCAGTCGTACTTGCCGTAGGCCGCCGGGTCGGACATGTCGAAGGTGTCGATGTCGCAGAAGTCGAAGTCCTTCGCCACGCCGCGCTCCTCCGCCAGCGCGCGGACCGCGCGGCCCAACTGGCCGTTGCAGCCGATAACGAGGGTGCGCTTCGGCGCCATGGGGACGACGTCCTTGAGGTACGGGTGGTTGAGGTCGGCCTCGGATACGGTGGCCTCGTCGAGGGGGATCGGCCACTGGATGGCGAGCTCGGGGTCGGCGAGGTTCACGAAGGTGTAGGTCCTCTTCAGCTCCAGCGACCAGTGGGCGTCCACCAGGTAGGTGTAGGCGGTGCCGTCCTCCAGGGCCTGGAAGGAGTTGCCCACGCCGCGCGGGACGTAGATGGCCTTGCTCGGGTCCAGCACGGTCGTGTAGACCTTCCCGTAGGTGGCGCTGCCCTCGCGCAGGTCGACCCATGCGCCGAAGACCGAGCCGCGGGCCACGGAGATGAACTTGTCCCAGGGCTCGGCGTGGATGCCGCGGGTGACGCCGCGGCTGTCGTTGTAGGAGATGTTGTTCTGGACGACCCTGAGGTCCGGGATGCCCAGGGCGGTCATCTTGGCGCGCTGCCAGTTCTCCTTGAACCAGCCGCGCGAGTCGCCGTGGACGGCGAGGTCGACGACCTTGAGGCCCTCGATGCCGGTCTCGGCGACGGAGAGGTCCTTCTCGAATGCGATGTCTGCCATATGGGAAAAGCTCCTATCGAAGAGGTTCAGGTTGCGGGCGTGCCGGGCGGACCGCAGGATCATCCCCATGCCCTGCGGTCCGCCCGGCGCGCCCCGTAAGGGCACTCGGGCGGTCTACTGCCCCTGCGCGCGGTAGCGGGCCTCGGTGGCCTCCTTGGCGGGGCGCCACCAGGACTCGTTGGCGACGTACCAGTCGATGGTCTGCTTCAGGCCCCCGGCGAAGTCGGTGTGCGCCGGCCTCCAGCCCAGCTCGCGCTGGAGCTTGGTCGAGTCGATGGCGTAGCGGCGGTCGTGGCCGGGGCGGTCGGCGACCCAGTCGAAGTCCTCGGGGTCGCGGCCCATGGCCTCGAGGATCATGCGCAGCACGGTGATGTTGTTCCTCTCCCCGTCGGCTCCGATGAGGTAGGTCTCCCCCGTGCGGCCCTTGGTGAGGATGTCCCAGACGGCGCTGGAGTGGTCCTCGGTGTGGATCCAGTCGCGGACGTTCTCGCCGCGGCCGTAGAGCTTGGGGCGGACGCCGTCGACGATGTTCGTGATCTGCCTGGGGATGAACTTCTCCACGTGCTGGTAGGGGCCGTAGTTGTTGGAGCAGTTGGAGATCGTGGCGCGCAGGCCGTAGGTGCGGGTCCAGGCGCGCACGAGCATGTCGGAGGAAGCCTTGGTGCTCGAGTACGGGGAGCTCGGCTTATACGGCGTCTCCTCGGTGAACTTGGCGGGGTCGTCGAGCGCCAGGTCGCCGTAGACCTCGTCGGTGGAGACGTGGTGGTAGCGGACGCCGTGCTTGCGGACGGCCTCCAGCAGGCGGAAGGTGCCCTCCACGTTGGTGCGCAGGAACGGCTCCGGGTCGGCGATGGAGTTGTCGTTGTGGCTCTCTGCGGCGTAGTGCACGATCGCGTCGTGGCCGGGGACGATCCTATCGAGCAGCTCCGCGTCGCAGATGTCACCGACGACGAGCTCAACCCTGTCCTCGGGCAGCCCCGCGATGTTCTCGGGGTTGCCGGCGTAGGTCAGCTTGTCCAGGACGGTCACGTGGACGTCCTGGTGGTTGTTGACCACGTAGTGCACGAAGTTGCTGCCGATGAAGCCGCAGCCGCCCGTGACGATGATGTTCTTGGGTTCGAAGATCTCAGACATGAAAATCCAATCTGAAGCATGTACAGCTTCTTTAGTATGCCGCAGGAAGTGATGCCGCGACACTATTCAACAAAACTATCGGACATTTCGGCACGCGATAAGAGCCATAACCTTCGCAGAATTACTTCCCCTACAAAACGCCTCCGGAATGCAGTCTTTGTCGTACCGGAAGACCGAATTCCCAGTTTTATCGCGTAAGTACTTATAGAAGAAGTCCTCCCAGCTTTTAAACTTCTCACTGTCTGCAAACGCTTCCGGCTCTTGCAGAACTGCTTTGGCATCTAGCCCTGAAATTACGCCGGAGCTCAGCAGAAGCCATTCGAACGACTCGGGAAGACAAACCGTAACAGTATCGCGGTGAATGTCTTGCAGCTTAAGGACGCGGTCCGCATAGCACCCAAATGCCGCCCCGTCCGCGACAACAAACACGCGATCGTCGAGATGCTGATCCAACCAGCCCAAAATCGCGCTGTTCGTCATGGCCGAAGTACAGGTAAGCTCACTGTCAGCAAAATGCCGTTTAAAGAACTGAAAACCAGACTTACTGTCCTCGCATAGAAGGATAGAAAAGTCCTGTTTTGGCGCCGACCGGGAAATAGCATAACGATGATTCCCGCGATCTTGATAAACAGGGACGAAAGAATGGTATTTTCCGCTCGTCTTAATCTTGTAAATCTCATCCACGCTATACGGAAGATTGGGGAAATCAGCCCTTGAGATCAGCACGAAATAATTCGAGGAATACAGCACATGATGGGCAAACTCATCAGAATGGATCTCTTTTAAGCCCTCATCGACAAATACAATCGAGTCATGAACGGACGAAAGCTGGTTTCGCCAATCATAATCGGTCAAGGCGACACAGGGACAATCGCATTGCAAGGAAACGCCCGACTGCTCGCCCGTTCGCATGTAGTCTGCGACCATGTCAAACAGCGTCGTCTTACCCGTGCCGCTATCGCCACGCACAATAGTGATGTTCCGCTTGATGGTAAATGTGTACTTGGTTCCCCTACGGCGGGAAATCTTAACAAGATGCGAACCGTTCATAAGCAGCACCTACAGATACGGAATCGACTCGTGAATCAATTCGGCCATGTTATGAACGATTCGGCCGCTGTTCACGACTTTGATTTTAAAATCCTCGCGGCCAAAGTCCATCACATGATAGAGATTCACAACGAGCTTGCGGTCTTTCGCCATGTCGAGAATCCACTTGGCACAGTTGTCACCACAGGTAGAAGCGTTAAAAATATGCTTACGATCAAATCTCATAAGCAGCAGCGTTTTCACGCCACCAGAAAGCTGGAGTGGGGAGATGGATCCAAGCACAGGGCTTTCGATGACGTTTTCGGAGACAACAACCGATCGATCGACATCTTTAATTATCGAGACTGCATAGGGATCCGTAATCCAAGAAGACCGGTAAGAGTTTTTGAAATATGTCGCTGTGTTGTAAATCGCTTCTGGCATATCGCCAAAGTAGACGCTTAACACATCCACTCCCAATCATATTGTCTTTATGGTCAACGTAATCATAACGAAAGGGGCCACCAGATAAACGGTGACCCCTGAAAGAAAACAAGCTTGCGCTAGTACTCGCGCGGGCTGTTGACGATCTCGCCGGCGGCGACCTTCTTCAGGTGCTGGCCGTAGACCGACTTGCCGTAGGCCTTGGCGGCCTCCTCCAGCTCGGCGGTCGTGATCCAGCCGTTCTCCCAGGCGATCTCCTCGGGGACCGAGACCGGCAGGTCCTGGGAGTGCTCCACGGCGCGGACGAACTCCGCGGCCTCGTGCAGGCTCTCCATGGTGCCGGTGTCCAGCCACGCGTAGCCGCGGCCGAGGGTCACCACGGACAGCGTCCCCTCCTCCAGGTACATCTGGTTGAGCGTGGTGATCTCCAGCTCGCCGCGGGCCGACGGCCTGACCTCGTGCGCCTTGGCGGCCACGTCGCCCGGGTAGAAGTACAGGCCGGTTACGGCGTAGGAGCTCTTGGGGCACTCGGGCTTCTCCTCGATGGAGACGGCCCTCCCCTCGCCGTCGAACTCCACGACGCCGAAGCGCTCGGGGTCGTCCACGTGGTAGCCGAAGACCGTGGCGCGGCCCGACTCGGCGTTCTGGACGGCGCGCGTCAGGTGGCGGCTGAGCCCGTTGCCGTAGAAGATGTTGTCGCCGAGCACCAGGGCGCACGGCTCGCCGGCGATGAACTCCTCGCCGATGGTGAATGCCTGCGCCAGGCCGTCGGGCGAGGGCTGCTCGGCGTAGGAGAGGTTCACGCCGTAGCGCGAGCCGTCCCCGAGCAGGCGCTCGAAGTTGGGCAGGTCGGTCGGCGTGGAGATGACCAGGATGTCCCGGATGCCCGCCAGCATGAGGGTGGACAGCGGGTAGTAGATCATGGGCTTGTCGTAGACCGGCAGCAGCTGCTTGGAGGTCACGAGCGTGAGCGGGTACAGGCGCGTGCCGGACCCGCCTGCGAGGATGATGCCTTTCATTCAATCACTTCCAAAGTCAGTGAACGGAAAAATAAATCCGTTTAGCAATGTTCCTGATTGAGAGCGACAATTTACGAGCAGTTAAATCAACCGACGATATATTGATACCATCGAGTGAACAGATTGCTCGCACAAAATCAAACTCATCGCGTTTCAATTGCTCTTTTTTATCCTTAAAAAGTGAGTTCGTAGTAGATTCGTTGCACACTCTAAAATAGGAATAAATTGAGTCTAGATAGCAGACATCACTATTAAGTGATAGACGAATCCAATACTCCCAATCAGGGGAGTAACACAAAGAATCATTAAAGGGTCCAACCTTTTGCCAGCAATCTCTACGAAACATGACATTAGAAGGCTCTCCATAGATATTATGAGTTCGAAATGTCTTGCGGGCAAAATCAGAGCCTTTTAAAACCATATCCCGCTTAAAAGGTCTCCTCTTCATTGTAATGGCGCCATTCGAGTCAATAACACATGAAGCGCTGAAGCAGAGGGAGCACTTTGGATTAGCATCCAGTGCTGCAACCTCAGACTCAAGAGCCCCGGGTAACAAAATATCATCCTGAAAGAGGAAATGAATATACTCGCCAGAAGATTTCTCAATGGCATTATTCCAGTTTCCAACAAGACCGAGATTACTGGCGTTTCTAAATACCTTAAT
>UQSC01000074.1 GCA_900543615.1 uncultured Collinsella sp. | reverse complement strand
CGAGATCAGCCTCGGTCTCGTGGGCTCGGAGATGTGTATAAGAGACAGGGCGTAATCTCATCATCGGTGCCGCGTTCTAGCAGAATAAACTGCTCGTTGGCTAAATCGGCAAGAGAGACGACCTCCGCCGTGGCAAGCAAAGAGTCCGCCGGCACTACCGCCATCAACTCGTCGCGCACCAAAGACCGCGATGTCATGCCATTTTCTCGAGGCTCATACGGGATAAAGCCCAGATCGCAGCGGCCCTCTGACACCCATTGTTCAATCTCTGAGTAATCGCCCATCAGCAACTCGTAATCGACGTCCGGGTGATCGGCGCGAAAGCGCGCAATCACTGGCGGCAGCACGTGGGTCGCCACACTCGAAAACGTACCGATGCAGATTTTGCCGCGCATGAGCCCGCGCATCTCATCCACCCGTCGCTGCAAGCGAGTGAATTCCTCGCAGAGCGCCTCGACAGCCGGCATGACCTGCCGCCCGTCGGCAGAAAGCACTACGCCCTCGCGACTGCGGTCGAGCACCTTAAAGCCCCAGTCGGCCTCGAGATCGGCCACCATGCGGCTCACGCCCGATTGCGAATAGCTCAGCCGCTCGGCGGCGCGCGTAAAACTGCCGGCACGCACGGTCTCGAGCAGCACCTGCATCTTTTGAATATTCGTTTCCACGGCACCCCTCCACCTTTGCATGAGTTTTTCTCATGCTATCCATGCATTATATTCGCTTTTCTTCTAAAGCCAGTTCACCCATAGTGAACATGCTCAGATATAGAGGGGATGTCAGCGCATGAACAACGGACTGTTTACGTACTTAGCAGCATTGCTATTGTTTGGCTCCAACGGCATCATCGCCGCCGCTATCGCGCTGTCGAGCTCGGATATCGTGCTACTACGCACGTTTTTGGGCGCACTCTCGCTTGTCACCATTCTCGCCATCACCCAACGCCATAAGTTGCAGGCGCCATATCGCCCCCGCGAAGCCGCAGCACTCCTTCTCTCGGGAGCCGCGCTGGGCGCCAGCTGGATTTTTCTGTTCCGAGCCTACCAGACGATCGGCGTCGGCGTTTCCTCGCTGCTGTACTACTGCGGCCCCATCATTGTCATGGCGCTCTCCCCGCTCATCTTTGGCGAAAAGCTGACCGGCGGCAAAATCGCCGGCTTTATCGCCGTCGCTTGCGGTGCTTTTCTCATTGCAGCGCAAGGTCTAGGCGGCAATATGCCCATTGCTGGTATCGCCTGCGGCATCGCCTCGGCATTTTGCTATGCGCTGATGGTCATCGCCAGCAAGGGTGCGCCACACATCGAAGGCCTCGAGAACTCCACGCTCCAGGTGAGTGCCGCCTTTGTGACCGCGCTGGTCCTCACGCTCATCACGCAGGGTGCACCCTCATTCCTGTCCGCCGGCGTCGCCGCCAGTATTGATTGGCGCGCCGTCGTCATGCTCGGCGTCGTCAACACCGGCATCGGTTGTCTGCTCTACTTTAGTGCTGTCGCCAAGCTGCCCGTCCAGACCGTCGCGGTCGTCGGCTACCTCGAGCCGCTTTCGGCCGTCGTGTTCTCCGCCGTTCTTTTAGGCGAAGCCATAACACCGGTCCGCCTGATGGGCGCCGCGCTTATCATCGGCGGCGCGATTTTTTGCGAACTCGCAGGCAAACGCGCAGGCGCCAAAGCGGGCATCGCCCAGGCGGCACGTGCTTAAAAGCCCCCACTTTGAAATGCTACCTGCGTATATGAATAATCCCCAGCTGGGGATTATTGTCTAAAGTCAACCAATGTGCCAAACTGCTCTTGTATGTATAAAGACGGCATAAAGATTATCTGTCCTAGACAGATAACCGGATGTCCAAGGGAGTCCACGTGGCACACGACAAACTGGAGGCAAGCCCCCAAGACCAGCGTGGTCAAGGCGGGCATGGAGCCATTCCCCTCTCCGCTGGCATGCTGCTCGTTACGCTCGGCGTCGTATACGGCGACATCGGCACGAGCCCCATGTACACCATGAAATCAATTGTTGCCAACAACGGCGGCATCGGTACCGTCAGCGAGGACATGATCTTAGGAGCGCTTTCGCTCGTCATCTGGACCATGACGCTCGTGACCACGGTCAAGTACGTGGTTATCGCCATGAAGGCCGATAACCACAACGAGGGCGGCATCTTCGCCCTGTTTAGCCTGGTGCGCAAAGTGGCACCGTGGCTGATTCTCCCCGCCATGATCGGCGGCGCAGCGCTGCTCGCCGACGGCATCCTCACCCCCGCCGTCACGGTTACCACGGCCATCGAGGGCTTGCGCACTATCGAGTGGGGCCACGCGCTTTTGGGTGACGGGCAAACCAACGTCATCATTATTACCATCATCATTATCTGCGGTCTGTTTGCCATGCAGCGCGCCGGCACCTCGTCGATCGGCAAGCTGTTCGGCCCGCTCATGACGCTGTGGTTCCTGTTCCTGGCTGGCGCCGGCCTGTTCAACATGCTCGGCAACCTATCCATCCTGCGCGCTCTCAACCCCATTCGCGGCATTTTGTTCCTGTTCTCGCCCATCAACCACTCGGGCATTATGGTGCTCGGCTTCGTCTTTCTGTCGACGACCGGCGCCGAGGCCCTCTACTCGGACATGGGTCACGTGGGCAAGGCTAACATTTACGCATCCTGGCCGTTTGTTAAGGCGGCGCTTATCCTTAACTATCTGGGCCAGGGCGCTTGGCTGCTCGCCAACAACTCCAATCCCCAGATGCTCGCGATGGACATCGTCAACCCGTTCTACATGATGCTTCCCGAGCCCCTGCGCCCCTTTGCCATCGTGCTTTCGGCCGTAGCGGCCATCATCGCCTCGCAGGCCCTCATCACCGGCTCGTTCTCACTGGTATCCGAGGCAACGCGCCTCAACCTTATGCCGCACCTGCGCATCCACTACCCCAGCGACACCAAGGGCCAGCTCTATATTCCGCTCGTCAATAACATCATGTGGGTCGGCTGTATCTTCATCGTGCTGCTGTTCCAGAACTCCGAGCGCATGGAGAGCGCCTATGGCCTCGCCATTACCGTGACCATGCTTATGACCACCACGCTGCTGACGAGCTATATCGCCGGCATTCTTAAGCACAAGCTGGGCGCCTGTGTCTTCGCCCTGCTCTTCGGCGCCATTGAGCTGTGCTTCTTCGCCTCGTGCCTCACCATGTTCTTTGACGGCGGTTACGTCATGATCTTCTTGGCCTCGCTGCTGTTTGGCCTTATGTATGTGTGGCGCCGCGGCACCGCCATCGAGCGCACGCAGACGATCCTGCTGCCCGTCTCCAAGTACATCGATCAGCTCAACCGCCTGCGCAACGACGAGACCTACCCCGTGCTCGCCGACAATCTGGTGTTCCTCACCAACAGCCCCGATCCGCTCACACTCGACCGCGACGTGCTCTATTCCATCCTGGACAAGCATCCCAAGCGTGCCAAGGCATACTGGTTCATCAACGTGCACGTTACCGATGAACCCTATACGCACGAGTATTCCGTCGAGACCTTTGGCACGGACTTTTTGTTCCGCGTACGCTTGGACCTGGGCTTTAAGGTCAATCAGCGCATCAACGCCTACCTGCGCCAGATCGTTGGCGACCTGATGGCCTCAGGAGAGCTGCCACCGCAGCACCACACCTACTCCATCTACGAGACGCGCGGCAACGTGGGCGACTTCCGTTTTTGCATGCTGCGCAAGATGCTTGCCCCCGAAACGGACATCAACCGCAACGACCATCGCGTCATGGCCATCAAGTACGCCGTCCGCCGCGCCTGCGGAAGCCCGGCACGTTGGTATGGTCTCGAGAACTCGGCCATCATCATCGAGTACGTACCGCTCTTTGCCCGCATGCGCCCGGCCGTTAAGCTCGTGCGTACCCAGGTGCCGCTCGAAGTTCAGATCGAGGAAGCTGAGGAAATGGATGTCGATATCTTCTCGGACGACCTGGTCAACGGCAACGAAGCCGGCAAGAACATGAACGTCGATCCCACCGAGCTGCTCGAGAGCGTCGCCGATACGCCCGAACAGCAACAGCTCGACGGCCTCGAGAGCGAACAACTCAACGACGCCAACTTCTAGCGACGTCATAAATCAACGACAGCGGCCCTGCACCTCACGAGAGACGCAGGGCCGCTTTGCATTGCAGTAAAGCTAACGGCTACGAACGACGCGGCTCGGGAACCACGAGTCTATCGGGGCTCGCGCCCTCGGCATCCATCAGGCTCACGTAGCGAATCGACGGATCCCCATACATCGCGTAGTAATAATTGCCCGTGCGCGCGCTAAAGCATCCGGTGTAGATAGTCTTCTCGAACTTGCCATCGCCCATCCTGGACGCCCCCTCGATCATCACCACGCCCTCGAGCGAGCGGAACATGCGGACGACGTTTTCGGTCTCGCTCTCCTTTTGCGGGTAATTGGCATTGAGGTACGCCGCCTTTACAAAACGGCTCGGCGAATAGCAATCGCCCGGAATGCCGCGCATGCCGGCACCCGCGCCATAGGGTTTGAGCTCGGCGCCACGCCATGTCGCCGTCTGCGGAAAATCGCTTGTGGCGGTGATATAGGTGCGCAGGTTTTCCATGTGCCACGGGAAGGTCGGCTGGTTGGCAAGGGTGTCGACCGGATCGTCGTATACATGCAGGCCGTCAGCCATCATCTCGACCACGATGCTGCGCTGGCTGTCGCCGATAATCCAATGGAGCAGCGACACGCCCAGCCCCTCTCCGGCAGATTTGGCGACAATCACCGTGTCGCGCAGCGCGGCCTCGACCTCATCGACCGTCGAGAACGTCGCTGCCACCCACAGGGGAAACTCATAGGCCGCGATATTGGTCTTGCCGTCGACAGGATCCTCGGCATACTTGGCATAACCCGGGAAATTGAGACCCGCCACGGCGAGGCCCGCATCGTTGCCGCAATCGAAGAACATAGGGTAGTTCTTGTAATCGATGCACATACCGATCACCGCGTGTGCCGCTGTCGCGTCGTCGATAAACGAATACGGAATGTTAAACCCGCGCGGCATCACGCGAACCTGTTGGCCGTAGTCAAAGCTCCAGTCGAGATTGCGGCCCAGATACATGTGACCAGAATTATCGGTAAATCGAATACTCGTACACATAGCGCCTCCTAGCTTTACGTTCTTGCTAATTTCATTGTCTCCAAACAAAGGGGCGCTAAACAAAAAAGCCCGGACATGACAACAATGTCATGTCCGGACCAAAGCACCGGTTCAATCCCCGATCAAATCGTCCTAGACGAGTTTACCGAGACAGTGATCAATCATGTGTTGAACCATCTGCGCCTCGAAGCCGACGAAGTCCTGCTTGCGCTCGCGCATCTTGCCGTCGACGATCACGTCATAAGCGACCTTGCACTTGATGTAGCGCGTGGACTTGGTGACCTCCTCGTGCGTCAGGCAGCTCTCCTCCATCTTGCTGGCGCCCAGGCCAAACACCAGACGGGGGTTGTAGAGCACGTGGGGCTCGCCGGCATCGTCCAGGTAGACGCAAACCTTCTTGGTAACGCCGATCTGGTTGGCGGCAAGGCAGCCGGCATCGTCGAGCGACTTGATGGTATCGATCAGGTCCTGTGCCACCGACTCATCCTCGACGGTCGCAACCTCGCAACGCTGGGACAGGATAGCCTCGTCGTGGCAAAGCTCTTTAATCATACGTTCCTCCATAGGGGTCGTTGTAACCGCTTAAGTATACGGTACCCACACATTTTCATACGGAAAATACCGCCCGTCCGTTACAAAGCGCCGAACATCAACATGCGAGGAACAACAGCGTCGTAAAGGGGCTATAGTAGTTGAGTTCGTGTCAATCGGCCTAAACTCGGGGCCGAACAAGGAAAGGGTATGCATGGACGAACTTTTTCACGTCAGTGAGCGCAAGTCCACAATCGGGACCGAACTTCGCGCTGGACTGACAACATTCCTGGCGATGGCCTACATCATCGCCGTCAACCCTGCGGTGCTCTCGGGCGCCGGCATCGATGCGGGAGCGCTCGCCTGCGCCACCTGCCTGGGCGCCGGCATCATGACCATCTGCATGGGCATCTTCGCCAACCGCCCGCTCGCCTGCGCGTCGGGCTTAGGCGTCAACGCGATGATCGCCGGAATCACCACCACCGTCTGCGGCGGTGACTGGCACGTGGCCATGAGCGTCATCTTCCTCGAGGGTATCGTCATCTTGCTGCTCGTGCTTTGTGGCCTGCGCGAGGCCATCATGGACGCCATCCCGGTTGTCCTGCGTCACGCCATCTCGGTGGGTCTGGGCCTGTTCATCGCCATGATTGGCCTGTGCGATGCCGGCATTATCACCGCTGGCGCCGGTACACTCGTCGGTCTGGGCGACATCACCTCCCCCACCTTCATCGTCGGCATCATCTCCATCCTGGTGACGGTCGCCCTCGCCTGCCGCAACGTCCCCGGCTCGCTGCTCATCGGCATCGTCGTCGCCGTCATCGCCGGTATCCCCCTAGGTGTGACCCAGGCTCCGACCGGTATCATCGCCCCGCTCGACTTCTCGAGCATCGGTGGCCCCATCGCCGACGCCGGCGGCGTGCCCGCCATCGTCAAGGTCCTTACCGACCCCGCGCTCCTCGTCATCTCGTTCTCGCTGCTCATGAGCGACTTCTTCGACACCATGGGCACCGCGATGGCCGTGGCCAAGCAGGGCGAGTTCCTCACCGACGACGGCAACGTCGAGAATATCAAGGAGATCCTGATCGTCGACTCCGCCGCCGCTGCTGTGGGCGGTTTCATGGGCGTCTCCTCCATCACCACCTTCGTCGAGTCCACCTCTGGCGCTGCCGACGGTGGCCGCACGGGCCTCACCTCCGTCACCACCGGCGTGCTGTTCATTCTCGCCGCGTTCTTCTCCCCCATCGTCACCATCGTTTCCAGCGCCGCCACCTGCGGTGCTCTGGTCTACGTCGGCTACCTCATGATGAGTGAGGCCTCCGAGATCGACTGGTCCGACGTGTCGCAGGGTTTCCCGGCGTTCATGATTGTCGCCGGCGTGCCCTTCACCTACTCCATCTCTGCCGGCATTGGCCTGGGCTTTATCGCCTACGTGGTCGTCGCGCTCTTTAAGGGCGAGGCTTCCAAGATCAAGCCGCTCATGTGGATCGCAGCCCTCGCCTTCCTCGTCTACTTCTTCGTAGCGTAGCGGCAAAGCTGCCAAAGCAGAACACCAAAGCGCGGAGTCGCATCGAGCGGCTCCGCGCTTTTCTTTTAAAGCCAGGCTACGCACGGACGCGCGATGTATTGCTTCCCAAGTTTTGGACATTTTGCCCTCCAAACGGCACTACCGCCGGCTACATCCTGCAGATATGCTGGGCGTAATCGCATAGGCCCTATGAGGATGGGAGTAACCATGGCCGCCTTGTTCACGACCCCCAAGCGCAATGACAAAACCTCTGGAGCCCATTTTGTCGAGCCCGACGTGCGCCGTCGCACGCTGCTCGCACACGGAAGCTGGCGTCGCGTGACGCGCCGCATCGTCTGTGGTCTGACCTGCGCGCTCACGGTGAGCTCGTTGCTCATGCCGAGTGTCTCGCTCGCGGCCGAGTGGGTGGACGTCGGCGGCAGCCGGTATGACGCTGGCACCGCGGCGGGTGACGAGGCTGGCACCTGGTCATGGGACGGCGCCGACGATATGAAGCTCAACGGCTATAACGGCGGTGCGATCCAGGCTGCAGGCAAGCTCAACATTGCGTACGAGGGCAAGAACACCGTGAAAACCGAGCCCGATTACACCGGAGCCGCCATCAAGGCGCAGGATGGCACTAACCAGAAAGCAGAGCTGAACATAACGAGCTCGAAGAGCTCGGATGAGCTCAATGTGACAGCCGAGGCCGATGCGATTAAATCCACAGGCGACCTCTCCATTTCTGGCCCAGGCGCTGTGAACACCACGAGCACTACTTCCGACGGAATTGAGGCAAAGGGCGACCTCTCTATCACGGGCTCGGGCACCGTGAATGCAACGGGCGGTACCGAAGGTATCCAATCCAAGGGCAAGACCACCATCGATTCCTCTGGCACAGTGATCGCTAAAGGAGGCGAAGGTTACGGCGTCGCCGCGGGCAGTGACCTGATCATCAAAGGCGGTGGCAAGGTAGAAGCAAGCTCGATAGAAGAAGCGGCGATTTGGGCTGACGGCAACATCGACATCTTGGGCGGCAGCCAGGTTAAGGCAAACTCCGAGGAGGATCTTGCCGTCGACACTGAGGGCAGTCTCGCGGTCACGAACGCCTCCCTTGACGCAAGCGGTGTTGAATATGGTGTCTATGCCTACAAGGGCGTTACGCTCGATCACGCGACCGTGACGGTCCGCACAAGCGCGAGCGGCGGCCAGGCCATCGCCCTAATCACTGACGGGGACGACATCGTCATCAAGAATGGTTCCATCGTGGACGCGTTCGCGGAAGGCAAATTCTCGGTTGCAATCTCTACCAGAAACCACCAGCCAAACGTCGCTGGCGGTCACATCTACATCAGCGACTCCGTTGTTAAGGCTATAGCCCGCTATGTCGAGACCGGTGGCGATGGCCCCGATCACTACAGCAACGACCAAAGCGGCGCGGTCATCCCTGAGCCTAGGGGTCTGAACATCGGTATCTTCGCCCAGACCTACGAGGGCATCACGCCCGCGAGTATCTCGATCGTCCGCAGCAAGCTCACGGCTGAGGGAGACACGGCGGCAATCTTCGCTCTTGCCATAAGCGAAGATGGCAAGGCTATCGGCACCATCAAGATCGAAGGCGCTCCCATCCAGGCGCCCGCAGGCGGCAAGATCATTAACTATCGCTACGAAGAAGAGTACGGCTCCAGCATCTCCTACGAGGCGGGTCAAACCATCGGCACGGGCGACGCCACGGTCGACTCCCCCTACGACGAAGCTGTCGCCAGGAGCACGG
>UQSC01000073.1 GCA_900543615.1 uncultured Collinsella sp. | reverse complement strand
CATCTACGACCGTTATCACCTGCCGATCTTTATCGCCGAGAACGGTAACGGCATGACCGAGAACCGCGACGAGAACGGTTATTGCGATGACGATGCTCATATCGAATACATGAAGGAGCATGTCGAGCAGATGCATCAGGCAATTCTCGACGGCGTTGACGTCTTCGGTTACGCCTGGTGGGGCCCCATTGATCTCATCAGCTCCGGTACGTCCGAGATGACTAAACGCTATGGCCAGATTTCGGTCGATCAGGACGACCATGGCGACGGCACCGGCAAGCGTGGCAAGAAGAAGAGCTTCTTCTACTACAAGAAGCTCATCGCAAGTAACGGCGCCGACACCGCGAGTGACAACATCGTGGTCGAGTAGCTCGGCCCTCTCGCCGGGATGCCTGTAAGGTGGGTGTCCCGGCGGCTTTTGGAAACCTTGATCGAAAGAAGGACTCGGATGTATTCAAAGACCACGACCGTTGTAAACGCAAGCGGTATCCATGCCCGTCCTGCCTCTCTGTTTGTTCAGAAGGCATCCGGGTTTGGGAGCAGGGTGACCGTGCGCAACGTTACCAAGGACAGCGACCCCAAGGATGCTAAGTCGATTCTCATGGTTATGGGTCTGGGGATGGCGTGCGGATGCGATGTCGAGATTGCGGCCGATGGTGCTGACGAGCAAGCCGCCGTCGATGCACTGGTTGAGCTGATCGAGAGCGGTTGCGGCGAGTAACCGCAAGACTTTGATGAGAGGGGAGAGGGCGATGGCTCGAGGGTTTCGTGGGGTGACGACAATCGTTCGCCGGCAGGAGGCTCGCCGGTTCATGTTGGCGCTTGCAGGCGTGGCCTGCGCGTATGCGGGGATGCTTGTGCTTATGGAGGCGACGACAGGTGCGGTCGCGCCGCCGCTCGTGCCCGTAGTGTCATCAATCTCGCTTTTCGTTTCAATCGCCGGTATCGCATTGGTGATTGCATTTGAGGTCCGTGCGTATCGCGCGCTCACGGAGGCGTGTGACGCTGAGCCCGAAATGGGTGACAAGATGCTGCTCGGTGCCGCACTTTGGTTTTTTGGGCGGTCTGCCCCAGGCATTCGTGACGCTGCTGCGCACCGTAGCGATTACTGGCACGCTCGATATCAAACAGACGCTCATCCAGATCGGCGTGACGCTGACCCTGGCACTCCTTGCCTGGCCACGTTATCGCGATTGCTTCTAGGTTGTTTTAAAGCGCGCAATGGCAAAAGATGGCCCGCCGATTCTACGTAATCAGCGGGCCATCTTTTTGTAGCCTGTAGCCATGGTATTGGGCTTACGCCGCCTCGTCGAACTGCGAGTTGTACAGGTCGGCGTAGAAGCCGCCTTGGGCGAGCAGCTCGTCGTGCGTGCCCTTCTCGACGATATCGCCGTCGCGGATTACTAGGATCACGTCGGCGTTGCGGATCGTGGACAGGCGGTGCGCGATGACAAAGCTCGTGCGGCCCTGCATCAGCGCATCCATGGCACGCTGAATAAGCTCCTCGGTACGAGTGTCAACGTTGGAGGTCGCCTCGTCGAGAATCAGCGCCGGGCGGTCGGCCAAAATGGCACGGGCGATGGTCACGAGCTGGCGCTGACCCTGCGACAGGTTAGTGCCCTCCTCGTTGATCATAAAGTCGTAGCCGCCGGCGAGTGTATGGATAAAGTGGTCGCAGCGTGCGGCACGTGCAGCGGCTTCGACCTCGGCATCGCTCGCATCGGGGCGTCCGTAACGGATGTTCTCGCGGATGGTACCGTTAAACAGCCAGGTGTCCTGCAGCACCATGGCAAACTCGCCGCGCAGCGCCGCGCGGTCCCAGTCGCGCACGTCGACGCCCTCGACGCGCAGCGAACCGCCGTCCACATCGTAGAAGCGCTGCAGCAGCTTAATGAGCGTGGTCTTGCCGGCGCCGGTGGGGCCGACGATGGCGATGGTCTGGCCGGGCTGCGCCTCGCAGCTAAAGTCGTGGATGATGGTCTTGTCGGGCGTGTAGCCAAACTTGACATGGTCAAACTCCACGTGACCGGGGCGCTTCTCGGGGATCTGCGCGTCGGCCTTCTGCTCCTCTTCGGGCGCGGCCAGGAACTCAAAGACGCGCTCGGTGGCAGCTGCCATCGACTGCATCGTGTTGCTCACGTTGCCCAGCTGCTGCACCGGCTGCGTAAAGTTGCGCACGTACTGAATGAAGCTCTGAATATCGCCGGGCGTGGCATTGCCGGTCAGCGCGAGCTGCGCGCCCACTACGACAACGCCCACGTAACCCATGTTGCCCACCAGGCTCATAAGCGGCATCATCAGGCCCGACAGGAACTGCGAGCGCCAGCCACTAATAAACAGGCGGTCGTTTTGACGGTCGAACTCCTCGATCGAGGCTTCGGCGCGGTCGAACACCTGAATGACGTTCTGGCCGGCAAAGTCCTCCTCGATAATGCCGTTGACGGTACCCAGGACCTGCTGCTGCTCGCGGAAGTACGGCTGCGAGAAGTGAATCATCACCATCAAGATAATCGCGGCGGCCGGCAGCGTGAGCACGGTGACGCCGGTGAGCGGCAGGCTGATCGAAAGCATCATGACGAGCACGCCGATAATCTGCGTGACGGACGTAATAAGCTGCGTCACGCTCTGGTTGAGCGACTGGCCGAGCGTATCGACGTCGTTGGTGATGCGGCTGAGCACGTCGCCCTTGCTGTGGCCGTTGAAGTAACTCATCGGAACGACAGCGATCTTGGCGGCGATTTCCTTGCGCATGCGATAACAAATCTTTTGCGTGACGCCGGTCATGAGCCAGCCTTGGATCAGGCTGCAGACAGAGCTCGCCAGATACAGACAGAGCAAAAAGCCGAGCGTCTTGGCGATCCAGTCAAAGTCGACATCGCCGGTGCCGTTGACCTTGGCGACCAGGCCTTCGAACAGTTTGGTGGTGACCTGGCCGAGCACCTTGGGCCCCACAATGTTAAAGATGACCGAGCACACGGCAAAGGCGACGGCGGCAAACACGGCAATCTTGTGCTGACCGATATAGCCAAGCAGCTGCCTCATGGTGCCCTTAAAGTCCTTGGCCTTTTCGCCGCGACGCATGCCGCCCATGCGGCCCATGGGACCACGCTGGCGGGTGGGCTTGGGAATCTGAGTCTTGGTCTCGTCTGCCATTAGCGCTCGCCTCCTTCCGTGACGGCTGCAATTTCTTCTTGGGTAAGCCCCAGCTCCTCGGCGGAAAGCTGCGACTGTGCGATCTCCAGGTACGGCGGGCAGCTGCGCAGCAGCTCCTCGTGCGTACCGGTGCCCACCACGTGGCCGTCGTCGAGCACGATAATCTGGTCGGCGTGCATGATGGTCGCGATGCGCTGGGCCACGACCACGAGTGCGGCGTCGGTAACGTTTTTGGCCAGCTCCTCGCGCAGGCGCGCGTCGGTCTTGTAGTCGAGGGCACTAAACGAGTCATCGAACACCACAACCTCGGGCTTTTTGGCCAATGCGCGGGCGATGGCCAAGCGCTGGCGCTGACCACCCGAGACATTGGAGCCTCCCTGGCTGATGGGGGAGTCGTAGCCGCCCTCGCGCTCGGCGATAAAGTCCTCGGCCTGGGCGATGCGTGCCGCCCGGTGCATGTCATCATCGCTCACCATGTCGCCGGCAAACTTGAGGTTGCTCTCGACGGTGCCCGAGAACAGGCGACCCTGCTGCGGGATATAACCAATACGGCGACGCAGCTCGGAAAGGGTCATGTCGCGCACGTCGATACCGTCGAGCGAAATGCTGCCGCCCGTGACGTCGTACAGGCGCGGAATCAACTGCACGAGCGTGGACTTGCCCGAGCCTGTGGAGCCAATGATGCCGAGCATCTGACCGGCATGCGTGGTGAAGTTCACGCCGCTGATGACGTCGGCACGGGCATCGGGATACTGGAAGCTCACGTCGCGGAAGGTGAGCTCACCGCGCGGCGCGCTGGCAGCAGGCAGTTTGGGCGAGGCAGGGTCGTTGATGCTCGTGGGGCAGGTGATGACCTCTTCCACGCGCTCGGCTGCGACCTCGGCGCGGGGCAGGATGACCGAAACCATGGTGAGGATCATAAACGCCATGACGATTTGCATGGTGTAGGAGATGAACGCCATCATGTTGCCGACCTGCATCACGCCGTTGGACACGCCCTGCGCGCCAAACCAGACGATAAGCACGGTGATGCAGTTCATGACGAGCATCATGAGCGGCATCATAAAGCTCATGGCGCGGTTGGTGTAGAGCTGCGTGGTCATCAGGTCGAGCGAAGCCTTGTTAAAACGCTCGAGCTCATGCTCCTCGCGGTTGAACGAGCGGATAGGCATAAGGCCGTCGAGCAGCTCGCGGGCGGTAAGGTTCACGCGGTCCACAAAGCTCTGCATCTTTTTGAACTTGGGCATGGTGAGGCCCATGAGCACGCCGACAACGGCCGAAACCGCGATGATGGCCACGGCGATGGTCCACTCCAGGCCGGTGTGGTTAGCCAGGACACGCATGACAGCGACGATGCCCATGACGGGGGCCATCAGGCACATGCGGATAAACAGGGTTGCGGCCATCTGGATCTGCTGAATGTCGTTGGTGCAGCGGGTGATGAGCGAGGCCTGGCTAAACTTGCCCACCTCGGCCGGCGAGAAGTGCATAACCTTGTCGAAGGTCTCGCGGCGCAGGTCGCGGGCGATGGAGCAGGCGGTGCGCGAAGCCACGGCACCGGTCAGGATGGTGGCGACGAGCGACACCAGGCACAGGCCAAACATCGTGGTCGCCATGCGGCTCAGGTAAGCGTTCTGCACGTCGGCGGGGTCGATGCCCTGCGCTTTGTACTCTTCTTGTACGTAGGTCACGGCGCGCTGGGTCACGATGGAGCCCGACATGGAGCCCATTTTGTCTGCCATATCGTTGGCGCCCTCGACGAGCTTGCCCTGGTCGATTAGGCCGCCTTCAACGCCCAGGCGCAGGCTCTTCATGGTGATCTTGCCGCCGTCGGCGTCGATCTGCTTTTGCATGCTCTGCGCGGCTGCGGCCTTCTGCTGCATCTCGGCGAGTTGCTCGGGCGTCATGGCAGCCATCTGCTCGGGGGTGGGCATGGCCTGGGCAGCGTTGTTGTCTTTCTCGCTGGACGAGCCCATCATGTCGCCCATGGAGTTGGCGTCAATGCCCTGGTCGAGCGAAAGGACGACAGTCTCGGGCAGGCTCATAATGTCGGCAATCTTGCCTCCATCGGCACGCTCTTCCTCGGTGCCCTTGTACGTTCGAATGCCGTTTTTGTCAGCCTTGCTAAACACGGCCTCCACAGCCTTGGCGTCCTTGGCGCTCATAAAGAGTTCGAGGTCGTCGAGCGATTCGGCGCGAATGGTGTCGGGCACGGGCGAGGCGATGCCGCCTTGCTGCACACCCACGTCGACGATGTCGCTCATATAGGTAGGCAGCGCCAGATCGGCGTTGCAGCTGATTACGATAAGCACGATAGCTGCGAACAGTGCCAGGACATGCTTTTTAAAGAGCTTGAGAATCCTCACTCGGCATCTCTCCTTTCTTGATTGCGGTCGATAATTTCGTTGGCACGTCTAAGAAGACGCACCATCTCTTGGGTATCTGTTTCGCCGAGCTGCTCGAGGAAAGCCGCGGTGCGGTCCTCGAATTCCCGGCGTTTGATTTCGAGATCCTGGAATCCCTTGTCGGTCACTATGACGTGTACGCGACGACGGTCAGTCTTTGAGTGCTCGCGCTCGACCCAGCCCTTGGCTTCGAGAGCGCGTAGGATATTGGCGATGCGGGCACTCGAGACCCAGGCGCGATCAGCGAGTTCGCTCGGCGTGAGCGAACCGCCGGCGAGTATGAGGGCGCGCATGACAGCCATTTCGCCGCCGAGAGCTTTGTCCGCAAAGCGCGAAATGCGCTGATGCATGCTGCCGAACTCGGTAAGGAGCTGACGCCCAAGTTCACGGAAATCGGTATCTTCCACCGAAAACCCCTAACACTAGAAACTATTTTCGGTGAAAGATGATACCCTTGCACGCGCACCCTATGCGGTAGATTTTGGGACATGTCTAGAAAACTACCTTTAGGCGACCTCCGTACACCGTCGGTGCCAGCAAAGTTAGGGGCAGATCGTTAGACATGTCCTAAAGCCTACTCAGAGGCACTTTACCCTGGTAAAGCTGGCATAACAGCTAGGGTGAACGTCGTACAAAGGCAAGGAAAAAACCAAACAAATCGGTGAACGGTAGTTGTTTGCGCTCGCATTTCCTGCAGGTTTGTAAAAAAAGCCCTTATGTTATAAAAAAAGGAACATATAACAGCACTGATGAAGGGGGTGGCTATGTTATCCTTCTCAAACGGGTGAAATCTTGGGTTTTGGGTTGCAGTTCCAAGGTGGACAAACGTTTTTCCCTGTACCAACGTGTGGTGAAGAACGGAAGAAGCCGGTAGTGCAAGCCGATAATTCAAGAATTCAATAAGCAGCGGTGTGAGAGAGCGCCGCATTACACGTAACTAGGAGCGTGGTTACACAATGCAGGAGGCATGGGAAGGCTTCAAGGAAGGTATCTGGACGGGAGAGGTCGACGTCCGAGACTTCATCCAGAAGAACTACACCCCCTACGAGGGCGATGAGTCGTTCCTCGTAGGTCCGACCGAGCGTACCAAGGAGCTGTGGGGCGAGGTTCTCGACCTGCTGCTTAAGGAGCGCGAGCAGGGTGGTGTCCTCGATATGGACACCAAGACCGTCACGGGTATCGTGAGCCACCCCGCTGGCTACATCGATAATGCCCATCGCGACAAGGAGACCATTGTTGGCCTCCAGACCGACAAGCCGCTCAAGCGCGCGCTGCACGTCAACGGTGGTATCCGCATCGCTTGCCAGGCTGCCAGCCAGCACGGCTACAAGGTCGACGAGAACGTTGTCGAGCGCTACACCTTCGAGCGCAAGACCCACAACGCCGGCGTCTTCGATGTCTACACCCCCGAGATGCGCGCCTGCCGTTCGGCTCACATCATCACCGGTCTGCCCGATGGCTATGGCCGCGGCCGTATCATCGGCGACTACCGTCGTGTCGCCCTGTACGGTGTCGACTACCTGATCAAGGACAAGGAGGCCCAGAAGGCTTCCACCCCGACGGTCATGACCGCCGACAACATCCGCGACCGTGAGGAGCTGCAGGAGCAGATCCGCGCCCTCGGCGAGCTCAAGATGATGGCCGAGACCTATGGTTTCGATATTTCCAACCCTGCTACCAACACGCAGGAGGCCATCCAGTGGATGTACTTCGCCTACCTCGCTGCCGTCAAGGAGCAGAACGGCGCCGCTATGTCCATCGGCCGTACCTCTACGTTCATCGACATCTACGCTGAGCGCGACCTTGCCAACGGTACCTTCACCGAGGAGCAGATCCAGGAGTTCGTGGATCACTTCATCATGAAGCTCCGCATGGTCAAGTTTGCCCGTACCCCCGAGTACCAGGCCCTGTTTACCGGCGACCCGCAGTGGGTCACCGAGTCCATCGGCGGCATGGGTGTTGACGGCCGTACGCTCGTTACCAAGATGAGCTACCGCTACCTGCACACGCTCGAGAACATGGGCACCAGCCCCGAGCCCAACATGACCGTTCTGTGGTCGACCCGTCTGCCCGAGAACTTCAAGAAGTTCTGCGCCAAGACTTCCGTCGCCAGCTCCTCGATCCAGTACGAGAACGACGACCTCATGCGCGTCTATCACGGCGACGACTACGGCATTGCCTGCTGCGTGTCCTCCATGCGCATCGGCAAGGAGATGCAGTTCTTCGGCGCTCGCGCCAACCTGGCCAAGTGCCTGCTGTACGCACTCAACGGCGGTGTTGACGAGGTCTCCAAGAAGCAGGTCGGCCCCAAGTATCGCGCCGTCGAGGGCGATACGCTCGATTACGACGACGTTGTGGCCAAGTACAACGACATGATGAAGTGGCTTGCTGGCGTGTACGTCAACTCGCTGAACATCATTCACTACATGCACGACAAGTATTGCTACGAGCGCATCCAGATGGCTCTGCACGACAAGCACGTGCACCGCTGGTTCGCTACGGGCATCGCTGGCCTTTCCGTCGTGGCTGACTCCCTGTCCGCTATCAAGTACGCCAAGGTCCACCCCGTCCGTGACGAGAACGGCATCATCGTCGACTTTGAGACCGAGGGCGAGTTCCCCAAGTACGGTAACGACGACGACCGCGTCGACCAGATCGCTCACGACGTTGTGCACCAGTTCATGGAGTACATCCGCATGAACGACACCTACCGCAACTCCGTGCCCACGACCTCGGTTCTGACCATTACCTCCAACGTCGTGTACGGTAAGAAGACCGGCTCCACGCCCGACGGCCGCAAGGCCGGCCAGCCGTTCGCCCCGGGTGCTAACCCCATGCACAAGCGCGATAGCCACGGCGCCATCGCTTCGCTGTCTTCGGTTTCCAAGCTCCCGTTCCGCGATGCTCAGGACGGCATCTCCAACACCTTCTCTATCATCCCGAGTGCGCTCGGCAAGGAGGACCAGGTGTTCTTTGGCGATATCGACCTTGATCAGCTGGGCGAGTAACTATTGTTAGTGCTATACTAACAATAACGATTACTGATTAGTGCGCCGGTTTCGGCCGGCGCCTATCGATCGAAGGAGACACATTATGAAGGTTTCTGAAGTTTCTGAGACTCAGGCCGATAACCTGGTCCACATGCTCGACGCTTACGCCGAGAAGGGTGGCCACCACCTGAACATCAACGTCTTCAACCGTGAGACGCTGCTCGACGCTCAGGCTCACCCCGAGAAGTACCCGCAGCTGACCATCCGCGTTTCCGGCTATGCCGTGAACTTCCACACGCTCACCAAGGAGCAGCAGGACGAGGTCATTGCGCGTACCTTCCACAACAAGTTCTAAAGGGATTTAACTCCTGTAGGATTACTGGGGCCGGTTTTGGGTTATTTTCCAAAACGTCCTCGGACATGCAAAGAGGCTCCGCTGCGCGCGTTGCGCGGCGGGGCCTCTTTGCGTCCTGACGCTCCTATTTGGCAAGGTGTTTTTTAGAATCCATTTTGCGCTCGGC
>UQSC01000072.1 GCA_900543615.1 uncultured Collinsella sp. | reverse complement strand
GAGGTGCGGATAACCGATGGAATTACGGACCTGCTCAAAAGCGCGGCCGGCGGCAAACATGGCAAAGGTGCTCGCGAAGGCAACGCGACCGGTGGTTGCGATACCGGCGGCAACACCCATCAGGTTGCTCTCGGCAATGCCCACATCGAAGAAGCGGTCGGGGCAGGCAGCCTTAAACTTGCCGGTCTGCGTGGCGGCGGCCAGGTCGGCGTCGAGGACCACAAAGTCATCGTGCTCGTTGGCGAGCTCGACGAGGGCCTCGCCGTAGCTTACGCGCGTGGCGATTTTCTTGACATCTGCCATCCTAGAGCTCCTCTCCGGCGGCCGTGAGCTCTGCCATGGCCTGCTCAAACTGTTCATCGTTGGGGGCCTTACCGTGCCAACCCACCTGGTTCTCCATAAAGGAGACGCCCTTGCCCTTTGTGGTCTCGGCGATAATGGCGGTAGGCTGACCCTTGGTGGCGCGGGCCTCGGCAAAGGCGGCGCGGATCTGGTCAAAGTCGTTGCCGTCGGCGAGCTCCACCACATGGAACTTGAAGGCGCGGAACTTGTCTGCCAGCGGCATGGGGTCGTTGACCTCCTCGACGGGGCCGTCGATCTGCAGGCCGTTGTGGTCGACGATCACGCAGAGGTTGTCGAGCTGCTGGTTGCCGGCAAACATGGCGGCCTCCCAGACCTGGCCCTCCTCGCTCTCGCCATCGCCCAGCAGGGCGTACGTGCGGTAAGTATCGCCCCAGTGCTTGGCGGCAACGGCCATGCCCACAGCGGTGGAGATGCCCTGGCCGAGCGAGCCGGTGGACATGTCGACGCCCGGGGTGTCGTTCATGTTGGGGTGACCCTGCAGGTGGCTGCCGATATGGCGCAGCGTCTCGAGGTCCTCCTTGGGGAAGAACCCACGCTCGGCGAGCACGGCGTACAGGCCCGGAGCGCAATGGCCCTTGGAGAGCACAAAGCGGTCGCGATCGGCCTTGCGGGGATTAGCTGGGTCGACGTTCATTTCCTCAAAGTACAGATAGGTCATGATGTCGGCGGCGCCGAGCGAACCGCCCGGATGGCCGGACTTGGCAGCGTGCACGCCGGTGACGATGCCCTTCCTTACCTCGTTGGCAACCTTTTTGAGCTCTTCGTCGCTCATTGTGCCTTCCTTTCATCCTCTTAAGACAAGATGCGCACGGCACCGAAGGTAATCCCAACACAGCCGCAATGCACGTACGTCATTCATTATGCTGGAAACTGGAAGCTTTACCAGAGTATTTATCATTATTTGAACAATTGAGCAGGCAGAACCGCTGATGAAACGGTTTATCAATGTGAACGTCTTTTGGATGGAACGCAGTCGACCCTACGCGCTAATGTCCTTGAATCCCTCGCCGAAGGCTTCCGTAACGTCAGCGACCGTCACAATGGCGTGAGGATCGCGCTCGCGCACGATCGTCTTGAGGGTATTGAGCTCTCGACGGCTCACGATGACCATAATCACCGGCTTCTCGGCACCCGAATACATGCCAGTCGCCTTAAACTTGGTACAACCACGACCCAGGCCATACATGATATCGGCAGCGATATCAGGGAACTTGTCCGAGATGATGAGTACCATACGGCGTTTGTTGCCACCATCGACCACGGCATCGATCACGTAGCCGCTAATGACCATCGAAAGGCCTGCATATAGTGCGTTTTCGATTGAAAAGACCGGAGCCGACAGCGCGCATACGGCAACATCGATCGCCATGACGGTCGAGCCCACCGGCAGCGAGGTGTTACGCGAGATGATTTGGCCAATCGTGTCCGAGCCGCCGGTGTTGGCGCCGGCGCGCAACACCATGCCGTAACCGATGCCCGTAATAATGCCGCCCCACATGGCAGGGAGCATCAGGTCCGCATCCGCCAGAGGTGCTACAAACGGGGCGAACAGATCGGTAAAGAAGCCCAGCAGCACAAAGCCCGTCGCGGTCTGCACCACGTAGAACATGCCACCCTCGCGCATAACGACCAACAACAGCAAGGCGTTCATCACGATGGTCTGGATACCGACGGGAAGCGACACGCCTCGCGCCGCGCCGACAGCCTGGATAATAGTCGCAAGGCCCGTAACGCCACCGGCGGCAAGACCGTTGGGAATCAAAAACAAGTCGGTCGCGATGGCGGCCAAGGCACACCCCAACATGATCTGGGGCAGGTCGTGAAAGAAGTTCATCGAAAGAATGCGCTTGATGTCCAGACGATATGCCATGCTGCCTCCCTCAAAAAAGCGCACCCAAACGGATGCGCTTTGAACTTCTTGCTGTATTCGATTCTACCGATTCGCCGAACAAAAACCACCCCTGCGCAGGGTTTGTTCTGGATACAAACCCGTCCAACCGTTAGGCTTGGCATCGGCTTGAAGCCGCCCGATGTTTTAGACCTCCGAGTCTTCTGCATCGGCGTTGCCGGTCGCCCAGCGATGGTAGCCAATAACAAACGGGTCCAGGTCGCCATCGTCAAGAACTGCCTCGACATTGCTGGTCTCCACGCCCGTGCGTAGGTCCTTAACCATCTGATACGGGTAGAGCACGTAGCTGCGAATCTGGTTGCCAAAGCCGATCGTGGTCTTGGGTCCACGAATCTCATCCAGGGCCTCGGCGCGCTTCTCGAGCTCAATCTCGTACAGGCGAGCCTTGAGGATCTGCATGCACGCGGCCTTGTTCTGGATCTGGCTGCGCTCGTTTTGGCAGGTGACCACAATGCCGCTGGGGAAATGCGTCACGCGCACGGCGGAGTCGGTGGTGTTGACACCCTGACCGCCCGGGCCGCTCGCGTGGTACACGTCCACGCGGATGTCATCGGGGCTGATCTCGATGTCGATATCATCGGGTAGCACGGGGATGACCTCGACGCCGGCAAACGTGGTCTGGCGGCGCTTCTTGTCGTCGGTGGGGCTAATGCGAACCAAGCGGTGGACGCCGGCCTCGGCGCGCAGCATGCCAAATGCGTCCTTGCCCTCGACGGTAAAGGTCGCGCGGTCGATGCCGATGACCTCGGCCGCGGGACAGTCGTTGATGGTGACCTTCCAGCCGCGACGCTGGCAGTACTTCATGTACATCTTAAAGAGCATGAAGGTCCAGTCCTGGGCCTCCAGACCACCCTGTCCGGGCTTGATGGTCACAATGGCATCGCCGTGATCGAACTCACCGGTAAACCAGCTCGAAAGCTCAAGCTCGTCGATAGCGCGGGCCAGGCGTTCTGCCGTAGCGGCAGCCTCCTCGCGCAATGCGGCGGCGTCGGGGTCATCCCCCATCTCTTCGGCAAGCTCCAGCGCGGCGCGGGCATCGGAAAGCTCGCCGCGCGCGGTGTCCACGGCAGCGATATCTTCCTTGGTGCGAGCGATCTCCTCCATGGTGGCACGGGCGGCGTCGGCGTCATCCCAAAAGCCAGGGGCAACACTTTTGGCCTCGAGCTCGGTCACGCGGGTACGCTTCTCGTCCAAGTGGAGATACGACTCGACCTCGCCGAGCCGGTCCGCGAACGCGTCCAGCTCGGCGGGCGTTACCTCTAAAGCCTCAGCCATTAACGATTCCTGCCGTGGCAGTACTTAAACTTCTTGCCGCTACCGCAGGGGCACGGGTCGTTGCGGCCCACGTTGACGTACGGATCGTCGCTCTCGGACTTGCGGTAGGTCGTCACCTTGCCACCGTTGTTAACGGCAGCCGGACCACCCTGGACAGCCGTGCGGGCCTGCACCTGTGCCTGCTTACGCAGCACCGAGTCGCCGTTGTCACCATCGACCTCGGCAGGACCGGAGAAGCGCGCGCCCTCGAGCGCGGGCTCCTCCTTGTGCTCCACGGCACGCGGGGCAGCCTTGATCTCGATGCGCAGAACCGTGCGCAGGTAATCCTCATACATGGTGTCGACGAGCATCTGGAACGCGCCGTAGGCCTCGGTCTTGTACTCGACCAGCGGGTCGCGCTGGCCAAAGCCGCGCAGGCCGATGCCGGTCTTGAGGTAGTCCATCTCCTGCAGGTAGTTCATCCAGCGGGTATCGATGACGCGCAGCATGACCTGGGTGTTGAGCTCGCGCATCAGGTCCTCGCCCAAGCGCTCGGCCTTCATGTTGTAGCACTTCTCTACGTAAGCCAGGACATCGGCAGCCAGGGCCTCATAATCCTCGTCGGGGAACTTCGGCGTATCGATGTGGCCGGTGAGCTCCACAACCCACTTGCGCAGGCCCTCCAGGTCGCGCTCGCCATCGTGACTGTCCTTGGTGCAGAACTCCTGCACGCAGCGGTACACGGTGTCGTGCATGACCTCGGTGATGTGGTCGGTCAGGTCCTTGCCGTCCAGAATCTTATTGCGCTCGGCGTAGATGACCTGGCGCTGCTTGTTCATGACGTCGTCGTACTCAAGGACGCTCTTACGCATGGAGAAGTTGATGCTCTCGACCTTGTGCTGGGCGCTCTCGACGGCCTTGGAGATGATCTTGTGCTGGATGGGCATGTCGTCGCCCATGTCGGCCGTGACCATCATCTTGGAGACGCGGTCCATCTTGTCGCCGCCGAACAGGCGCATGAGGTCGTCCTCGAGCGACAGGTAGAACTGGGTCTCGCCCGGATCGCCCTGACGACCGGAGCGGCCGCGCAGCTGGTTGTCGATACGACGGGACTCGTGGCGCTCGGTTCCGATAACGGTCAGGCCGCCGGCGGCAAGCACGCGCTCGCGCTCGGCCTTGCAGGTCTCCTTGGCCTCGGCGTTAAACTGCTCGAGCTGCTCGGGCGTCACGTCCTCCATGGTCAGGCCCTCGTACTCCAAGCGCTCGCGCACCAGCTCGTCGGGGTTGCCGCCCAGCAGGATGTCGGTACCGCGACCGGCCATGTTAGTAGCGATGGTCACGGCGCCGTAGCGTCCGGCCTGGGCAACGATATGAGCCTCGCGCTCGTGATGCTTGGCGTTGAGGACCTCGTGCGCGATGCCGCGCTTGGTAAGGGCGGCGGACAGCTTCTCGGAGCTCTCGATGGAGACGGTGCCCACCAGGACCGGTTGGCCCTTGGCGTGACGACGCTCAACGTCGTCGGCAACGGCGTTGTATTTAGCCTGAATGGTGCGGTACACCAGGTCCTCGTGGTCCACGCGCTGCACGGGCTTGTTGGAGGGGATGACCTCGACGGGCAGCTTGTAGATCTCGCGGAACTCAGCATCCTCGGTAAGTGCCGTGCCGGTCATGCCGGAGAGCTTGTCATACAGACGGAAGTAGTTCTGCAGGGTGATGGTGGCCAGGGTCTGGTTCTCCTCGCGTACGAGCACGCCCTCTTTGGCCTCAATGGCCTGGTGCAGGCCCTCGGAGTAACGGCGGCCTTCCATAATGCGGCCGGTGAACTCGTCGACGATCTTGACCTCGCCGTTGGTGACCACGTACTGCTTATCACGGTGGAACATGTACTGGGCCTTCAGCGCCTGCTGCAGGTGGTTGACCAGCTGGCCGGAGAGATCGGCATAGATGTCATCGATACCCAGGCGGCGCTCGATCTTCTTAAGACCGCGCTCGGTGGCGGCGATGGTGTGCTTGGCCTCGTCCATGACGTAGTCGCCCGTGGGTTCAACGTCCTCGGTGGCGGTGAGCATGTCGTGCGACACGTCCTCACCGCGCTCCAGGCCGCGCACGGCGCGCGCGAAGTCCTTGTAGGTGCTGGCGGACTTAGTGCCGGCGCCCGAGATAATGAGCGGCGTCCTGGCCTCATCGATCAGGATGGAGTCGACCTCGTCGACGATGGCGTAGTTGTGACCGCGCTGCACGCGCTGCTCGGGACGGGTGACCATGTTGTCGCGCAGGTAGTCGAAACCGAACTCGGAGTTGGTGCCGTAAGTGACGTCTGCCTGGTAGGCCGGGCGCTTGAGCTCGAGCGGCATGTTGTTCTGGAGCAGACCGACGGTCATGCCCAGGTACTTGTAGATGCGGCCCATCCACTCGGAGTCGCGCTTTGCCAGGTAATCGTTGACGGTAACGACATGCACGCCCTTGCCGGCGATAGCGTTGAGGTAGCCGGCCAAGGTGGAGACGAGCGTCTTGCCCTCGCCGGTCTTCATCTCGGCAATATGACCCTCATGAAGCGCCATGGCGCCGATGAGCTGTACGTCAAAGTGGCGCATGCCCGTGATGCGCTTGGAAGCCTCACGCACGGTGGCAAAGGCCTCGGGAAGCATGTCGTCGAGCGACTCGCCGTTGGCGTAACGCTCGCGGAACTTATCGGTCTGGGCGCGGAGTTCCTCCTCGGTCATCTTCTCAAACTGGGGCTCAAGACCGTTGATCTGGTCGACGATCTTGTAGTAGCGCTTAAGGTCCTTATCGGATCCAAAGGACAGCAGCTTTGACATGAATCCCATGTGGTTTTCCTTTTTGGCCATCGCCCACGCCGTGCAGCTGCGGACGAGTTAAACACAGATGATTTTACTTTAGCCAAACAAGGCGCGGCCTATACGGTCGAGCTCGACCGCCACGTAATAACTACGACCAACCTGCCACAATGGGACAGGTTAATTTTGGCAGGTCTATCTGGGCAAACGCCGCCTCTCTGCCATGTGGTGCCATGGGGACAGGTTAGTTTGCACTAATTTAAAAAGAAAAAGGGCCGCGCACCCAAATGGATGCACGGCCCTCATGCCATGAATGCGAGCGATTCCGCGGCGAGCTATTTACTCAGCAGCCTCGGTGGTCTCGGCCTCGGCAGCGGCCTCCTCGACGGGAGCCTCTGCGGGAGCCTCGGCGGCCTGCTTGGCAGCCTCCTCGGCAAACTTAGCAGCACGCTTGGCCTTCTCGGCAGCCTTAGCCTCAGCGGCGGCCTTGCGAGCGGCCTCGGCCTCAGCAGCCTTGGCGGCCTTGGCAGCCTTGGCCTCCTCGGCCTTCTTGAGCTGGGCGGCAGCGGCGCCACCGAACTTGTCGGCGAAGCGCTGGACGCGTCCACCGGTGTCGACGAACTTCTGCTGGCCGGTGTAGAACGGGTGGCACTCGTTGCAAAGCTCGACCTTCATCTCGGACACGGTAGCGTGCGTCTTGAAGGTGTTGCCGCAGGAGCACGTCACCGTGCACTCGACATACTGGGGATGGATACCCTGCTTCATTGTAGGACTCCTTATTGGTCAGGCGCTGGTTACCGATCAGCGCATAAGGCGTCTTGGTTTCCGACCAAGACAACAAACTCGGCTATGGTACCACGGCGCCGCGTGTCCCACAAAAGGTTCACGGTCTTTTCGGAACGACACGAATCTGACCCATCGAAACACATCTCCACCGTTCCTTCAACTGGGAAAATGCCGTCCCCGGGGCCTGAGAAGGGCCCCGGGGACGTTCGACTGACTGCGGGAACGGCCTTTCCGCTCAATGTGTTCGGCTGAGATCGGAAATCAACCAAACTGAACTAGGTTCAGTTGACATGGTTAAAAACGAGGGGCGACGCTTTTGCGTCACCCCTCGTCCCGGCCGGTTGCTTTAGTTGTACACACGGTAGTTACACTTGAACTGGGTTATGTGTCCATAGTTGGAGCGGTACCAACCCGACGTATAGCTGATTGCCTCTGCGCCTAGATAGTCGTAGCCCTTGTTGTAGCGAAGCTGACGGTAGGTCGTGTCGTACTCTGCTACGTAAAACGTGTCTCCAGAGAAGGCTTTGTACCGGTCCTTAACCGTCGAAGCCATGTACGCGGGTTCGACATCGCCTTTCTCCCCGTTGAGCGCATAGACGGGTGCCGCGATTCCGCATAAAGCCGTTGCCACGAGGATGGCGTAGACAGCCATGCGCGACGCATTGGACTTCAGCTGTTCAAATAGTTTCATGTCATTCACCTCCCTCGTATGTATCGAGGTATTCCTGCTTGAGCGTCTGCGAGGACGACTCGATCTTTTCCACGAGCGTGCCGGCTTCGATGAAGTAGAACGAGTTGGTGAGGTCTGCCAGGTCGTCGAGTAGATGGCTTGAAATGAGCACGCTGCGTCCCCGCGCCACTTCGCTGCGCATCGCGTCGCAGGAGGTTTTCCGCTTTCCCGGATCGAGGCCGTTCAGCGGTTCATCGAGGATGAGGTACGGGCAACCGGTCGATATCGCCATGGCAAGCTTTACCTGCTGCTTCATCCCTGTCGAGAGTTTACGGGTCGGCTTGTCGAGATATGGGGAGATTCCGAGGGAGTCGCAGAGCGAGTCGATGTCGGCGGCCGATTTCCACGCCTCCCTAACGAAAGCAAGGTGCTCGATGGCCGATAGCGTGGGATAGAGATCCGCGCCGCCCGAAGAGCTCAGGTAGACGAGTTCTGCGAATTCGGCTGATCGACGTTGGCTGATTCCGTCTGCCGCCAGGCTTCCCGAGCGGATGCGGGTGGGAAATTGGCCCGACAGCGCTTCAAGAAGGGTGGTTTTCCCCGAGCCGTTGGGGGCAACGAGGCCCGCCGCCGTTCCCGGGCTCAGGAAAAGCGACCCGATTGAAAGTACCGTCGTGCTCCCGTATCCCACGCTCGCGTCCAGAAGCTCGAGCCCATGGTGCTTTTTCGCGGGTCCAGGCTGTTTGGGGGAACGTGCCGCAACGGCGCCGACCGCAAAAAGGACCGCGACGTATGCCAGGGCCACGGCAAGCATCGATGCGCTGCCCGAACCGGAGCCAATGAATTCCGTCGGGAAGCATCCCACGTAACCCGTTGCCTCGATAGGCGAGAACACGGCCAGCGGCAGGAGCCCGAGCGCGGCGTTATGCCCTAGTGCCGAATCGGACAGTAACGGGAATGCCGGGGCCGCGACAAGCAGCGCGGAGGCAAGGGGGCCCGCGAGGACGCGCCTCGTTGCGGTCGATAGGACGGCGGAGCAAACGGATATCAAGGTTCCGCCCGCAAGCAGCGCGAGAAGCAGGGCCGTGAAGACGTCTCCCGCGGTCGTGGTGGCAAGCGCGCCGTCATGGAAGAAGGCGACCGGGTACCCAATTTGCCCGAATCCGTTTAGGGCCAAGGCGCAAATGCCCCCGGGTGCAAGGCCGGCGAGGAGCATCGCGGTCCCCGCGCCGATTATCGAAAACACGATCTGGATAAGGCGCCGGAATTTGGGCGCGGGCGCCTTCGCCGCCAGGGTCCCGGGCCTTGTGGCGCCGAGCACGAGTATCGACGAGAGAAGGAAGGGGATGAAGGGAA
>UQSC01000071.1 GCA_900543615.1 uncultured Collinsella sp. | reverse complement strand
CGTAGCGGGTGGTTTAAAGCTGGCCGCTGCGCGGCCAGCGGACTAAAGTCTTGAATCAAATAAGGCCGCCCCGGTTACCCAGGGCGGCCTTTTCGTCAGCACCTACATTGCAGGCAAAACCACACGTTACTTGGCGCGGCCCTCCTCATAGCGCTCGACCAGTTTGGCCTGAACGTCATAAGGCACCTGCTCATAGCCTGCGGGCTTCATGGTAAAGTCGCCCGTGCCGCGCGTGATAGAGCGCAGGCGCGTCGAATAATCCGTCAGCTCTGCCAGCGGCGCCTGGGCAATGACCACGGTGTCGCCGCGCTCATCGGTCTCCATGCCCGTCACGCGACCGCGCGATGCCGAGATGTCGCCCATCACAGCGCCGGCGTAGCTTTCGGGAATAGTCACCGTGATTTCCTCGATGGGCTCCAGCACCACCGGGTCGGCATCGGCGCACGCCTTGCGCAGGCCGATGCGAGCCGCCGCGCGGAACGCCATCTCGTTGGAGTCGACGCTGTGATACGAGCCGTCGTACACAGCCACGCGAATGCCCGTGAGCGGGTAGCCGGCAATGATGCCGTCCTTCATGGTCTCCTGGACACCCTTGTCCACGGCGGGGATGAGCGAGCGCGGGATGCGGCCACCCACGACCTCGTCTACAAACTCATAGCCATCGCTCGTGCCGTCGGGCCCAATGAGCGGCTCAACGCGCAGCCAGCAGTCGCCATACTGACCGGCACCGCCAGTCTGTTTCTTGTGGCGGCCCTGCGCGCTTGCCGTACGGCGAATGGTCTCGCGATACGGAATGCGGATCGGCACGCTTTTTGCCACGACCTTGGTGCGATCCTCCAAACGGTTGAGCAGCACCGAAACCTGCGCCTCACCAACGGCGGAGATGATAGTCTGGCCCGTTTCCTCGTCACGATCGATGCTCATGGTCGGATCGGCCTTGCACGCCTTCTCGATAAACGTATAGAGCTTCTCCTCGTCACCGCGGTTCTCGGCCTCGATGGCAATGCGGTACTGCGAGTTGGGGAACTTAAACGCCGCCGCCTCGACCTTACCGGTAATGGAGAGCGTGTCACCCGTCTCTGCCGCCAACTTGGGCGCCACGATAATGTCGCCGGCATAAGCGTGACCGGCCTCGGTCATGTCGCGGCCGCACATCACATACAGGTGAGCCAGACGGTCGCTCTTGCGCGTGCGGGCATTGATCAGCTCAAGGCCCGGCTCAAGCGTGCCCGTCAGCACCTTGATAAAGCTGATGCGGCCCTGCTGCGGGTCGGCCAGTGTCTTAAACACAAATGCCACCGGACGGTCATCGTCACTCGAGATCTTGAGCGAGTCGCCGTCGATGAGCGGCATCTCGCCGTAGTCAGTCGGCGTCGGGAAGTACGTGGCAATGTCGTCCATCAGCGAGTTGACGCCCTGCTCCTTAATGCAATCGCCCGCAAAGACCGGCACAAAGATGCGCTCGGCGATCGCCTTCGACAGCAGGCCTTCAAGCTCCTCCTGCGTCAGCGTCTCCTCGCCTTCCAAGTACTTCATCATCAGTTCATCGTCAGCCTCGGCCACCAGCTCGCACAGATGGTCATGGGCTTCCTCGGCCTGGGCACGATACTCCTCGGGAATCTCCGACTCAACGGCTTCGGTGCCGTTGCAATGGCGCGCCTTCATGCGCACCAGGTCGATGATGCCGTCAAAGTCCTCGCCCTCGCCCCAGGGAAGGGTCACGGCGCCCAGGCGCGTGCCAAAGCGCTCTTGCAGCAGGTCCATCGTGGTCGCAAAGCTGGCCTCGGAGCGCGACAGGCGGTTTACGAACACCGCACGCGCCAGGCGCAGGTCCTCGGCGGCATACCAGAGCTTAACCGTCGTAGGCTGCGGGCCGGCCTCGGCGTCGACCACAAACAGAGCCGTCTCGCAGACGCTCATCGCGGCAAAGGCGTCGCCGATAAAATCGGGGTAGCACGGGGCATCGAGCACATTGATGCGCGCGCCCTTCCAGTCGATCGGCGCGATGGTCGTCGAGATGGAAAATGCACGCTTGACCTCTTCGGGGTCATAGTCGAGCGTGGGCTTGGTGCCGTCGTGGCCGCCCAGGCGGGCGGTCTTGCCGGAAAGGTGGAGCATGGCCTCGGCGAGTGAAGTCTTGCCCACCCCGCCTTGGCCTACGAGCACCACGTTCCTTACGTTACCGGTCTTGGGAGCACCCATGATGACCTCCTTGCAGGGCCGCGCGCAATGCGCGACGCCAACGGGGAGAGTTCGCGGTCGGTGCCATCCCGGGAGCAGCATGGTCGGCAACCGAGCCGACTCACCCTCCAAATGTCCTATGCCACCACCCTACCCTCACGGGCGGCTGTCCATGCATACCTTTCGGCGCACGTATGAATACAGGCGGCGAGAGGAAGAGACAAGCTTGTGAGGCGATTATTGAACCCCGTCGATGCAAACAAAAAGCCGCCACAGACCGTAAGACCTGCGGCGGCTTCGCCTCAATTAATAGTTGAGTAAATACCTGAGCCTATCCCTCGATACGGCTCAAGAACTCACGGGTGCGCTGCTCACGCGGATGGTCGATGACCTGCTCGGCAGGGCCCTCCTCGACAATGCGGCCGCCATCCATAAAGACCACGCGGTCGGCAACATCGCGCGCAAACTGCATTGCGTGGGTCACAATCACCATCGTCATATTCTGCGCGGCAAGGTCTTTAATGACACGCAGCACCTCGGCCGTCAGCTCGGGATCGAGTGCCGAGGTCGGCTCGTCAAAGAACAGGATCTCCGGATCGAGCGCCAAGGCGCGGGCGATACTCACACGCTGTTGCTGGCCACCCGAAAGCTCACATGGCACCTTGTTCTCGTTGCCCGTAAGCCCCATCTGCGCGATCAACTCGCCCGCACGAGCTTCCGCCTGCTCGCGCGGGCGCTTAAGCACGCGGATCGGCGCGTCGATGATGTTTTTCATCACGGTATAGTGCGGGAACAGGTTGTAATTTTGGAACACCAGGCCGAATCGCGAGCGTGCCCGCTTGGGCACATCGCCCTTCGCATAGACTGCGCCCGAACCCGCATCCGTCGCAACGGCAAGGTCACCAAACGAGAGCGAGCCTCCGTCGAGTGTCTCGAGCAGCGTGGCACACCGCAGCAGCGTGGACTTGCCGCCACCCGAAGGCCCGATAATCGCCACGACCTCGCCACGCTTCACCTCAAGCGAGATATCCTTGAGCACCTCATTGCCGCCAAACGCCTTGCGCGCGTTCGCTATATTCATTACCGTTCCGGACACGGGAACCTCCATGTGTTTAAAAAGACAGCGAGCGTGTGACTGGCGAGACAATGTGCTCCGAAAGAGGAGCGCCGCGTACTTCTGTACGCAAGCGACGGTTTGAGGAGCAGATTGGCCGTCAGGCACACGCGCAGCGTCGAGCAGTCCGCCGTTCGTTAGAACGGCGGAACGATCTAGTCATGATAATAGTCCAGCTTCTTTTCGGCGGCGCCCAGCAGCATCTCGACCACAAAGTTAAAGACCCAGTAAATCAGCGCCGCGATCGCAAACGGCACCATGCTCACCTGCGAGGCGACCAGCGCCTTGGCCGTCGAGAACATCTCGCCCACGCCGATGGCAAACGCCAGCGACGTATCCTTGACCAGCGTGATGATCTCGTTGCCCATCGCCGGCAAAATGCGCTTGGCAACCTGCGGCATCACGATATACAGAAACGTCTGCATGCGCGAATAGCCCAGTACCTCGGCTGCCTCGTATTGACCGCGCGGAATGGACTGCAAGCCCGAGCGATAGATCTCGGCAAAGTAACCGGCGTAGTTGATGATGAACGCTACGACGCACGCCGTCCACTTGGAATCGGGCGTGAGCGAAATGCCAAACACGTAGTACGGGGCAAAGTAGATGGCAAACATCTGCAGCATGAGCGGCGTGCCACGCATGACCGAGATATAGATGCGCGCAATCCAGCGAAGCGGCGCGATTTTGCTCATGCGCATAAACGCCACGGGGATTCCCAGCGGAATCGACCCCAGCAGTGTCAGCACAAACAACTGCAAACTGACCAAGAATCCCTGGCCAAGCATCTGCATCATGACCTGAATAGACAACCTACCTTCTCCTTCGCAGCAACAGAACGGCTGATCTTATTCTCAAATAGGCACAGTGCCCAAGATTGCGAGCGACAAGCCCGACGAAGCGTACTTTGGTACGCGAGGAGGGTTGGAGCCGCAAGGTTGGGTGCTGTGGCTATTTGAGAACCCAGTTGTCGAAGGACAGGCCGTAGCTCGCGTACTTGTCGCACAGGTCCTTGACCGTGCCGTCCTCATAGAGTGCCTTGAGCGACTCGGTCACGGCGTCGGCCGACTTGGTGTCCCCCTTCTTAAAGCCGACGGCGTAGTGCTCGCTGGACAGCGGCTCATCAAGCTGCGTATAAGCATCGGGCTTGGCGGCAAGCTGATACTGGGCAATCGAAAGGTCGCAAGCCACGGCATCGACCGCGCCGCTCTCGAGCTGCATAAAGGCCGTGTTGTACTCGCCGATCGTGTCGAGCGTGGCAAACGTCGCCGCCAGATCCTTCTGGTCACCCTCGAGCACATCCTGCGCAGCGGAATCGGTCTGGGTAATCACGGTCTTGCCGGCAAGATCGTCCCAGCTCTTGATGCCCGCATCCTTCTTTACCACCAGCACCTGCTCGTTGAGCATGTACGGCTCGGAGAACGTGTAGTCGTCCTCGCGACCCTCCATGGTAAAGCCGTTCCAGATGCAGTTGATGGCGCCGGAGTTGAGCAGCGTGTCCTTGGCATCCCAATCGATGGCCTCGTATTTGACCTCCCAGCCCTGCTTATCGGCAACAGCCTTGGCAAGATCGAGATCAAAGCCGGTGTACTCGCCATCGTCGCCCACAAAGCCGTACGGAGGATAGGACTTATCAAAGCCCACCACGAGCTTCTTGGACTCCGCAGCGCCCTTCACATCCTTGGCCGCGGCAGAGCCAGCAGCGGAGCCCTTGCCGGCACCACCGCCGCAACCGACAAGACCAAGGCCAAGCACCGTGGCAAGCGAGCCGGCTAGACCAACAAACTGACGACGAGACATATCGGTATTCATGGTATTCCCCCTTGATGGCACTTTAGTTAGGTAAAGTGAGTCATGTAACGTTCAGAATCATACACTCTACCTTGATAAAGTACAAGGGATGGTTTGCCCGGTGTGGGCGGGGAGCGGCGCGTAATTAAGTTTCCTGCTCTACAGTCCTGCGCAAGACGGAAAGCACGTTAAGTGCTTTCCTTTGCGTGCGGAACTCGCGATAAACTTAATTGCGCGCCGCTCCCCGCCCATGCCGGGCAGACATCGTTGAACTTATCACTGGCATGAAATGGGCGCTTGCATATCGCCCGTTGGCTTGGCACGGTACAATGCTTTCAGATTTCAATTTATAAATTAGTGGAGTTAATTCATGGCAGAATCTCGTGCGGAGCGTAAGGCTCGTCGTGCTTTGATCGAAGCAGCTGAGGGGTCGGAGGAGAAATCTTCTACGAAATCCAAGTCTTCTAAAGCTGCAAAAAGCAAATCGGCTAAGGGCAAGGCTAAGGCCAAGCGTCCCGGCTCTCGTCGGAACGAGGATAAGGCATCTCAGACTCGCTCCAAGCGCCCGTATAAGAATCCGGTTTCGTCTGCGCGTAAGGCCGTTGATTCCAAGTCTCCTTGTTCCATCATGAAAGCTTGCGGTGGGTGTACGGCGCTCAATCGTCCTTATAAGAAGCAGCTCGCCGCCAAGCAGGCTGCTATGGAGGAGCTTTTTGCTTCGCTTTGTGAGCGTGAGGGCATTGCTGTAGATCCTATTCGTGGCATGGGTGTCACCCTGGGCGACCCGGGCAAATATCCTGCGCCGCGCGGTTTTCGCCATAAGGCCGCCACTCCCTTTGCTCCCGGTAAGGAGGGCGCTGTCCGTTGCGGTTTCTTTGAGCGCGGCACGCACAGAATCGTTGCTGTTCCCGAATGCCCCGTCGAGGCACCGGGCGCCCGACAGATTCTTAACGGCATCGCGCGTGAGGCTGAGCGCCTGCACATTCCCGCCTTTAACGAGGACAAGCACCTGGGCTTGCTTCGCTATGCCATCGTTCGCTGCGGTTGGCGTACCGACCAGATCATGGTCACCCTCGTGACCGCTCAGCGCGACCTACCGCATGCGCAGGAGTTCTTTGAGGCTGTCGCCGCACTCGATTCGCATATCGTCACCGTCGCCCAAAACATCAACGGTCGCCCCGGCAATGCCATCTTGGGCGAGGAGACTCGTATCGTCTATGGCGCCGAATGCATGCGCGATCAGTTGCTCGGCTGCGAATTCGACATCTCCCCCACCGCGTTTTATCAGACCAACCCGCAGCAGACCGAGCTGCTCTATCAGCTCGCGATTGACGGCATGGACCTGCAGCAGGGCGACGTACTCATGGATGCCTATTGCGGTAGCGGAACTATCGGCCTGTGCGCAGCCAAAGCCGCCCAGGACAAGAGCGTCGGCATTATGCTGCTCGGCGTGGAGCGCAACCCGGCGGGCATTGCCGATGCACGTCGCAATGCCGAGCTCAACGGCCTCACCCGCAGCGCTTGGTTTATGGCCGACGACGCCACCGATTACATCCTGGATGCCGCCGATAACAACGAGCGCGTCGACGTCCTTTCCATCGACCCGCCGCGCGCCGGCTCAACGCCCGAGTTTCTTGAGGCCGCCTGCGCACTTAAGCCGCGCCGCATCACCTATATCAGCTGCAACCCCGTGACCCAAGAGCGCGACCTGCACCAGCTCCTCGACGGAGGCTATCGCCTGCTCAAGATCACGCCGGTCGACATGTTCCCTCACACCGACCACACCGAAACCGTAGCGGTCCTCGAGCGCCGCTAATCCACTGGCACAAGAAAGGGGGCGACCCATCTGGGCCGCCCCCCTTCGCTTGGTTTATAAACTCCGCTACATCCCCTTGCGCAGGTCGCACACGCCGGCTGCCGCCATCTCGCGCAGCAGCGTCTCGCGATCGCGCGTCACGATCAGATCCAACGGGAAGTGAATCTCGTCGAGCATCTTGCGCGCGTGATCGAGCTTACCAATTGCCATGCCAATGTGCGCATCGGTCGAAACGCCAATGCCCACGCCCAGCTCGGCGCAGCGCTCGGCGATCTTGCGGCATACGACCCAATGCTCAGTGTCGATACCGTGTTCAAGACTATGGTTGTTGATCTCGATAATCTTGTGCTTAGCCTTAGCTGCCAACAGCACCTCGTCGATATCGAACGGCACGCCCGAACGCCCCGTGTGACCCAGCATGAACACCTTGGGGTGCTCCAGGGCATTGATATACATCTCGGTCGTCTGGGCCAGCGTCGCGCCCTCAGCAATCTGCGGATTATGCACGCTTGCAACCAAATAATCCAAATTACGCGTAACCAAATCGAACAGTGAATGCTGACGGCTGTACGAATCGCCGGCGATATCGAGCGTGACAGGAGTGTCCTCGCCAAACAGGCTTCCGTCCAGCGAAACGATATCGGCCTCGGCACCACGCAGCACCAGCACGCCGCTCCAAATGCGCGGCCAGATATCCTGGTTGATAAAGAATTGGTAACTGCGCAGGTCATTGGGGCAAGCCGTAACCATAGAGCTCAGATGGTCGGCAGATCCGAGCACCTGCAGGCCACGCTCTGCCGCCCAGTACACATTCTCCTCAATGGTCGAATACGCATGCGCAGAGAATATCGTATGGGTATGAATGTCACAAGAAAGCAGGTAGGGCATCAGGTCTCCTTATCTGGCACGGCCGTCGCTTATATTCATTGTACGCATAGCCTTCGATAGTCGTAAAACCACTCCATCCCAAAGACACAACGTCCATGACAACGGGGTCTGGCTTAACACCAAACCCCGTTTCACGTAAAACATTGTAGGCAGAGCGCTTTACTTTTAACGATACTCGTCCGCCAACTGTTTCCAAGCGGGTAGCGAATTGATAATCGTTTCGTAACTCACGCAATAGCCCAGGCGGAACCAACCCGGCATACCAAAGCTGTCCGAGGGAACCGCAAGCAACTCATACTTCTTTGCACGCTCGCAAAACGCATTCGCATCGGGTTCCAGCGCCTTCACCCACAGGTAGAATGCACCATCCGGCTCAACATAGGTGTAGCCGTACTCCGCTAGTGCGTCGGTAAGCGCGGTGCGGTTGCGCGCATAGGCCTCGACATCGCTCGGCTCATCGATGCAATCGATGATTACGCGCTGGAAGAGTGCCGGTGCGCATACAAAACCTAGCGTACGGGCAGCACCCGCAACAGCCGGCATCAGACGGGCAGCCTGCGGATTGGTGTTGGGAACCAAGATCCACCCCACGCGCTCGCCCGGCAGCGACAGCGACTTGGAATACGAGTAGCACACGATGGTGTGCTCGTAGATCGAGGGCACCCAAGGCACCTCGGCACCGTACACAATCTCGCGGTACGGCTCATCCGAGATGAGCATAATCGGATTCTCGGGATCGCGCTGAGCGTTGGCCTCGCGCAGAACATTGACCAGTCGCGTCAGCGTGTCGCATGTATATACGGCACCGGTCGGATTGTTGGGAGAGTCAATGATGACGGCCGCCGTCTTATCGCTGATCGCCTTGAGCACGTTGTCCACGCTCAGCTGGAACGTATCTTCATCGGCGAGCGCCTCAACACACGTACAGCCGGCCTTCTCAATCCAAACGCGATACTCCGGAAAGTACGGGGCGATAACAATAACCTCGTCGCCCGGGTTCGTAACGGCGTTGAGCGTGCAGGTGAGCGAAGCCGCGGCACCCACCGTCATAAATACGTCTTTGCCCTCATAGCTCGTGCCAAAGCGGCGGTTGAGCGATTCGGCCACAGCGGCACGACATTGCGGCAGGCCCGGTGCGGGCGTGTAGCCGTGCAGCTGGTCGCTCGGCAGCTCCAGGGCCTTCTTAATCGACTCAGCCACAGCAGCGGGCGCCGGAACGCTCGGATTGCCCAGCGAAAAATCGAATACGTTTTCCGCACCGATCTGCGCCTTGCGCTCAAGGCCATAGCTAAAAATCTCACGGATGATGGAGCTTTCCGCGCCGCGAGCATACATAGTTTCGTTGATCATCTGTTCCCCTTTCGCATAGGCGCTATTGTACGCTTTAGCCGAGCAAAGTGCCGCAGTAATGTTGATTGGGGACAGACTTAAATGCGTGAAAACGCTCATTTAAGTCTGCCCCCAATCAACAGATGGCCCAATATCGCTCAATCAGAACCACCCTTAAAAAGGGTGGTTTGCTCTTAGGGTATAACCCACGGGCC
>UQSC01000070.1 GCA_900543615.1 uncultured Collinsella sp. | reverse complement strand
ACGAGATCAGCCTCGGTCTCGTGGGCTCGGAGATGTGTATAAGAGACAGGTCCCCCATGCACCAAGTGTGCCGCGGGGGCTGCGTTGTGACACAATGGCGTTTGTTCGATTCGTGATGCGAAAGGCCAAACATGGCAAATAAGAAAAAGAACTCCGAGGCCGCGCCGACGCCCGAGCAGCGGGCTCGCGCCGTCTCCAGCTCTCGTAAGAAGCAGCGCAAGACGTACGTGTCTAAGACCGTCAAGATCGTCCTGGTGGTTATCGGCGTGCTGGCAATGCTGCTTTCCGTCTCGGCCATGGCGTGCTCCGGTCTCATGTCGCAGACCGAAAGCACCAGCTCAGGCTACAAGCTCACCGGTGGTGTCGCCGCTACCATCAACGGCACCAACCTCACCGAGGACACCGTGACCAAGCAGATCATGAGCATGCGCACGTCCTACGGCTACACCAAGGACAAGGACTGGGCACAGTACCTGGTCGACAACGACCTCACGCCCAAGAAGTACCGCAAGCAGCTCATCGACTCCTACTCGCAGCAGATCCTGCTTCAACAGGCGCAGAAGGAGAATGGCGTGACGGTGTCGGACAAGGAGGTCGAGAAGGCTTGGAAGGACGCGTGCAAGAGCGCGGGCGGCGCCAAGACCTTTAAGAAGACCCTTAAGACCTACGGCTACACCGAGGACACCTACAAGGATTCGCTCAAGGAGAGCCTGGCGCAGCAGAAGCTCAAGGATGCCGTGGCACCCACCAGCAAGCCCAAGGACAGCGAGATTGTCGATTACATCAATGAGAACCTGTCCAACTACAACGATGCCCGTCGTTCGTCGAATATCCTGATCAAGGTCGATTCTGACGCTTCCGACGAGGACAAGGCCGCCGCCAAGGCCAAGGCGCAGGAGTGCCTGGACAAGATCAACTCCGGCGAGCTGAGCTTTGAGGACGCCGTGGAGCAGTACTCCGACGACACCGGCTCCAAGGATAAGAAGGGCGATGTGGGTTGGGACAAGCTCACCACCTTCGTCGACAGCTATCAGGCGGCGCTCGAAGGCCTTAACAAGGGCGATGTGAGCGACGTCGTCGAGTCGACCTATGGTTACCACATCATCAAGTGCACCGACTACTTCCATGTCGATAATCAGGTCGATGACATTAAGCAGGTGCCCAAGGAGATCAAGAAGTACGTCTCCAACGTGGTGAAGACGCAGGCGGCAAGCACCGCGTACAGCGAGTGGCTGGAGCAGTACAAGAAGGACGCCGACATCACCGTTAACCCCATGCCCAAGGACGTGCCGTACAACGTCAGCCTGAAGGGCGTCACCAAGAGTTCGACCGACGATTCGTCGACGACTAAGTAATCATGGGGCAGCGCTCGTGCGAGTGCCGCCCGCACTGTTGAGGAGGATTTGCAGATGACCAACGAAGAACTGCAGAAGGAAATGATTGCGGCCATGAAGGCCAAGGACAAGGTTCGCCTGTCCATCATTCGCCAGGTTAAGGCCGAGGTGAAGAACATCGAGGTCAACGAGCGTCGTGATGTGACCGAGGAAGACGTCAACAGCATGATCAAGCGTCTGATTAAGCAGACGAGCGAGACGCTGGAGATGTCCATCAAGGCCGGCACCGACCAGGAGCGTACCGACAACCTGACCGAGCAGGTCAAGATTCTGGAGAGCCTGCTGCCCGCGCAGGTTTCGGGCGAGGAGCTCGAGGCCCTGATCGAGCAGGTCATCGCCGAGCTGGGCGCGACCTCTAAGAAGCAGATGGGCCAGGTCATGGGCGCTCTGGGCAAGGCCACCGGCGGCAACTTCGATAAGCCGGCAGCAGCAAAGATCGTCGGCGCAAAGCTTGCGTAATTTGTTACGCGGTTTTACCAAACCGCGTAACGGCTCGACGCTGCAAACCCGTACACGCGGCAATCTGACGTTCAATTTCAAGGGCGGTTGTATTATTTTCGGGTCTTGAGGGGCGTGACCATTGCGGTCGCGCCCCTTTTTGCTGGGCTGGGCGCTCATTTAAGTCTGTCCCCAATGAGTGGGTGGAAGGTTGCGGGTTCTTTACGGGAATGTAGTGTGGGCTGCGGAAACGTGGTTCTTTCCGTACAATGGTTCAGCTCGTGTAAACGCAGGGAAGGGACATTCATGGCAGACATGATCGAGATCAAGCATCTCAACAAGTACTTTGGCGACCTGCATGTGCTCAAAGATATCAATCTCACCGTCAAGCGCGGCGAGAAGCTCGTAATGATCGGGCCTTCCGGCTCGGGTAAGTCGACGCTCATCCGTTGCGTCGATTATCTGGAGGAGCCCACGTCGGGCGAGGTCGTCATCGACGGTACGCCGCTCACCAAAAAGAATCACCTGGAGATGGCTCGCAAGTATAGCTCCATGGTGTTTCAGCAGTTCAACCTGTATCCCAACATGACGGTGCTGGGCAACCTGACGCTCGCGCCCATCAAGCTGCAAAAGAAGAGCAAGGAGGAGGCGACCGAGATCGCCATCGCCGCGCTCAAGCGCGTCGGGATGGCGCATAAGGCCGGCGAGTACCCGCAGAATCTCTCGGGTGGTCAGCAGCAGCGCATCGCCATCGCTCGCGCCCTGTGCACCAAGCAGCCCATCATCCTGTTTGACGAGCCGACCTCGGCGCTCGACCCCGAGATGGTCCAGGAAGTTCTGGACGTTATGATTGAGCTCGCGCAGGAGGACATCACCATGATCTGCGTGACGCACGAGATGGGCTTTGCGCGCCAGGTGGCCGACCGCGTCATTTTTATGGAGGACGGCCGCATCCTGGAGGAGGGCACGCCCGAGCACTTCTTCGATAACCCCGAGAACCCGCGCTGCCGCGAGTTCCTGTCCAAGATTCTGCACTAGGCGCGGTGATGGACATGACGGATATGACGAGGGCGGCCGTGTCGCGCCGTCACTTTTTGCAGCTGGCTGGCGCCGGCATGCTTGCGCTGGCGGGGACCGCGCTTGCCGGTTGCGGCAACTCCACCAGCGGCGAGGGCTCCGACAAGGGGTCCAAGCTTGCGGCCATCAAGTCGCGTGGCCATCTGAATGCCGGCGTTAAGAAGGACGTTCCCGGCTACGGTTATTACGACACCGCCAAGGGCCGCTTTGAGGGCATGGAAGTCGATTTGTGCTACCAGATCGCCGCTGCCGTCTTTGGCGTGAGCTACAAGGAGGCCCGCGCCCAGGAGCTAGTCGAGTTTACCGACGTAACGCCCAAGACGCGCGGCCCGCTGATCGATAACGGCCAACTCGACGTGGTCGCGGCGACCTACACCATCACCGACGAGCGCAAGAAGAGCTGGGATTTCTCGACGCCGTACCGCACCGACTACGTGGGACTCATGGTCAAGAAGCGTTCGGGCTTTACCTCGATTGAGGATTTGGATGGCAAGGTCATCGGCGTGAGCCAGGGCGCCACCACGCAGAGCCTGATCGAGCAGATGATCAAGGACAACGGCTTTAGCTGCAAGCCCGAGTTTAGGGCCTTTAGTGGCTACCCCATCATCAAGAGTTCGCTCGACGCCGGCAATATCGACGTCTTTGCCATGGACCGCTCCACGCTGGCCGGCTATATGAACGAGACCGTTGAGCTGTTGCAGCCCGAGGTCAAGTTTGGCGAGCAGGGCTACGGCGTGGCGACCAAGAAGGGCTGCGACCTTTCCGCCGTGGTCGATCAGGTGATTTGCGATCGCCTGGCCGATGGCTGGCTCGACCAAGAGGTCAAGACCTGGGGTCTTGTATAGGCGCATCGTCCAAAGAAGGAATCAAATGCTCGAAGGATTATTTGACGCCGACCGTTGGTCGACGACATTTCAAAACATGGGGCCCTTCTGGGAGGGCTTTGGCGTGACGCTGCAGGTGGTCGTTGCCGGCCTGCTGCTGTCGCTGGTGCTGGGCACGCTGCTTGGCGTGTTCTCTACCACTCGCTCGCGCGTGCTGCGCGCCATAAGCCGCGTGTACGTGGAATTTTACCAGAACACCCCGTTGCCCGTGCAGGTGCTCTTTATGTACATGGCCGGTCCGCAGTTTTTGCAGGCCATAACCGGTGCCGACCAGCCGGTGCGCATCGCGCCGTTTGTGCTGGGCTTCTTGGGTGTGGGCCTGTATCACGCGGCCTACATTTCGGAGGTCATCCGCACCGGTATCGAGGCGGTTCCGCGCGGTCAGATGGAGGCGGCCCAGAGCCAGGGCTTTACCCGTGCGCAGGCGTACTGGTACATCGTGCTGCCCCAGACATTCAAGATCATTCTGCCGCCGCTGTGTAACCAGGCGCTCAACCTGGTCAAGAACACGTCGGTGCTGGCGCTTGTGGCCGGCGGCGACCTTATGTACCGTTCCGACAACTTTGTGAGTCTGTACGGTTACCTGCAGGGATACATTGTCTGCTGCCTTATGTACTTCATCATCTGCTTTCCGCTCGCCATACTGGTGCAGTGGCTCGAGCGCCGCTCCAAGGAGCGTCCGCGCGGCGTGAGCCTGGCCGAGCTGGGGCTCGACAACGTAGAGGAGGCCTAGCGCATGGAAATCTTCAACGCGACCAACCTGCTCTACATTTGGGGCGGCTTTGTTAAGACGATCGAGATCTCGGCGCTGTCGATCTTTTTCTCGCTCATCTTTGGCACGGTGCTGGCGCTCGTCAAAAGCTATGCGTCCCGCCCGTTCCGTATTTTGGTGAGCGCCTATATCGAGCTGTTCCGCTGCACGCCGAACCTGCTGTGGATCCTGTTTATCTACTTTACGGTGCAGGGTTTGGACATTGTGATTTCGACCATCGCCTTTACGCTGTTTACCAGCGCTGTTATGGCCGAGATTGTGCGCGGCGGCCTCAACTCGATTCCGCGCGGCCAGTTTGAGGCAGCGCAGAGCCAGGGCTTCGGCTTCTTTGCCACCATGCGTTACATCATTCTGCCGCAGACGTTTAAGACGATCATTCCGGCGCTGTTTAGCCAGTGCACGACCGTCATTAAGGACAGCTCGTATCTTTCGGGCATTAACGTGGCCGAGCTCATGTACACGGCAAACGTCGTGATGGCCCACGCGATCGACCTGTCGCAGGTTCTTATGCTCTATGGCCTGGTGTTTGCGATGTACTTTGTGCTCAACTTTGGTATCTCGTTGCTGGTTCGCGCATATCAGAGGCGAATGGTGGCAGCGTAGAATGTGGCAAAGGGACAGCCCCTTTGTCACATAGAGAAAGGAATCGCGATGAGCGATCTGGAGAACAAGAAGAATCCTGTGGTCATTACCATCGCGCGCGACTTTGGCGCCGAGGGCCACGAGATTGGTCGCATGCTTGCCGACGAGTTGGGGATTCCGCTGTACGATAACGAGCTGCTGGTGCGTGCGTCGCTGCGCGCGGGCGAGTCACTCGACAAGATGGCCGCCTACGACGAGCGCCTGGCCGTGGAGAACATGGCGTTTCTGCCCGACCGCTACGATGCACGTTCGTACTCGGATAAGTTGTTCCAAAAGATGAGCCAGGTGATTTTGGATCTGGGTGAGACCGAGAGCTGCATTATCGAAGGCCGTCTGTCCGATTACCTGTTGCGCAACAACCCCAATCACATTGCCGTGCTGGTGACCGCACCCTTTGAGGATCGCGTCGAGATCGTGCGCAAAAAGCGCGGCCTTAACAAAAAGAAGGGTGCCAAGCTGGTCAAGCAGCAGCAGAAGGCGCGCGAGGCGTTCTATAAGCGCTACAGCGCCGGAAAGTGGAAGATGACGAGCGGCAAGGACATCGTCGTCAACCGCGCCAAGCTGGGCCGCGAGGGCTGCAAAGACGTTATCGCCGCAGCCTACCGCTACAAGGTGGCGCAGTTCGAAGGCTAGCCGACCAAAACCACCGCAAAGGGGACAGGCATCTTTGCGGTGGTAGGGCGATCGGCATAGAAAAAGTCCCCGCCGGGCGTGTGCTCGACGGGGACTTTGCCGTTTGATGACTAGCGTTGAGGGTGATTACTCGCCCAGCAGGCTCTTGGTGATGGAGGCAGCGGCCTTCTTGCCGGCGCCCATCGCCAGAATGACCGTAGCGGCACCGGTGACGATGTCGCCGCCAGCCCAGATGCGGGGATCGGTGGTCTGGCCGGTCTCCTCGTCGGCGACGATGTAGCCCCACTTGTTGAGCTCCATCTTGCCACCGATCTTCTTTGCGAAGGGGTTGGCGTTGGTGCCGATAGCCGAGATCGCGACATCGCAGGGAATCTCCTCGATGGCGCCCTCGATGGGCACCGGGCGACGACGGCCGGACTCGTCGGGCTCGCCGAGCTCCATCTTCTGGACCTTGACGGCGCATACGGAGCCGTCCTCGCCAGCGACAAACTCGAGCGGGGAGACGAGCGGCAGAACCTCGACGCCCTCGGCCTTAGCGTGGTGCAGCTCGGCGCGACGGCAGGGCATCTCGTCCTCGGTACGACGGTAGGCGATGATGGCGTGCTCGGCGCCCAGACGCTTGGCGGTACGGACGGCGTCCATAGCCACGTTGCCGCCACCAAAGACGACGACGTTCTTGCCGTGCTTGGTGGGGGTGTCGTACTCGGGGAACTTGTTGGCCTTCATCAGGTTCACGCGGGTGAGGTACTCGTTAGCGAAGAAGACGTTGGGCAGGTTCTCGCCGGGGACGTTGAGGAACTTGGGCAGGCCGGCGCCGGTCGCCACGTAGATGGCGTCGAAGCCCTGCTCGAACAGCTCCTCGGCCGTGGCCATGTTGCCCACGACGGAGTTGTACTCAAACTTGACGCCCATGTCCTCCAGGCCGTCGATCTCGCGCTTGACGACCGCCTTGGGCAGACGGAACTCGGGGATGCCGTAGACCAGCACGCCGCCGCCGGTGAAGAAGGCCTCAAAGACGGTAACGTCAAAGCCGTTGCGGGCGAGCTCGCCAGCGCAGGTGATGCCGGACGGGCCAGAGCCGACGACGGCGACCTTCTTGCCGTTCTTGGGGGCCATCTTGGGCGTGGAAGCGAGCTCGGGGCGGTCACCCAGGAAGCGCTCGAGCTGGCCGATGGCCACGGGCTCGGACTTCTTACCACGGATGCACTTGCCCTCGCACTGGTTCTCCTGCGGGCAGACGCGGCCGCAGATGGCGGGAAGCATGGAGTCCTCGCGGATGGTATCGAGAGCGCCGCCGAAGTCCTTCTCGCGGATCTGCTCGATAAAGCGGGGGATGTTGATGTTGACGGGGCAGCCCTCAACACAGAACGGCTTCTTGCAGTTGAGGCAGCGCTCGGCCTCGGCCAGCGCCATCTCCTCGGTGAAGCCCTTGTCGACGGGGCGGAAGTCGCAGGCGCGCTCGGCAGCCGGCTCCTCGTTATCGGGGGTGCGGGGCGACTTCATATCGGCAACGAAACGACCGTTAACTAGTGGCATGCGCAGCTCTTTTCCTCATAGGCCTTGAGGGACTCGCCCTCTTCGGAACGGTAAGCGGCCTGGCGGGCACGAAGGTCATCCCAGTCGACCAGGGTGGCATCGAAGTCGGGGCCGTCGACGCAAGCGAACTTGGTCACGCCGCCCACCTCGACGCGGCAGCAGCCGCACATGCCGGTGCCGTCAACCATGATGGGGTTGAGCGACGCGGTGATGGGGGTGTCGTACTTTTGGGCGGTGAGGGTCGAGAACTTCATCATCGGAACGGGGCCGACACAGAAGACCTGGCTCACGGCCTTGTCCTGCAGTAGGCGCTCCAGCGGAGCGGTAACAACGCCCCGCTCGCCGTAGGAACCGTCATCGGTAGTGATGTGGATGTGGTCCTCGTCGAGGAGTTCGCGGAACTGGTCCTCCATGAGCAGGAGGTCCTTGGTGCGGGCGCCCATGATGGCGTGCACCTCGTGGCCGGTCTCGACCAGGTGCTTGGCGACCGGGAAGGCAATTGCCAGGCCGACGCCGCCGCCAATGACGGCGCAGGGGCCCTCGGCCATCTCGGTGGGAACGCCCAGCGGGCCCACGACGTCGCGCAGCGACTCGCCGGCCTCGTAGGTGGAAAGCATTTCGGTGGTCTTGCCGATCACCATGAAGATGAACTCGACCCAGCCCTCGTCACCGTTCCAGCCAGCCAGGGTAAACGGGACGCGCTCGCCCGTCTCGTTGGCGCGAACCATGAGGAACTGTCCAGCGTGCGCATGCTTGGCGATTGCAGGCGCCTCGATGCGGAACTTGAACACCTTCTCCGAGAACTGCGTCTTCTCCAGGATCTTATACATAGAACCCCTCTCTTGTTAGGGCCGCCGAACCGTGCCTCCACGGAAATGGACGGTAGCCCGAATAAAACCGTACGCGCACAGGCGTTGTGCAGACATACGGTGCAAATTATACCCTCATGGACATGTCACTTACGTGTGTCTTCGGCGGTTGGGAGCAGGGTTTATCCACTTTGGCCTACCAAAGGGGGAGAGGCTTATTTTGGTCGGTTTTATCAGGTAAAACGGCAAATGGGGCCGGCCTCGGGTTGTGATGAGGCCGGCCCCTTTTGGGGTGCTGTGCATGTATGTCGGCGCGCGGTTGATTGCGATGCCGCAACTGGGGCGTTTCCGCAGGTAAAACCTGCCAAAATAAACCTGTCCCTAAATGATAGGTTTTAGTGCTTGCCGTTGGCGGAGGCGGCGCCGTTGACATGGTCGCGGGCATAGACCACGCCGTGCACGATCGCCAGGCCGGCGGCGTCGGCCGCGCGGGCGCAGGTGTCCTGGAAATCCTCGGCCTCGCGGGCGCGCAGCTGCTTAAGAACGTAGTCGGCGACGGCCATCTTGCCGGGAGGGTTGCCGATGCCGGTGCGGATGCGGCTGAAGTCGCGGCTGCCCATCTTGTCGATGATGGAGCGCAGGCCGTTGTGACCGGCGTGGCCGCCGCCCACCTTAACGCGGACGTCGCCGGCGGGAATATCGAGCTCGTCGTGGATTATGAGCAGCTCCTCGGCCTTGATCTTGTACTCGCGGCAGAGCTTGGAGATGGGGCCACCCGAGGTATTCATATACGACTGCGGCTTGACCAGTACAATCTGGCGCTTACCGCCCTCTTCCTCGGGATCGTTGATGTTGATGAGCGCGACCTCGGCGCCGGCCTGGTTTTTCCAGTACGTGACGCCGGCCTGACGGGCCAGCTCGTCGATCGCCTTAAAGCCGGCGTTGTGGCGGGTCTCGGCATATTCCTCGCCCGGGTTGCCAAGCCCGGCAACCATGCGAATCTTAAGCGGCTGTGCAGCTGCCATGTTTGTCCTTCCGTTACACAAATAGTCCAATCAACGACAAAGGCTACCACGCCCGCCGAAGGCGAGGCTTTGCTTCAGCGAAATCCCACCAGACAAAAGCGCGGCCGCGGCAGAGCGAGCCGTCGGAACAGAAGAAACCCCCGCGCGACCTTTGCGAAGCAAGGGGGAGCGCGGGGGTTTCTTCTGTTCCGACGGCGATGCGCCGGGTTGCAAGGACGATGCGACTACAGCGCGAAATCGCCGCCGACGAGCGTGGAGACGGGCTCCTCGTGGTAAACGGCGGAGA
>UQSC01000069.1 GCA_900543615.1 uncultured Collinsella sp. | reverse complement strand
AATGCCCACCCGCCCCAGCCCTTTGCGCCATTCCGCGCAACCGAGCGCGATTCTCAGGCACTTCAGGCAAGGAACACGATGAACGACCGACCTCTCGTCATAGGCAAAGGAACGAAGCAACGCCGCGACAAATACACGTGGCGCTACCGTCACAGCCTCGGCAAGGATCCGGTCACGGGCAAATACCGCTATTCGCCGTGGCAGACCATACATACCACCAAAAGCCGAGAGGTCGACGCCGCACTCGAAGCCTACAAGGCAGAACTCAACAGCGGCACCTACGTCCAAAAATCGAGGGACACCGTCGGCTCGTACGCAAAAAAGTTCCACGACAACCGCGAAGGAACCATCACGCCGCTCGCCTACTCGACATCCTACTCAATCGAGAACCGGACGCGCACATCACATGCGTGATGCTCATGCTCGACACCGACATGAGAAGGGCAGAAGCCCTCGGGATGACGTGGTCCGATGTCTCCGTCGAGAACAGAAGCATCCTCATTGAGCAGCAGTTCGCGGCCGATCGAAGCGTTCGCTCGCCCAAAAGCAAGAAAAGCGTGCGGAGGATCTCGATAAGCGAGACGCTGACGTCGTATCTCGAATTCTGGAAAAAGGAGCAGGCCCGCGAAATGGAAGCCTTCGGCCTGGAACAAGTCAAAGGCACTCCGCTCGTCCACTCATTCGAACGAACGAAAGACAGGCATCCCCAAGTCAACTTCATGGACCTGAATGGGTTTTCGCGCTGGTTCAGAAACTTCAGCGTCGAGAACGGGTTCGGCAAGTTCGAAGGCGTTCGAACATACCATTATGTGAAGGAAACTGTCGACGGGGAAACGATTTCGAAGCGTTATGAGCATAAAGAGTGGCTCGAATTGAGGGATTACCTCAGGAAGCATCCCAAGGTTCGCGAGGCGAGGCATATCAGCACATATGAGAGCGAGCACCTTCCTTACGGATAATCGGGCTTATCGAGCCACACCGCTACTGCCGCTACTGCCCGCTACTGCCCGCCAGCTTCCGAACCAGCGGGCGGTAGCAGCACCCCGAACATCTCGCCGACAGCGCAGAGAGTCGTCGACCTGGCGGCCAAGGCCGACATCGAGGACGTGATGCTGTGCGACCTGCCCGGCGTCCTGTCCTTCCTAGGGCTGCCACCTGAGACGGAGATGCCGCCGGGCAACAAGGGGAAGACGAAGCTCAAGAAGCTCTACAGGAAGGTGGCGCCGAACAAGGCATACCACTCCGGCGAGCGCGCCAAGGATTTGATCTCGCACCTCGACATGGCAGAGATCAGGGCATCGGCGCCCGTCCCGCTCGGAGAGATAGACAGAGCGGTCGTAAGCGGCTGATGTAACTTCTGACACCCTGGAACTTACATCGAGCCCCGAGCTCGGGGCTCTTTTCGTCTAGATTGGGGACGCATGGCCGGACGAAAACAATTTGCGTCTGGTAATAAGCGTACGAAAGCGCAATTTACGTCTTAATTCCGTACGCAAATCAAGACGAAAATCGTTTACGTCTGCTTTAAATCCGTACGAAAACGGTTTTCGTCTTGCAGGGCAGTTGCCGTTTCTACAGTTCAACTTCCAGTTCGGCTTTGTGCTCGTAGAGGTAGTCGCGCATGTAGGGGATGGCAAATGAGACCTTGCCGTACGAAGGAGCCTCGATAATCGATTCTCTTAACAGGCGGCTGCGGACGGAGCTCACCTGTTGAGGCGTTTTGTTTAGGGCATCGGCAACCATGCTGGTCGAGCTCGTTTGCCCCAAAGACGCCATGCTCAGCAGATAAGCGATGCACGTGGGCGGAATGCGCCGCAGCGCGGGCTCAATCACCATGGCGCAGAAGCGTTCGCGTGCCGTTGCAATGCCGCGCTCGGCTTCTTCTTCTCCAATAATCGCTGTATGTGCGCGTCTCGCCAACTGCCATGCGTAGTATCCAACGAGTTGGATCATGAAAGGATAGCCTTGCGTTGCCTCGGCAAGTTGGCCGGCAATACCTGGCTGCAACTCCATGCCAGACGCTTCAATGGTTTCCTCGAGGGAGTACGACACTTCGGTTACTGCCACAGCCTTCAGGTCAAAGGGGAGGGCACGGCGCAAAAACGTAAGTGTCTTTCCGTTGATGATGCTTTCAATCATCGAAGGCAGCCCAGCAAAAACAAAGGCGATATCAAGGTCTTCGCCGATAACCTGCTGAATCGCAATGGAGAGCGTTCGGACCTCATCGAGCTCTGCGTCTTGAACCTCGTCGAGAGTGATGAGCAGGCCGTTTCCATTCTTGGATATTGTCTGTCTCATGGCGTCGCGTAGCGATGGGCCGATTCGCTCAATGTCTATGCTGCCGATGGATATGCCAGCTACGGTGGGTTCAAATCTGGCGTGCTTGGCCTGGAATTTGGGCTGCAGCTGTTCGAGAATGCGCTGGCAAAGTCCCTCGGTTGCGACCTCTTTTATGACCGTCCAGCCACGGCTTTGCGCCAAACGTGAGCACTCGTCAAGGAGGACCGTCTTGCCCGTTCCACGGACGCCGGCTATGCGCATTAGGCGCCCCGGGGCACCAGGCCCGTTGACGAGGCCCTCATTGAATTCTTCGAGCACATCTTCGCGGCCGATAATCGTGGGAGGTGTTTTACCTGCTGTGGGCTTAAAAGGGTTTGTTTGCATGTGAGCCACCTTTGCTCAAGATATAGCAAGATATAGCAAGATATAGCAAGATATAGCAAAGTATAGCAAGATATAGCAAAGTATAGTGAGATATAGCAACGTATAGCGCTGTTCGCGGGTTCTTACGGTGGTGCTATTTTCCAAATGCCGCGCGGATAAAGCGCTGGGCGAACAGCTTGTTGGCGACGTTGATGACATGGCCCAGGAACAGTGCCGAGATGGCGGTCGTGACGCCAAAGCCGCCCAGGTTGTACATAAAGATCAGCGACAACGCGAGCGAGGCGGCGACATGTGAGCAGTCAAACACGACTTTTACGTCACCAAAGCGGCGTTTAAGCTTTTCGGCAATGACTTGCACCAAGCCGTCGGGCGCGTTGGGGACAACGCCCATGTTGACGACGAGACTTACGCCAAATGCGGTGACAGCGAGGGAGAGCAGCATGGTCGCAATCTGTGTGGGGAGTGCCGTGGGATGCAGTGGGTTGACCGCCATGAAGAGGTCGGTCAAGCCGCCAATCAACGTTGAGAAGAACAACTCGAGCAGGATGCGCGGCTGGAACTCGCTTCGCAAGATGGCTAATTGCGCCACGATGTAGGCGACGTAGGTTGCGGTGATCCAAAAGCCGAGCGTCTTGCCAGTGAGCATGGATAGGGTTGTGGCAAAGCACGTGAGCGCGGCGACGCCCAGGCCGGATGCCGTCTGGAGACTCATACCGAGTGCCAGTACTGCAACGCCCACAAGATACATCAGCATTCTGATGACGGTATGGCACCAGTCGATGTTCTCGCCATGCATGATGATGAGCGGTCGCATGTTGCTACCCGTCCTTTCGGTTGTGTGAAAAAGCTGACCCGGGCCGGCAAAAGAGGGTTATCGGAGGCACTGCTGCAAAAGCAGAAAAGCCGGCCCCACGGTCAGTCGTCTAGGAAGTGTCTCGCTGTGCCGGAATGGGACTAAAGGTCCAACGAGACGGGAAGAAAGCAAATGGTATTGCGTGGGCGATAAGATGCCAAGATGGTAGGGTGCGTCTTAGCATCCTATTGCCCGCGCTCAACGAAATCGGTTTCGTTTGAGCCTAAGTATACGCACGGGATTTTATTTGCGAAGAGAAAAACAATAAAAAGGTGAACGTTCACCTAATCGCAACAACTCGTTGGCTGTAGTTGCGGTGGAATAGTTCCTGTTTTTGCTGCTGAAGGCCTTGAACAGGAACTATTCCACCGCAACTTATGAGGGGGCGGGGGATGCGATAGTATTGCATGGTGGTATTCGACTAACCGAGGACTTATCCGAGGGCTTTATGGAACAACACCAGCATTATCAGAGCCTGCAAGACCAGGCATACAACGCATTGCGCTCTAAGATTATCTATGCCGAGCTCAAGCCCGGCACGCGCCTTTCGGCGATTGGTCTGGAAAAGGAGACGGGAATCGGGCGCACGCCCATTCGCGAATCCTTTGTGCGCCTGCGCGAGCAGGAGCTGGTGGAAACGCGTCCCAAAAGCGGCACCTATGTCTCAAAAATCAGCATGGAGCGTGCCGAGAACGCCTGTTTCTTGCGCGAGAAACTCGAGAGAAGCGTGCTTATTAAATGCTGTTCGGCCGCCACGCCCGAGCAAAAGCATCGGCTCGAGCAGATTCTTACCGAGTCCGAGTCGCTCGACCATAGCGAGACGCGTCGTTTCTTTGATCTGGATAACCTGTTCCATGAGACGTGTTTTGAGATTGCCGGCCGTCATATGTTGTGGGATTGGATGAAGAGCGTCAATACGCATTTTGAGCGATACAACTGGTTGCGTATGGTGTCACAGGATCTGGATTGGGAGCCGATTCGTCGGCAGCATCGCCGGATTCTCGAGGCCATTAAGAGGGGCGATACCGACGCGGCGAGCTATCTGGCAGAGACACACCTGCACCTGATGCCCGAAGAGCAAGGTCCGGTTATCGCCTTGCATCCCGACTATTTTGAGCTGTCCAAAGACTCGGCCATCTAATCAATCCCCATATAAGTTGCGGTGAAATAGGGACTGTTTTGCGGCCTAGGTGGCGCAAACAGTCCCTATTTCACCGCAACTGCGTTGGGGCGTAACCGGGACACAAAGCTGCGGCACCGCTTGGAGGAAAAGACCGGAAGCAAGGGTCCATTCCTCCAGACGGCGCCGCAGCTGTTTTGATGGCTCGGCTTTTACCGAAGTGGCTCAGTTGAGCGCGACTGCCAGCCGATTATACAAAGCGGCTCGGGGGGCGTGTCGCTTACGTCACGTTCTATCAGCATACAAGACGGTTTTGGTTCTTGTTCGTGACGGAAACGGCGCGCTTCCGAGCCGCTTTAAAAGAAAGGGGGCGAGGTCTAGGGTACGCCCCCTTTCACGATAGAGAGCTAAACCTAGCCGCGGACCTTCTTGACGACGTCCATGGCCTCGCGGGCGATCTGCTCGACCTTGGAGAAGTCGCCGTCGGCAAACAGGGCCGGCTTGACCATCCAGGTGCCACCGCAGGCGATGATGGCGGAGGAGCTCAGGTACTCCTCGACGTTGGCGGTGCTCACGCCGCCGGTAGGCATAAAGCGGTGACCGACAAACGGAGCGGCGAGGGCCTTGATGGTGTTCAGGCCGCCATACTGGGACGCGGGGAAGAACTTGGTGACCTTGAGGCCCAGGTTCTCGGCTGCGGTGACCTCGGAGGGGGTCACGGTGCCGGGAAGGACGGGCAGCTCGATGTCGATGCAATGCTTCACGACGTCCTCGTTGTAACCCGGGGAGACGATGAACTTGGCACCGGCGGCGCGGGCCTGCTCAACCTGCTCGACGGTCAGGACAGTGCCGGCGCCAACGCACATCTCGGGCTCGGCCTCGGCCATAGCGGCGATGCACTCGGCGGCGCAGGCGGTGCGGAAGGTGACCTCGGCGGACTTCATGCCAGCTGCCATAAGGGCGTGGGCGAGCGGAGCGGCGTCCTCGACCTTGTCGAGCACAACGACCGGCACGATGCCCAGGGACTCAAGCGTGGTGTAGAACTGATCGAACATGATGTTCCTTTCGATGTGTGGCGCGCATGGGCGCGTGATTACCAAATGTGCTGGTCAGGAGCCGATTTTGGATTGGTTATCGGAGGCACCGCTTGGGGTTCAAGCAATTCCAAAACCGGCTGCTCGACCAGTCATGTAGGGAATGCCAGGCAAAACCGGAATGGGACTGGTGGTTTTGCCCGGCCGGAGGAATCGGGGAGCGGGCCGCAGGGGTATGGGATTGGAAAGCTGCGGCCCGCGGAATGGAGACGGACTAGCGCGCGACGCGGGTGCCACCGTCGGCGGCTGATGCTACGGCTGCGATCTCGTCTGCGGTCACCAAGTTGGAGTCGCCCTTGATGGTGAGCTTGAGGATCGAAGCCGCAATCGCGTAGTTGACGGCAGCCTGCGGATCGAAGTCGTTGATGAGGGCGTGGACCAGGCCGGCGTTGAAAGCGTCGCCGGCGGCAACACCCTCGAGCACGTGCACATCGTGAGCAGGGGAGAACCAGTGCTCGCCGCTCTCGGCGTCATAGAGCATGCCCATCCAGATGGAGCGCTCGACGCAGGAGATGTTGCGGACGACCGAAGCGACCTTCTTGCAGCCGTACTCGGCGCAAATCTGACGGGCCATCTCGACATAGGTGTCGCGCTCCTCGATGCCGTGGGCAAGGGAGCCAGAGACGCAGGTCATACCGAGGCCAGCAGGCGCATCCTCGTCGTTGGCGATGCAGATGTCGACGAGCGGCAGGAGCTCCTTCATGGTGGCCTGCGACTTCTCGGGCGACCACATCTTGCCGCGATAGTTCACGTCGCACACGGTCGTGATGCCCTTGGCGCGGCAGGCGGTGAGGGCATCCTTGCAGGCGGCAGCCATCTCATCGGAGACGGCGGGGGTCACGCCGGAGAAATAGAAGACATCGATGCCCTTGAGGATCTCGTCCCAGTTAAAGACGTCGCGCTTGGCCATGTTGATGGCAGAGTACTTGCGGTCGTAGACGCAACCGTTACCGCGCTGCGAGGCGCCGACCTCAAACACATAGGAGCCAAGACGGTCGCCCTGACGCACGACGCGCGTGGTGTCGACGCCGTAGGCCTTCAGCGAACGCAGGGCGCACTCGCCCAGACGGTTGGCCGGGACAACGGAGACGTAAGCGGCCTTGTCGCCCTGGTAGGCCAGGGAAAGCGCAGTGTTGGCCTCGGCGCCGCCGTAGCGGACGTCAAACTCGGTTGCCTGCTCAATACGCAGGTGGTCTTTGGGCGAGAGTCTCATCATGATCTCGCCGAAGGTAAGAACCGTTTTACCCATGGTCGCGCAGCTCCTTTTACTCGTGCGTACACCTTTGATATGGCGTTGGCACGCAGGTGCCAAGACGGTAGGGTGCGTCTTTGCACCTGCGTGCCAACGCTCGCCGAAATCGGTTTACGAAATCGGTTTCGTTTCGAGTTGTAGTATACTCACCTACAGCGTTTTGCAACCGAGATTTTTAAAAAATGCCTAAAATGGCTCAGACTGCCGACATTGGGAAACGGGGTGCGCTATGGCGCAGATGAGAATCAAGGACATTGCCGCCGAGGCGGGCGTGAGCCCGGCCACGGTCTCGCGCTATCTCAACAACCGCCCCGGGCAAATGACCGAGGAGACCCGTGCTCGCATCGCGGCAGTTATCGAGCGCACCGGCTATCGCCCACGTGCCGCCGCGCGCAATCTGCGCAGCTCGCGTACGAACCTCATCGGTGTGATTCTGGCTGACATCGCCAACCCGTTCTCGAGCGCCATGCTCGAGGGCCTTTCCGCCAGCGCCGCGGCGCGCGGCTGCTCGCTCATGACGGCCATTAGCGGCAACGACCCCGCTAAGGAAGCGGAGTCGCTCACCAGACTTATCGATGCCGGCGTGGACGGCCTGGTCGTCAACACCTGCGGAGGCAATGACGAGGCGATCGCCGCGGCAGCGGGACGTCTGCCCGTCGTGCTGCTCGACCGCGATGTTGCCGACGGCGGTGTTGACCTGGTGACATCTAACAACCGTGAGCTGGTCGCCGGCTTGGTAGACGCCTTGGCAGCTGCGGGCAGCGAGCGTTTGTGCCTGCTCACCGAGGCAAGCGACGATAGCCCCGTGCGTCGAGAGCGTGCCGAGGCCTTTGCCGACGAGCTTTCGCGCCGCGGCCTTGCGGGCGAGGTCGTCACCCTGGCCGACGGTGGCGCCACGGGCGTTGGCCGTTTGGACAAGACCATCCGCGACTACGCGGGCAAAAGGCTCGGCCTTATCGCCGTCAACGGCCTGGTTTTCCTGCGTCTGACCGAGGCGCTGGCGCAGCTTGGTCCCTCGCTGCCGGCGGGGCTCAAGATCGCGACGTTTGACGACTACCCCTGGAACCATGTGCTCTTTGGCGGCGTCACCACGGCCGCGCAGGACACCCTCACCATCGCCGAGCGCGTGGTCGAGCGCCTGTCCGAGCGCATCGACGTCGTCACCACCACGGTGGGCGAGGCCGCAAAGCTCGCCCCCAAGCGTATCGAGGTCCCCGGCCACATCGAACACCGCGCATCAACCTCGCGCTAACCGCTCGTTCGCAACGGCCTGTTCGCACACGTTTTTTGAGCGCTTGATACGCTTTAACCCTGCGGAAACATTTTTCTGCGATAGTATCTGCGATATAGACCAGTCGAAACCCGCCCGAAAGAAAGGGGAGCGACATGAACCAGCAGAACATCGATTACGTACTTCGCTCCGTAGAGAAGCGTGACATCCGCTTTGTGCGTCTGTGGTTTGTCGACATTCTCGGCCGCCTCAAGAACTTTGCCATTAGCCCCGAGGACCTCGAGGTCGCTTTTGAGGAGGGTATTGGCTTTGACGGCTCCGCCATCGAGGGCTTTGCCACGCCCGAGGAAGCCGACATGCTGGCGTTTCCCGATGCTTCGACCTTCCAGATTCTGCCGTGGCGTCCGAGCCACAACGGCGTCGCCCGCGTGTTCTGTGACGTGTGCACTCCCGATCGCAAGCCGTTTGCCGGCGACCCGCGCGATGCCCTGCGCCGCATGTTCTACAAGGCCGAGAAGGCTGGCTATCTGCTCAACGTGGGCGCCGAGCTGGAGTATTACTACTTCCCCGACGAGCACACCCCCGAGCCGCTCGACAACGTGGGCTACTTCGATCTTTCGGTGAGCGATGCCGCTCGTGACCTGCGCCGCAACACGGTCCTCACGCTCGAGAAGATGTCCGTGCCGGTGGAGTACACCTTCCACGCCGCCGGCCGCTCGCAGCACGGCATGAGCCTGCGCCACGCCGAGGCCCTGAGCATGTCCGACGCCATCACCACGGCCAAACTCATCATTAAGCAGCAGGCCTACGAGAGCGGTTGCCACGCATCCTTTATGCCCAAGCCGCTGGCAGGCGAGGACGGCAGCGCCATGTTCCTGTGCCAGTCGCTGTTCGACCACGACGGCAACAATGTCTTTTGGGGCGAGGACGACGAGAAGTACCACCTCTCCGATATCGCCAAGCACTACATGGCCGGCATCCTGGCGCACGCGCGCGAGATCAGCGCCATCACCAACCCCACGGTCAACTCGTACAAGCGCATCACCACGGGTGGCGACTCCGTGCCGCAGTACGCCACGTGGGGTCTGCGCAACCGCGCAAGCATGGTCCGCATTCCGGTCTACAAGCCCGGCAAGCAGCTGTCCACGCGCATCGAGCTGCGCAGTCCCGATCCCATGGCCAATCCGTACCTGGTCAACGCCGTCACGCTGGCGGCTGGTCTGGACGGCATCGAGCGCAAGCTGGAGCTCCCGCCCAAGGCAACGGCCGAGACGCTCAAGCTTACCGACCGTCAGAT
>UQSC01000068.1 GCA_900543615.1 uncultured Collinsella sp. | reverse complement strand
CTACACAAGGCTATTCGTCGGCAGCGTCAGATGTGTATAAGAGACAGCTATAAGACCTACCAGGCACTCGTGTATGGCCAACTGACCGATCGAGACTTGGAACCACTCCGCCGCGGCATCGAGCTCGACGACGGCCCGTGCCAGCCGGCAATCTGTCGCATCATCAACGCGCGCGAGGCTGAAGCCGTGGCCCCGCAGGGTGTGAAGCCCGGTACCACCGCCGTGGAGGTCATCATCCGCGAGGGCCGCAAGAATCAGGTCAAGCGCATGTTGAGCAAGATTCACCATCCGGTAATCCGTCTGCATCGCTGCAACTTTGCCGGCCTTGAGCTCGAGGGCGTGGCCAAGGGCTCGTGGCGCGAGCTCACCGACCGCGAGGTGCAGATCCTTAAAGCGGGTGGCATCCCGCCCAAGCAGGCGAGCTCCAAGCGCAACGGCGGCAAGCCCCAAGACACGCCTGCCAGCCGCACGCGTCACCACGGCAGCCACGGCTCCGCACCCAAGCGCAACACCTACCGCGAGCGCTACACGGGCTAGGCAACCCGCCGCGCCCCAGCGCCCGCGAACCATACCAGCACGTCAATCATCGAAAGGAAGCATTGCATGATCGTCGCCATCGACGGCCCCGCCGGTTCCGGCAAGTCCACTATCGCCAAAGAGATCGCCCGCCAGCTGGGCTTTAACAAGCTCGACACGGGCGCCATGTATCGCGCCGTCACCTTCGCCGCGCTCGACCGCGGCATCGATCTGGACGACGAGGCGGCCATCGACGCCCTCGCCGAGCAGATCGAGATTCGCTTTACCAACGGCACCGGCGAGGACACGCGCCTGACCATCGACGGCCAGGACGCTTCGGCTGCCATTCGTACCCCGCAGGTCGACGCCAACGTATCTAAGGTCTCGGCCTACCCGGGCGTGCGCGCCGCCATGCTCATCCACCAGCGCCGCGCAGCCGAGGACCGCGATATCGTGGCCGAGGGTCGCGACATCGGAACCGTCGTGTTCCCTAACGCGCAGGTCAAGGTCTTCCTGACCGCCGACCCGCGCGAGCGCGCCCGTCGCCGCGTGCTGCAGCGTCACCAAAACGACGCCCAGCCGCTCACGTCCGAGCAGCTCGAGGCCGAGGTCGACGAGACCCTCGACGCCCTTAAGCAGCGCGACAAGCTCGACAGCAGCCGCGAGGTCGCCCCGCTCGTGCCCGCCGAGGACGCCGTGCACGTCGACTCCACCGCCCACACCATCGATGAGGTCGTCTCGATAATCGAGGACCTCATCAACCAGAGGAGGTAGCCCATGCGCCTGTTTAAGCAGACGCCCGAGGATTATTACAACGCTCCTTATGCAGAGTTCCCAGCGCTCATCCGCGGCACCGTCGTCGTAGTCATGGCCATCCTTTGGGCCTTCTCCAAGCTCATGTGGCGTTGGAAGGTCGAGGATGCCGATCTGCTGTTTGAGCGCCAGGACGGCCGCGGGAGCGTAGTCATCTGCAACCACACCTCGATGGCCGAGCTCTTGGCTGTGGAGACCGCGCTGTTCTTTGGGGGCCGCCGCATTCGTCCCATCTTTAAATCCGAGTTCGCCAAGAGCAAGATTGTGCGCTGGGCCTTTAGCCGCGTAGGCGGCATCCCCGTGGAGCGTGGTACTGCCGATATGAAGTGCCTGCGCGCCGCCCAGCATGCGCTGCAGCGCGGCGAGGACGTTCTGATCTTCCCCGAGGGCACGCGCATCCGCTCGCGCGAGATCAAGCCCGAGGTCCACGGCGGTTTTGCGCTCATTGCTCAGATGGGCAAGGCACCCGTCAACCCGCTCGCCATCTGCGGCTGGTCCGACATCACGCCCGCGGGCAAAAAGCTCATGCGTCCCAAGAAATGCTGGATTCGTGCCGGCAAGGCCGTCTCGCTTTCGGACGCGCCGGCCGGACTTAAGCGCACGGAGCGCTTGGAATGGTTTGAGTCCGAGGCCATGAACCGCGTCTACGCCATGCGAGACGATCTATGCGACGAGCATCCGGGCAGGTTCTAGCCATGAGCGAGAACGTGACGAACACCGCCGCGACCGCGTCTGACCAGGCAAACGCGCCCACCATCGAGATCGCTGCCCACGCCGGCACTTGCTACGGCGTACAGCGTGCGCTCGATATGGCGCTGGCCGCCGCGCCGCAGGCAGGGGAGTGCACTCAGGTCCATACCTTGGGTCCGCTCATCCATAACCCCATCGTGGTGCGCGAGCTCGCCGAGGCAGGCGTCGGTCTGGCCGACACCTTGGACGACACCGCTTCGGGCACCGTGATCATTCGCGCCCACGGCGTGGTGCCGCAGGTCATCGATGCCGCTCGCGGGCGTGGCCTTACCGTGGTCGATGCAACCTGCCCCTACGTCAAGAAGGTCCACGTGGCCGCCGAGCGCCTGGTACGCGAGGGCTACCGCGTGATCGTCGTGGGCGAACCGGGCCACCCCGAGGTTGAGGGCATCCTGGGCCACGCCGGCGATGACGCTCAGGTCGTGAGTTGCGCTGCTGATGCGGACGCGCTACCGCTCAAGGGCAAGGTGGGCCTAGTTGTGCAGACAACCCAAACCGCGCAGAACCTGGCCGAGGTTGTGGCCTCCATCACCCCGCGCGTGCAGGAACTGCGCGTGATCAACACCATCTGCGCTGCCACGAGCGAGCGCCAGCAAGCGGCTGCATCGCTGGCTAACCGCTGTGATTGCATGGTCGTCGTGGGCGGCAAAAATTCGGGCAACACCCGCCGCCTGGCACAGATCTGCACTGACGTCTGCGAGCGCACGCATCACATCGAGGAAGCTTCCGAGCTTGAGGCCGCATGGTTTACCGACGCGCACCACATCGGCATCACTGCCGGAGCCTCCACCCCGCAAGAACACATCGAACGCGCCGTTGCGCGCATCAAGGAGCTTTGCCGCTAATCATGGACCAGACCGTACCCGCATACGCCGCCGAGGTGGCCGATTACGGGCGCAGCCGCGACCCCGAGCCGGGTGAGGGCGCGCTCGTTAAAAACGTGCGTCCCGAATCGCCCGCATGGGATGTGGGTATCGAGCCGGGCATGCGCGTGCTTACGGTCAACGGCGAGCAGCTGACCGACATGATCGTATGGCTTTGGGAAGCAGACGACGACACCGTCGAACTTGAGGTTCTCGACCCGCGCGACAACACCATCACCCCCGTGGAGCTCGACCGTTTTCCCGGCGAGGACTGGGGTTTGGAGTTCGATGGCCCCATCTTTGACGGCATGCGCACCTGCGTCAACGCCTGCGTGTTCTGCTTTATGACCATGCTGCCCAAGGGCGGCCGCTCCACGCTCTACATTCGCGACGACGACTACCGCCTGAGTTTTTTACAGGGCAACTTCGTCACGCTCACGAACCTTTCCGACGAGGACGTGCAAAACGTCATCCAACGCAACATGAGCCCCATGAACGTGTCGGTCCACGCCGTGAGCCCCGATGTCCGCCGCCGCATGATGGGCCGCAACGCCCAGCGCGGCATGGACGTGCTCGAGGCCATCATGGCTGCCGGTATCGAGATTCACGCGCAGATTGTGCTGTGCCCCGGCATGAACGACGGCGAGGAGTTGGAAAAGACCCTACGCTTTTGCGAGGAGCACGAGCAGATCACGAGCCTGGGCATCGTGCCGCTCGGTTTTACCAAGCATCAGAACCGCTTTAGCTGGTCCTACAGCGACAAGCCCGAGCTGGCGCGCGAGACCATCGCCATGATCCGGCCCTTCCAGGGCCGTGCCTACGAGCGCTTTGGCCGCCATACCTTCCAGATGAGCGACGAGTTCTATCTGGACGCCGGCATCGAGCCGCCCGAGGCTGATTTCTACGACGGCTACCCGCAGTACTACGACGGCATCGGCATGATCCGCTCGTATCTGGACGAGACAGACGATGTCCTTGCCGTCGACGCCAAGCGCCTTGCCCGCGTTCGCGAGGCAATCGCCGCCCGCAGCCAGCGTCTGCTGTGCCTCTCGGGCGCCAGCGCGCGCGATACGGTCGCGCGCTTTGTGGAATCGCCGCACGGCCTTGCCGGCACCGTCACGGCCATCAAAAACCGCTACTTTGGCGGCAACGTGGACGTAACCGGCCTCATCGTCGCCAGCGATATCCTGGAGCAGCTACCGCAAGACCTGTCGGGGGTTATGCTCTTTGTGCCTAAGCTCATGTTCAACGCTGACGGCATGACGCTTGACGAGTATCATCGTGACGATTTACTCGCAAGCCTTACCAGTCGTGGCGCCGAGGTTCATGTGGTGTCGACCATGCCGCATGAGCTGCTCGATACCCTGGAGCAAATCCTTGGCGTTGCGCCTGCCGACTCTACTAATTCCGCTGACCCTACCCATTAAAGGAGAGCAGATGAAACCTATCGTCGCCGTCGTCGGACGCCCCAACGTGGGCAAGTCCACGCTCGTTAACCGCCTGGCCCAGACCTCGGACGCCATCGTCCATGAGTCCCGCGGCGTCACGCGCGACCGCTCGTATCACACGGCCGATTGGAACGGCCGCGAGTTCACCATCGTCGACACGGGCGGCATCGAGCCGCTCAAGAGCGATGACGTCTTTGCCACGTCCATCCGCGACCAGGCCCTCGCCGCCGCCGAGGAAGCCGCCGTCATCCTGTTTGTGGTCGACGGCCGCACCGGCGTCACCGAGGAGGACGAGTCGGTCGCCCGCATGCTCAAGCGCTGCGACAAGCCGGTCTTTCTGCTGGTGAACAAGCTCGACAACCCCGATCGCGAGAACGACAGCATCTGGGAGTTCTATTCGCTCGGCATCGGCGAGCCCACGCCGCTCTCGGCCCTGCATGGCCACGGCACGGGCGACCTGCTCGACGACATCGTGGCCCTGTTGCCCGAGGAGGAGGACGAGGTCGCCGATGAGTTCCCCGATGCGCTGAACGTGGCCATCATCGGCCGCCCCAACGCCGGTAAGTCCTCGCTGTTCAACCGCATCCTGGGCGCCGATCGCTCTATCGTGTCCAACATTGCCGGCACGACGCGCGACGCCATCGACACCGTCGTGGAGCGCAACGGCAAGCACTACCGCATGGTCGACACCGCGGGCATCCGCAAGAAGAGCACCGTGTACGAGAACATCGAGTACTACTCCATGGTCCGCGGCCTGCGCGCCATCGACCGCGCCGACGTGGCGCTGCTCGTCGTCGACGCCTCCGTGGGCGTCACCGAGCAGGACCAGAAGGTCATGGGCTTGGCCATCGAGCGCGGCTGCGCCATCGTGGTGCTGCTCAACAAGTGGGACCTGCTCGACGACGACCGTAAGCGCGAGGCCTGCATGGAGACCATCGACCGCCGTCTGGGCGTCATGGCTCCCTGGGCCCAGTACCTGCGCATCTCTGCCCTCACTGGCCGCAGCGTCGAGAAGATCTGGGCGATGGTCGACGCCGCCGAGAAGACGCGCTCGCAAAAGATCAGCACCTCGCGCCTCAATACGTTCCTCACCGACCTGCGCGAGTTTGGCCACACCGTGGTAGACGGCAAGCGTCGCCTGCGCATGCACTACGTGACCCAGACGGGCGTCAACCCACCGACGTTCACGTTCTTCGTCAACCACAGCGACCTGGTCAACGACACCTACCAGCGCTACGTAGAGAACCGCATGCGCTCGACCTTCGACTTTGCCGGCACGCCCATTCGACTCTTCTTTAGGAAGAAGGAGCAAAAGGATGCATAATCCGATTCTGCTGACCGCCATCTGCGCCGTGGTCTCGTTCTTTATCGGGGCGATTCCGTTTGGCCTGATCTTGGGCCGCGTGTTCAACCACACCGACATTCGCAAGGCGGGCTCCGGCAACATCGGCACTACCAACGCCCTGCGCGTGGCCGGCCCTAAGGTGGCCGCGCTCACGCTGTTGCTCGACTGCCTTAAGGGCGCCATCTGCGTCCTTATCGCGCGTCCGCTCATTGCCGACTTGGGCTATGGCTTCCCCGTGAGCATTATGGCCCCCGGTGCCGCCGGCGACTGGATGCTCGGCGTCATCTGCCTGGCAGCCGTGTGGGGCCATATCTTCTCGCCCTACCTCAACTTCCATGGCGGCAAGGGCATCGCAGTTGGTCTGGGCGTCATCCTCGCCTGGTATTGGCCAATTGGCCTGTCGCTGCTGGGCATGTTTATCGTGGCCGTCGCCATCACCAAGTTTGTGTCGGTGGGCTCGCTTGCCGCGGCCATCGGTCTTCCCATCGCTGCCTGCGCGGTCTTTCCGTACAGCAGCCTCGGACTTAAGTTTTGCATGGCGCTGATCGGCATTACTGTGGTGTGGGCCCATCGTGCGAACATCAAAAAGCTCATGACGGGTAAGGAGTCCAAGCTCTCGTTTACCAAGCGCGTCACCGAGCCCGACGATAAGTAGGAGAGAGTCATGAATGTTGCGCTGATTGGCTCCGGCTCCTGGGGAACCGCCGTCGCCGGCCTTGCTGCCGCGCGAGCCGAGCGCGTGACCATGTGGGCCCACAGCGAGCAGACGGCCGACGGCATCAACAGCGAGCACCGCAATCCCCGCTACCTTGTGGGCTACGAACTGCCCGGCAACGTCGTCGCCACCACGGACCTGGTACAGGCGCTCGACGGCGCCGAGGCCATCATCTTTGCCGTTCCTTCGACGCACCTTCGCAGCGTGTGCCACCAGGCCGCTCCCTTTATCGCCGCCGAAACCCCGACGCTCTGCCTCACCAAGGGCATTGAGCCCGAGTCCGGCCTGCTCATGAGCGAGGTTATCGCCAGCGAGATCGGCAACGAGTCGCGCGTGGCGGCGCTCTCGGGCCCCAACCATGCTGAGGAAATCTGCCGCGGCGGACTTTCTGCCGCCGTCATCGCCAGCGAAGATCCGCAGATAGGGGAGACCTTTAAGGAGCTGCTGCTGTCCACGGCCTTCCGCATCTATCTGTCGCAAGACATGACCGGTGTCGAGGTCTGCGGCGCCATGAAAAACGTCATCGCCATCGTATGTGGCATCTCCGCCGGTTCAGGTGCGGGCGATAACACGCTCGCCCTTATCATGACGCGCGGCCTGGCCGAGATCAGCCGTCTGGTACATGCCCGCGGCGGCCAAGCTATGACCTGCATGGGACTTGCCGGCATGGGCGACCTCATTGCCACCTGCACCTCGGAGCACTCGCGCAACCGCACCTTTGGCTACGAGTTTGCCCACGGCGTTTCGCTCGACGAGTATCAGACGCGCACGCATATGGTTGTCGAGGGCGCCGTCGCGGCCCGCAGCGTCAGCGAACTCGCCCGTTCACTGGGCGTAGACATTCCGCTCACCTTTGCCGTGGAGCAAACGCTCTACAACGGTGTTACTTTGGATAGGGCGCTCGAGATTCTTACCGATCGCGTCCCTTCTCAAGAGTTCTACGGACTCACCGACTAGCGCAGAAAGGCTTCTACCATGGGTTCCATTAAAATCGCTCCGTCCGTCCTTTCGGCCGACATGGCCAACCTCAAGGGCGAACTCGACAAGATCGCCGGTGCCGACTACGTGCACTTCGACGTCATGGACGGTCACTTTACCGGCAACCTGACTTTTGGCGTTGACATCCTTAAGGCCGTCAAGCGCTCCACCGATGTACCGGTCGACGCGCACCTCATGGTGTCGAACCCCGACGAGACGGTCGATTGGTACGCCGACGCCGGTGCCGATATGATCACGGTCCACTACGAGGCCTCCACGCACCTGCACCGCACGCTCACCCATCTACAGCAGCGCGGCGTCAAGGCCGGCGTGGTGCTCAACCCCGCCACCCCCGTGTGCGTGCTCGAGAGCATCATCGACGTTGTCGACATGGTGCTGCTCATGAGCGTGAACCCCGGCTTTGGCGGCCAGAGCTTTATCCCCGGTACCATTGCCAAACTGCACGAGCTCAAGGCCATGTGCGAGCGCCACGGCGTTTCGCCCATGATCGAGGTCGACGGCGGCATTTCTTCCAAGAACATCGCCGAGGTCGTCAAGGCTGGTGCCAACGTTCTCGTGGCCGGTTCCGCCGTATTTAAGTCCGAAGATCCCGCCGCCGAGGTTGCGCTGCTGCAGAAGCTGGGCAACGAGGCCGCACAGGAGGCATAAACCCTTATGACCGCAGGTCAAAACCGCATACCCGTGAATCTTGACTATGCCGCCTCGACGCCCATGCGCGCCGAGGCGCTCCTTGCGCAGCGCGAATATGACGACAGCGAGCTTGCCGGCGTCAACCCCAACTCGCTGCATTCGCTCGGCCGCAAGGCCGCTGCGCGCCTAGAAGTGGCGCGTCGAGAGATTGCCCGCAGCTTTGGCGCGCGCGTCCGCCCATCAGAGATAATCCTGACCAACGGCGGCACCGAGGCAAACCAGCTGGCGCTGCTCGGTCTTGCAGAGGGCGCTCGTCAGCGCGATCGCAAGCGCGATCGTGTAATCGTTTCGGCCATCGAGCACGATTCGATTCTGGACAACCTGCCGCTGCTGCGTGCCGCCGGTTTTACCGTCGATCTGGTGCAGCCCTGCCGTGCGGGCTACATCGAGACCGCCGCGCTGATCGACTTGCTCGGCGACGACGTCGCACTCGTGAGCATCATGGCAGCCAACAACGAGACCGGCGTGGTGCAGCCCATCCGCGAGCTGGCCGCCGCCGCGCATAACGTGGGCGCCCTGTTCCACACCGATGCCATCCAGGGCTATTTGCATATTCCGCTCGATGTCACCGAGCTGGGCGTCGATGCCATGTCCGTTGCCGCGCATAAAATCGGCGGCCCTGTGGCATCCGGCGCGCTCTACCTTAAGAACCGCACGCCGCTGCGCCCCCGAATCTTTGGCGGTGGACAGGAAGCCGGACGACGTGCCGGCACGCAGGACCTGCGCACGCAGCTCGCCTTTGCCGCTGCCGCCCGCACGCTGACGCCCCATGTGGCCGAGGAGCGCGAGAAGCTGCAAACTCTTTCCGACAAGCTCTACGCCACGCTTACGGCCCATCCGCGTATTCATGCCACCATGGGCGACTACGCACAGGCCGATCGCCTGCCGGGCATGGTGTCGATCTACGTTGACGGCATGGACTCCGAGGAGCTCATCGTCAAGCTCGATGCCGCCGGCTTTGAGGTTTCGGCCGGCTCGGCGTGCTCGAGCGGCAGCATGGACCCGAGCCACGTGCTCAGCGCCATGGGCATCGGTCGCGAGCAGGCGCTGGGCGCGCTGCGCATCTCGTTCGATGACCGCGTGAACCCTGCTGACCTGGATGAGTTCGCTCAGACGCTGCTCTCGATCGTGGGTGCCGCATGATCGTCGCCGAGCTCGAGCGCGCGCTGCTGGCACGCTATCCCAAGGCGGACGCCGAGGGTTGGGATCATATAGGGCTCTCCGTGGGGGATCCCGCCGCCGATATCACTGGCGTTGCCTGCGCGCTCGATGCGACCGAAGCTAATGTTCGCCGCGCCCAAGAAGCCGGCGCCAACGTGTTGCTGACGCATCATCCCATATACATCAAGGCCTGTCTCTTATACACATCTGACGCTGCCGACGAATAGCC
>UQSC01000067.1 GCA_900543615.1 uncultured Collinsella sp. | reverse complement strand
GGTCTCGTGGGCTCGGAGATGTGTATAAGAGACAGGTACAGGGCAGACTTCGACAAGGGAGGGTCAGCCATCTCGCCCAGATCGCGCAGCGACAGATCGGGATAGCGCTCGCGCAGGTCGCAAAAGACTGCCAAGGCGTCCGGAAGCGTGTCGCGCAAACCCCGCTGTTCGAGCTCATCGATCAACGCAAGCTGATGCTGGGCGGCACCCGCACTTCTGGTCTGATTGGCCAGTTCGGCATTCACGCGACGGTTTACGTCGTTCTTAACCAATTTGACCGCGCGCGCCTCCTCAATCTCGGCAACGCTGCGCTTGGCACCAATCAGCTTTAGGAGCTGCTCGATCTCCTCGGCGCTCTTAATGTAGACAGCAAAGGATCCGCGCCGCGCGTTAACGCGCGCATGGACCCCAATCTGCTCCAATAGATCGCAAAGTCCCCGAGCATACTGCTCGCCCTGCACCGCGATCTCCAAATGAAAGTCGCCGCGGGGATCGGCCACGAAACCGCCGGCGATGAGCGCGCCGCGGATGTAGGCAAGCCTGCAGCAGGGACGGGCAACGATGTGCCGGGGAACACCAGCGACGAGCCCTCCCCTGCGGTCGAGAATGCCCAGCAGCACCAGAGCCTTGTCCAGGTCGGGCTGATCGGGCAGGGTAATGAGATAGTTACGGACCTTATGCAAGACCGATTTACGAACGGTGAATTCCGTTTTGAGCTTAAGGATGCGATGCGTCAGTGTGATCATCGTGCGCGCGACGGCACCCGTCTCGGTCGCGACCGTCAAACGATACCGCCCGGAGCCGGCCAGCGAAAGTGTACCGCTCACACGCGTCAGGGCGGCAAGCGTCGACAAATCGCAGTATTCACATTCGGGTTCGCAGCGCGCAAGCTCGTCGCGCACCTCAGCGGTAAACGACATGCAGGCCTATGCTTTCGTGTTGGCGCGCGACAGGTCGCGATGGGAAATGCTCACGTGATATTGGGCGCCTTCCAAATAACGTGCCGTGGCCTCGGCGATGGCAACGCTGCGGTGTTGACCGCCCGTACAGCCGATGGCGATAGAAAGCTGCGGCTTGCCCTCCGCGATATAGCCCGGCATCACCGTATCGAGCAGCTGCGTCCAGGCCTTCCAGAACTCCTGGGTCTTGGGATGGTCCAAAACAAAATCGGAGACCTTTTTATCGAGACCGGTCATGGTGCGCATCTCGGGATCGTAGAACGGATTGGGCAGGAAGCGGACGTCGATCATAATGTCCGCCTCGACGGGCATGCCGTGCTTAAAGCCAAACGAGAACACGTGAACGTCCATGAGCTGCTGGTCGGACAGCTCGGAGAACGCCATGCGCAATTTATTGCGCAGAGCAGAAGTGCGCAAGCGGCTCGTATCGATAATCATGTCAGCTCGGTCGCGAACGCCCTGCAGCTGCAGGCGCTCGCGCTGAATCGCATCGGCCGTAGTCTCCCCCGGCTTGGCAATGGGATGGCGGCGGCGGTTTTCGCTATAACGACGGATCAGCACCTCGTCAGAGGCCTCGAGAAACACGATGTCACAGCTCATCTCGCGCTCCTCGAGCGCGGCAACGGCATCGAGCAGCTCATCGAACAAGCCCTGGCTGCGCAGGTCGCAGGTGACGGCAAGATGCCTGCCCACGCCCGTATTGATGCCGACGAGTTCGGCAAGCTGGGCGATCAGACGCGGAGGCAAGTTGTCGATGCAAAAATAGCCCATGTCCTCGAACACATGCATGGCCTGTGTTCGGCCCGATCCGGACATTCCGGTGATGATGACGATATCGGGGATGCGCTCCGAGCGCTCCGCCGCATCCATGGCATCTCCCTTTTGCATGTGTGCCTCCTAAAACAAGCGCGGGACCCGGCCAGCGGATCCCGCGCGATCAATTGCCTTTATTGAGTATACCGCCCCAAGCGGATACGAGGCCTGTCTTACGCCTCAAGCGCAGCCTTGAACCAACTTGTAATACTCGTGGGGTGCGTGATGGCAGTGCCGACGACAACGGCCCAGGCGCCCGCATCGATCGCGGCGCGGGCCTCCTCGGGCGTATGCACGCGGCCCTCGCAGATGATGGGAAGACCGGGGAATTCCTCGGTCGCCTGACGCAGAAGCGGCAGATCGGGGCCATCGGCCATGGTGCAGTCGATAGCGGCAACACCATGAGAAAGCGTGGTGGATACCAGGTCGAAGCCCATATCGACCGCACGGCGAATGTCCTCGATAGTGGCACAATCCGCCATCAGGAGCACGCCCTCCTCGTGCAGCGGACGGAAGGTATCCTCGACGGTCTTGCCATCGGGACGCGGGCGATCGGTGGCGTCAATCGCCACGATATCGGCACCCGCAGCAACGCAGGCGCGAGCGTGGCGCAGCGTCGGCGTGATGTAGACGCCCTCGTGCCCATCCTTCCACAAGCCGATGACGGGGACCTCGCAGCGGCCCTTAATGGCGGCGATGTCGGCAAGGCCCTGGCAGCGAATGGCGGCGGCGCCACCGAGCTCGCAAGCGCGAGACATTTGAGCCATGGTCTCGGGTGTGCGAAGCGGCTCGCCCATATACGCCTGAACGCTCACGACGAGCTTGCCCTTCAGGGATTGAATCAAAGGATCGACGGTCATGTTCGACTCAACCTTTCTCAAAACAGCCTTCTGAGACACCGCACCTTGACGTTCAAACCGTCGCTCACGTACCGAAGTACGCTTCGCTCCTCTTTCACGTCAATCTGCGGCACCTCAGAAGGCGCACTTGGTAGTTATGTTTACTTCAACGATGCAAGAAGGTGTTCGGCGGCACCGATGAGCGGAGCATCGCCCTCCAGAGAACCGATGAGGATCGGCGTGTCCTGAAGCGGATCGAGCGCCTGGCTGGCATAGCCCTCGTGCACCGAATCCTTCCACGTCTGCGAACGCCAATCGGGACCTTGGTGAATCACGCCGCCCGAAAGCACGATGACCTCAGGGTCCAGGATGTTAGCGAGCGAGCCCAAGCTGGCACCCAGCGCAAAGCCGGCGTCATGGATGACCTCGGTCGCCTTTGCGTCGCCAGCACGGCACAGGTCGTTCACGTCGCGACCGACCGAAGGACGGCTGGGGTCGACGCGACCGAAGCGCTCGTCGTACATACGGCCAATCGAGGTGCCCGAGGCTACCGACTCAAGATGGCCAGAACGACCACAGGCGCAGGGAATGCCGGCGGCAGCCGAGCACTCGATGTGGCCCATATGGCCGGCAGCACCATGGAAGCCCTGCATCACGCGGCCGTTCTCGACATATGCGCCGCCGATGCCCGTGCCGATGCCCAGGCACAAGACGGAGAACTTGCCCTTGCCGACGCCCCAGTGGGCCTCGCCCAGAGCATGAGCCTGCACGTCGCCCACAACGGCAACGGGAAGACCAAGGTCCTCGCGCAGACGCGGCCCCAACTGAACGCCGGACCAGCCGGGCATAATCTCGTTGGCATACGCGATGGCGCCCGTCTTGGGATCGACGACGCCTGCGGCACCGATACCGACACCGAGGACCTCGACATCGGGATTCGCCTCAAGAGCAGCCTTGATGGACGCCTCGATACGTTGGAAGACGGCCTCGCCGCCCTCCTGGGCCTCGGTAGGAACCTCGGCCTCAAAAACGGGATGGGGCACGCTGCCGTCAGCCGGGTACTCCATAATGGCGGTCGCGATCTTAGTTCCGCCGATATCGACAGAGCAGACGTACTTGTTCTCCATGTCGCTCTCCTTCGGAGATAAAAACAACTACAGGAAATGCGCCGTCAGGCTAGCCGTCACAGCGCGGTAAAGGTTTTCCAGGTGCCCGAGATCGCCGAGAAACCGTGTGGCCATTGACCTAATGGGTCATGGCCGCACGGTTGAACGGCGAGGTCGGGTGCCTGGGAAAGCTTTAAAGGAGACCGTTGTCCTGGAGGACCTTCTTAATCGCCTCGACGTTCTCGCCGGTCATGGCCTTCACCGGGCGCGGCATGGTCGGGCTGTCGAAGATGCCCATGAGGTTCATAGCGGTCTTGAAGGCGCCGACGCCACCGGCATAGCCCTGAACGCCCGAGGTGACATCCCAGATGTGGGAAATCTCGTTGAGGCGATCCTGCTCGGCCTTGACGGTAGCCCAGTCGCCGGCCTGAGCGGCCTTCCACTGACGCACGTAGCCCTCGGGCTCAACGTTGGCGAGACCCGGGACGGAACCGTCGGCGCCACCGAGGTAGGCGCCGTCGACAACGACCTCGTGACCGGTGAGGATGCTCATCGGATGGCCGTTCTTCTCGTTCTCCTGAACGAGGTAGCGGAACGAGATGTCATCACCCGAGGAATCCTTGACGCCGGCCAGGACGCCCTCGGCGCCGAGCTTGGCAAGGAGCTTCCAGGGGAGCTTGGTGTGGACGCACACGGGGATGTCGTAGGCGAAGATGGGCAGGTCGAGCTCCTCGTGCAGGATGCGGAAGTGCTCCTCGACCTCGGTCATGCCCTGCAGGGCATAGAACGGGCAGGTGGCGACAAGCGCATCGGCGCCCAGCTCCTGAGCGACCTTACCATGCTCGATCATGCGCTCGGTCTCGGTATCGATGATGCCGACCAGAACGGGAACGCGGTGGTCGACGATGCGCACGGCCTCGGCGACAATCTGGCGACGGCGCTCGTCGGTGGAGAAGACGACCTCGCCCGAGGAGCCCAGGAAGAACAGGCCATCGACGCCGGCATCGATCATGCGGTTGATGCTGCGCTCAAAGGAGGCAACATCAAGCTGGTGGTCTTCGGTATCGGGAACAACGACGGGAGGGATAACGCCGGTGAATTTCTGAGTTGCCACAAGAATCTCCTTAGTTGTCTGGCGGGCGGCCCTATGCCACCCACTCTTGTTGGCAGTGTCCAGGCCGTCTAGGCCAAAGAACACGGGTAGAACGTTTGGTTAAAGAAGTCGACGACTTCGTTTTCGAACGCATTGATGCGCTCGTGAGCGTATTTGGCATAGATGATATGCCTCCGGTCACACTCAAGACCGTTGAATACGGCAAACTGACCCTTGGGAACGCTCACGGCGTCCATAAGCGATGTGCCCATGAGCACCGATCCGCGCACCCGAGACGACAGAGCCTCGAGGCCACCGGGGATTGGATTGGCAACCGCCGTGCAGGCAAGGCCCCGCTCGTCCAGAGCGGAAACCGCCAGCGCAACACCGCCGCCAAGGCCCTCGCCCCACGCAAAAATGCGGTCGGGGTCCATGCCATCAAGATTGCGCGCAACCTTCGCCATCGCGCAACCCCAACGGACGCGCCCGACAAAAGCGGGTGAAGCAATCCCCCGCTGCAGGCCGTCCGCACCAGCAACATCGTCATCCAGCGCGAGGACGGCATACCCCATGGCGGCAAATCTCGTCATGTGATGCCAGCCGCGCACAGGCCGATCGATATCGTGGAACATCAGGCACAGCGGCACGCGCTCAGATACTCGGGCACGACCGACAGGCTCAATCAAACGAGCGTGGACCGCATCGTCACCGAGCTCAAAGGAAACCTCCGAGTAACGGGCGCAGGGGTTAACAAAGTCAATCGCCGTAATGGCCAGGCCTTGAATCTCAAGATTCGAAGCGCATGTCTCTAAATCAGAAACATCTGCTTGGACATCACCGTGCCAGTCCCGATATTCTGCGAGCCTTGACGAAACCGTTCCAGGAATTCCCACGAGCCCGGGGACTATCAGCTCGTCAACATTGCTCTCGCACTTAGACATGAGCCTCCCCTCCCTCGCAGAAAAACGGAATGATCAGATCATCAAAGTCCTGAATCTCCTCGTGGCCAAAACCTTCAAAGAACTCATGACGCTTTTCACAGGTCAGGTTGTTGTAGACCGCAAACTGCGTCGCCGGCGGGCAGACGATATCGGCTGTGCCCGTGCCAAACAGCACGGGGCATTTGACCATGGGGGCAAAGTTCTTGGAATCGAAGTACGCCAGCTTGGCATAGGCTTCCTCGATACGAGTTGAGTCCTCGTCAAACCAGCGCGACCAATAGCGCAGGCCCTCGTAGGCAATATCGTCGGCGTCCAAATCCCAAACCAGGCGGAAATCCGATAAGAAGGGATAGAGGATGGCCGCGCGGTCAACCAAATCGCTATTGAGCGCGCAGGTCGCAATACCCAAACCGCCGCCCTGCGATGCGCCGTTCACATACACGCGGGTAAGATCGATGCCCTCGAGCTCGCGAACGATACGGCACAGAATGCGAATATCCTGATGTAGGCGGACATAGTAGAGGTTGGCCGGGTCGCCGTCGATACCGGCGACGATATGGCCCGCGACCGTCGTGCCCTCAAATCCACCAATGTCCTCGGAGGGGCCTCCTTGGCCAGGGCAATCGAGAGCAATGAGCGCCATGCCCATGCCCGCAAACGACGCCTGCTCAAACCAGCTGCGGCTCGCACCCGGATACCCATGGAACTGAAGTACCAATGGCACAGGCTCGTCCGAGACGGGTTTAAGGTACTTGGCATGCAGGCGTGCACCACACATGCCGGTATACCAGAGGTCGAAAAACCGACAGGTCGCGGAATCCGCAACCGAAGCCGCCTCAATCGCATAATCGAGCTCGACGGCGTCGGCCTCGGCCATGCGGTCCTTCCAAAAGAAATCGAAATCCGATGGACGGGGCATAGCGCCTCGATATTCACCAAATTGCTGTTGTAGCTCCTGAGCACTTGGCATGGCTCGTGAACCCAACCTTTCGAAATCGCAACGGAGGTGCGCCCGGTAAGGGAACCGGGCGCACGGGAGGGAAAGCGAGGCTACTCGCCGAGCTTGGGATGCAGCAGCGACGGCGCAGCGCCGAGCAGCATCTTGGTGTAGGGGTCCTGAGGGTGCTGGAAGACCTGCTTGGCCTCGCCCTGCTCGACGATCTTGCCGCCATTCATAACGATGATGTCGTCAGAGATATAGCGGACCGTCTGGATGTCATGGCTGATGAACACCATGGCCAGGCCGAGCTCCTTCTTAAGGTCGGTCAGCAGGTTCAGAATCTGCGCGCGGACCGAAACGTCCAGAGCCGAGGTGGGCTCGTCGGCGATGATGGCATCGGGGTTCAACGACAGGGCACGGGCAATTGCGACGCGCTGGCGCTGGCCGCCCGAAAGCTGGCCGGGAAGAACCTCGGCGGCGGAGCTGGGCAGACCGGTGAGCTCCAAGAGCTCCTTGACGCGCTTCTCCTGCTCGGCCTCGGTACCCAGGTTGTGGACGCGCATGGGGTCGAGCAGTTGCTCGCGAACGACCATGCGGGGGTTGAGCGCCGTGGCCGGGTTCTGGAACACGACCGAGATGACGCGGCCCATGTGGCGACGGTCCTCGGCGGTACGCTTGGTAACGTCCTTGCCCTTAAAGTAGACCTTGCCGCTCGTGGGGGCCTGCAGGCCGCACATGACGTTGGCGGTGGTGGACTTGCCGCAACCGGACTCGCCGACGATGCCGATCGTCTGGCCGGGCATGAGCTTAATCGTTACACCCTGGACGGCGTGAACCAGGTTGGGGTGCAGAATCGAGCCGGTACGGGTCCTAAAGGTGACGTGGACGTCATCAAGGAAGATGATCGGCTCGACGCCGTTGACTGCGGTCTCGCTCATCTACATCACCTCCGCGTGAGGGGTCAAACCATTTGCCTTGAGCACCTCATCGGGGAGCTCGGAATAGAAGTGCTCGGTGCCGGGCACGCGCTTGAAGACCGGACGGGTGTCCAGGCCAATGCGCGGATGGCTCGAGCGGGGTGCGAAGCGATCGCCCTTGGGGAAATCGCGCGGGCTCGGAACGGCGCCGGGCACCTGGTGCAGGCGGCCCGAACCGCTCTCGATGGACAGGACGGAACCCAGAAGACCGCGAGTGTACTCGTGGATCGGGTTGGTGAGCAGCTCCTTGGTGGGCGCCTGTTCGATAACCTGACCGGCGTACATAACCGTGATGTTATGGGCGACCTCGGCGACCAGTGCCAGGTCGTGCGAAACGAAGATCATGGCAAAGCCGAGCTTGGCCTGAAGGTCGTTAAGCAGCTTGATGACCTGCTTCTGGACGGTAACGTCCAGAGCGGTCGTGGGCTCGTCGCAGATGACCAGCTTGGGGTCGCGGGTAAGGGCCATAGCGATCAGGACACGCTGACGCTGGCCGCCGGAAAGCTCGTGCGGATAGCTCTCGAGCGTGCGCTTGGGATCGAGGCCGACGAGCTCCAGGAGCTCCTCGGCGCTACGGGTGCCGCCACGCTTGGTGAGCTGCTTCATCTGAGCGGAAATGAGCATGGAGGGGTTGAGCGAGGACAGGGCGTCCTGATAGACCATGGCGATATCGGTACCGCGCAGGCCGAACCACTCTTTCTTGCTCATCTTGAGCAAGTCGCGGCCCTCCCAGAGAACCTCACCGGAAAGATGCTCGTCATCGTCGGTCAGGCCCATGATGGCCAGCGTGGTGATGGACTTACCGCAGCCGGACTCACCGACCAGGCCCATGGTCTGGCCAGGACGGACATCAAAGTTGACATGATCGACGACGTTGATATCACCGTGGTGCTCAAACTGGATGCAGAAATCGCGTACCGAAAGGATCGGCTCAACGGACTCATCGGGCACATGGCGGTCGTTACGCTTGAGTTCGACATCACGCAGAGCGCCAAGACGGGCGGACAGGGACTGAGCCTGCTCCTTGTAAGCGCGTACGGGGTCGGAGACCAGCAGGTCGGCCTCGCGGCGCTTGGAGGAGTCGGTCGGATCCAGGGCGGCGGAGGGAGCAGCGGCCATGGCGTCGGTAATGCCCTCGGAGAGGATGTTGAGCGCCAGGCAGGTGATCATGATGGCCAGGCCCGGGAACAGTGCCTGCCACCAACGACCGGCAAGCACGCCACCGCGAGCATCGGCGAGGATGTTGCCCCAGGTAGCGGTGGGCTCCTGGATACCAGCGCCGATAAAGGTCAGCGAGGCCTCGAAGATGATGGCGTCGGCGACCAGGGTAACGGTGAAGACCATGATCGGGGCGATGCAGTTGCGCAGAACATGCTTGATCAAAATCCACGGAGCCTTGGCGCCGGAAACGATGACCGCGCGGACATAGTCCTCGCCGTACTCGGACACGATGTTGGCGCGCACGATACGGGCAATCTGCGGAGTATACATAAAGCCGATGGCGAAGATGATCGACGGCACGGAATTGCCCAGGATGGAGACGAAGACGGCAGCGAGGGCGATGCCCGGGATGGACATGATGATGTCCAGGATGCGCATGATCGCCTCGGAAACGGACTTGCGCGAAACTGCCGCGAGGGCGCCCACGACCGAGCCGCAGACCAGAGCCATGGCAGTGGCGCCAAAGCCGATGATCAGCGAGTAACGACCACCGTAGAGCATGCGCGACAGAATGTCGCGACCCTTATCGTCGGTACCGAAGATAAATCCATTGCCGGGAGCCTGGCGAGCAGTGAAAATCTCGACCGGGCTATAGCTGTCTCTTATACACATCTGACGCTGCCGACGAATAGCCTTGTGTAGA
>UQSC01000066.1 GCA_900543615.1 uncultured Collinsella sp. | reverse complement strand
ATACGAGTTCAGCCTCGGTCTCGTGGGCTCGGAGATGTGTATAAGAGACAGATTACCGTCGTCTTGAGCGTTATCAGCATCTTCTACATCGCCATGCTCACGGGCGTGGCGGTGAACTACTGCAATACGCTTATCAAGATGCGTCAAAAGGACACCATGGCTCGTTTTATGGACGATCTTGAGCATTTGGAAGAGCTCGATCGTGACGAGCTCGCCGATCTGTCACGCCGCGTGCGCGAGTATCGTCGACGCCAGCGCTAAGACGAACGTCGTGCGCCACAACAGGGGGACAAATATGAACATCACCGTGTACCTGGGTGCCAACACTGGCAATGACCCGGCATTTCTGCCCGCGGTACAGGAGCTGGGCAACTGGATTGGCGCCAACGGACACGCGCTGGTATACGGCGGGTCCAAATCGGGCCTGATGGGCGCGCTCGCCGATAGCGTGCTCGATGCCGGCGGACACGTGACGGGTGTTGAGCCGAGCTTTTTTATCGAGGCCGAGTTTCAACATGACGGCATCGACGACCTTATCGTGACGAGCGATATGGCCGAGCGCAAAGCCAAGATGATTGAGCTCGGCGATGTGTTCATCGCCTTTCCCGGCGGGACGGGCACGCTCGAGGAGATTGCCGAGGTCATGTCCGCTGTGTCGTTGGGGCACCTGAGTGCTCCGTGCATCCTGTATAACCTGGACGGTTACTACAACGACCTCAAGGCGCTGCTCGGGCACATGATTGATAAGGGCCTATCGAGCCCGCAGCGCCAGCAAGGTATCTACTTTGCCGACGATTTGCGCGAGATTGCCTCGATTATCAACGGATAAGTCTTGAGCTTGCCCCACTATGGCTCCCAATGGTGCCGTTCGCGGCGCAGACGGTTGGCTCGTTCGGGCAACGCTCGCTCTACAATAAAACGTAACTATGTCGACTTTGACCGCGGGAGGACCCGATGGATAACCTTGCCAAACCCAAAAACCGCGCGCTGTTTTTACTTAGCGTTGCCGTGACCGGTGCGTTCGCAGGTGCCGCGGTCTGGCTGTTCTTTTTTGCGATGGAGCACGGTATCGACTATCTATGGACCGAGATTCCGCACGCGCTGGGCGTCGCTTCGCCCGAGCTTGCCAGCGGCCCGTTTGGCTTTTTGCCGTACCCGTTTTTTGTCTGTCTGCTGGGCGGCCTGTTAATCGGTCTGTACGAAAAGATGACAGGCACCAAGACCGATGACCTCAACCAGGTGATGGCCAAGGTTAAGCAAGACGGGCGCTACCCGTACGACAACCTGGGCAAGCTTTCGCTCGCGGCATTGCTGCCGCTGCTGTTTGGCGGAAGCATTGGACCGGAGGCCGGCCTGACCGGCGTTATCGCGGGTCTGTGCAGCTGGGTCGGCGACCGTATGCGTCGCTTTGGCGCCGAGTTTAGGGAGCTCACGCTGCTGGGTACCCAGGCTGCCCTGACGGCGCTCTTTACCGCGCCCGTCTTTGGCTTTGTGGCGCCGCTTGCCGGTAGTGCCGACGGCGACGAGGGCTCCGCGTCCGGCGAGATCACCATCAAGCTGCCCAAGGCGCAAAAGACGGTGGTCTACGGTATTGCGATTGCCGGCGGTCTGGGCACCTACCTGCTGCTTGGCCAGCTTGTGGGCGGCGGCATGGACATGCCCAGGTTCGAGTCCGCCGAGGTGGGCAACCTAGAGCTTACCTGGCTCGTCCCTCTGTCGTTGATCGGAACAATCTGCGGCTGGCTGTACTTTGTCTCTGAGCACGCGAGCGAAGCGCTTGCCCATGCAATAGGGGAGCGTCCTGTCGTCAAGGCCATGCTAGCCGGTCTGGCGCTCGCCATCTGCGGCACGGTCCTGCCCTACACCATGTTTGCCGGCGAGACCCAGGCCGACGTGCTCATGGAAACCTATCTGACCATTCCCGCTGGCGTGCTTATCGCGACCGGTCTGGTCAAGGCCATGCTGACCCCCGCCCTCATCAACCTTGGTTGGCGCGGCGGTCACTTCTTCCCGGTTATCTTCTCGGGCGTAAGCCTGGGCTACGGACTGGCCATCCTCACCGGCGCCGATCCGGTCTTTTGCGTCGCCGTCTGCACGGCATCGACGATGGGTGCGGTCATGCGTCAGCCGGTCATGGTCGTGGGCCTGCTGCTCATGTGCTTCCCACTCAAGGGTATCGTCTGCATGATCATCGCCGCCGTTATCGCCGCCGGCATTCCACTGCCCAAGCCGCTGCGCAAGTAGCACGGTAGCGCGCGCCGGGGCCATGCCGTTTGCCACGGATTTGCAGGGAGGGGCGGCGATCGCGTCCTTCGCGGATTGAGACGCGCGTGGCTACAGGTCGCGTACTCGATAAACCTTGGTGCTGACGGTGCAGCTGATTGCGCATAGCGCGAGGGCCAGCACGGCAATTCCTGCGCACAGACAGCCCAGAACGGCAGGATCGGGATTCGCTCCGGCAATCGACATGAGCCAGTTGCTGATGGGGTTGGAGGAGCTCAACGTGGCCATGGTGCCGCAGCCAAACAGGGCAAACAGGCCAAGGGATAGGCGCAGCGCCTCCATGTGCCCAAAGCGAAAGAACAGCGGCTGTGTCAAGAATACCATCATGAGGGAGATGAGCATCGATGCTGCCGAGGCTATAGCGATCTCAAAGACCGTCTGTCCCGTCGAGGGGATGCCCACGCTGTTGAATAGCGGGATGGAGACGATGCTCAGAAGCGCGGCGGCGCACGTCATGACAGCCGAGAAGACAATAACGCTCAGGTAGCGTGCGCAAATAATGTCTTTGCGCGAGAAGGGCAACGTTGCTCGATAACGCTCCCAGCCGTTTTGGTTATCGTAGCCAGCTAGCGAGTTCATGATTATGATGGGCGACATGGCGCTGACCGCACAGGCGCCGGCGCTCATGCCGGAATCGCCATCCGACGCGTTGGCAAGGGTCAGCACGACAAAGATGAATAGGCCGACGCCCGTGATGCTCGGGATGAGCGTACGAACGATGGCGAGCTCGGACATAAAGGCGCGTTTCATTTCGAAGCCCCTTTCAGCGTGAGGCGCAGGTAGTCATCAATGGTTGCCCGATCGCAGGGAATCTCGGGGAAGGCCTCGAACGTTTCGCGACGGTTGGGCACGAGCACGTCCACGCTATAGGCGTGGTGGGCGGCACGGGCGCCTTCGACGCAAGACATAAGCTCGGCAGCCTGCGATTGGGTGCAGTGGGCGATGCCAGCGCGGTCGGTAATTTCCTCGCGCGGCAGGTCAAACATAATCGAGCCATTATCGATGCAGATGACGCGATCAGCGGTGCGATCGAGGTCGGACGTAATGTGGCTCGAGAGCAGCACACTGTGCTGGCCGTCGGCGACAAAGGCAAGCAGCTCATCAAGCAGTTCCTCGCGTGCCATGGGATCGAGGCCCGCGGTGGCTTCGTCCAAAACGAGCAGCTTGGCATTGTGGCTGAGTGCACAGGCAAGCTGCAGTTTCATGCCCATGCCGCGGGAGAGGTCCTTGACTTTTGTCTTAGGATCGAGGCCAAATCGGTTGATGAATCCGGCGAACGTTTCGCGGTCCCACGTGGGGTACGCCGGGCCTACGAGCGACTCGATCTGGCCCACCTTGAGCGTGGAGGGGAAGGGGCACGTGTCCAGGACAAGACCGACGCGGGAGCGTAGATGGCGCTGCGCTTCACCGGGTGCGTCGGCGCCACAGCGCCGCCCAAACAGGTGCACCTCGCCGGCATCGAGTTTGATAAGCCCAAGCGCGGCTCGAATCGTCGTTGTTTTGCCAGCACCGTTGGCACCGACAAAGCCGACGATCTGGCCGGGTTCCACGGCAAGCGTGACGTCGCGCAGCGAAAAGCGGTCGCTTACAGTGCGTGAGATGCCTTTGAGTTCTAACAAGTTTTGCATGGTATAGCCTTTCTTGCAGATGGCTACTGCATGGTTTCGGGGGCTACCAGGTCGAGCATCTCGTGCAGTTTGTCGCGCGTGACGCCCAAGGCTTCGGCTTGGCTTGCCGCTTTCGCAAGCAGCTCTTCGATATGACAGAGCTGGTTTTCGCGCAAAAGCTCCTGGTTGCCCTCGGCGACAAAACAGCCCTTGCCCTGCACGGTGCAGATAAACCCGAGCTGCTCCAGGTCGGCGTAGGCGCGCTTGGTGGTGATGACGCTCACGCCAAGATCGCTCGCGAGTGCACGGATGCTGGGGAGTTTGGCGCCCGCAGCGAGCGTGCCCGATAAGATCTGAGCTTTGACTTGCGAGGTTATCTGCTCGTAGATGGGCTTGTCGCTCGAATTGGATAGGATGATGTCCACAGCGGCTCCTTAGCTGTTGGGCTACACGTGTATATAACCGGTAACCACAGTATATATACACTATGCACAGTTGCGCAAGAGACAAATTCAGATTGGGCCGGCTATCCAGGCCCCAACTGATGAATTTGTCCTGATAGGCGCCCTAGAGCGGGATTTCGCGGCTACAATAGTGCGGTTACAACGACGTAATGCACTCAATGCAAGAAAGGATCCGCATGGCAAGCCTGTCGGATGAAATCTCGTCGCGCCGCACATTCGCGATCATCAGCCACCCGGACGCCGGTAAGACCACGCTTACCGAGAAGCTGCTGCTCTATACCGGCAGCATTCAGACCGCCGGCTCGGTCAAGGGCAAGAGCTCGGCCAAGCATGCCGTCTCGGACTGGATGGACATCGAGAAGGAGCGCGGTATTTCCGTTACCTCCTCGGTCCTGCAGTTCACCTACAACGGCGCCTGCGTCAACATCCTCGATACCCCCGGCCACCAGGACTTCTCGGAGGATACCTACCGTACCCTTATGGCCGCCGACGCCGCTGTCATGGTCATCGACGGCGCTAAGGGCGTCGAGGCTCAGACCAAGAAGCTCTTTAAGGTCTGCACGCTGCGTCACATTCCCATCTTCACCTTTGTGAACAAGCTCGACCACGAGGCCCGCGACCCGTTTGAGCTCATGGAAGAGATCGAGAATGTCCTGGGCATCAATACGTATCCCATGAACTGGCCGATCGGCAGCGGCCGCAATTTCCGCGGCGTGTTCGATCGTCAGACTCGTCGCGTCATTGCCTTTGAGGGCGACGGCCACGCCAACGCCACCAAGAAGGTCGCCGAGGTCGAGGCTGAGCTGGGCGATCCTTCCATGGACGAGCTCATCGGCGAGGAAAACCATAAGAACTTGATGGACGACATCGAGCTGCTCGATGGTGCCGGCGACGAGCTCGATTTGGATGCCGTGGCCTGCGGCAAGCTGAGCCCGGCGTTCTTTGGCTCGGCGCTCACCAACTTTGGCGTGGAGCCCTTCCTCAAGGAGTTCCTGCGTCTGGCCCCGACGCCGCGTGCCTATACCGATACGCTCACCAGCGAGCCGGTCGATCCCTGCCGCGACGACTTTAGCGGCTTCGTGTTTAAGATCCAGGCCAACATGGACAAGAACCACCGTGACCGCATCGCCTTTGTGCGCATCTGCTCGGGCAAGTTCGAGCGCGGCATGGACGCCTTCCACGTGCAGGGCAACCGCAAGCTTAAGCTTGCCACGGGCACGTCGATGATGGCCGATGACCGTGCCATCGTGGACGAGGCGTACGCGGGCGATATCGTGGGCCTGTTCGATCCGGGTATCTTTAGCATCGGTGACACCGTGTGCTCTGGCAAGCGCCACGTGCAGTATCCGCAGATCCCGACGTTTGCCCCCGAGATGTTCGCTCGCATTACGCAGGTCGATACGCTCAAGCGCAAGCAGTTCGTCAAGGGCATGGAGGAGCTTGCCCAGGAGGGCGCCATCCAGATCTTCCGCGAGCTGGGTGCCGGCATGGAGAGCGTCATCGTGGGCGTGGTCGGCGTGCTGCAGTTTGAGGTACTCGAGCGCCGTCTCAAGGCCGAGTACCGTGTTGAGGTTCGTCGTCAGCCGCTGCCCTATACGGACATCCGCTGGATCCAGAACGACCCCGATACCATCGATATCCCGGGCCTTTCGCTCACGCGCGACACGTTGCGCGTCGAGGACATGCGCGGCGGCAAGCTGCTGCTGTTCACGAGCCCGTGGAACGTGGATTGGGCAACCGACCACAACCCCGACCTTATCCTGTCGGAGTTTGGCAACGTGGCCTTTTAACGCATCGGCGCGGTGGTCCTGCGGGGCTGCCGCACCGTTTGCTTGCCTGATGCCGTGTGAGCGGCTATCATACCCACCGTCGTCTCAAGACCGAGACGTCCGAGCAGTTCGGGTCCGATATCCTGCTCGTTAAACCTAAAACCAAAGGAGTACATAATGATCAAGAAGGTCATGGAGGACTACAAGGTCCTGTTGCGGAGCATTCCCGCGGCAACGGTTTCGCTGTTTTTCGTGAGCGTCATCATGATGAACCTGCTGGCCAACAAAGAGCTCATCAGCCTGCCGTATCTGGCGCTCGACTGTGGCTTTGTGGTGAGCTGGGTTTCGTTTTTGTGCCAGGACATGATCTGCAAGCGCTTTGGCGCCAAGGCATCCATCAAAATCTCTATCCTCGCGCTGCTGGTCAACCTGGCCGTGAGCCTGTGCTTTTGGGCATGCTCGCTCACGCCCGGTATGTGGGGCGCCTACTACGACACGGGCATGATCGAGGTCAATACTGCCCTTAACGCCACCATCGGTGGCACCTGGTACGTGGTGCTGGGCTCTTCGCTTGCCATGCTCGTTTCTGCCGTGGTTAACTCCACGCTCAACCAGTCGCTCGGCCGTATGCTCAAAAAGAATAACTTTGCGAGCTTTGCCTTCCGCTCCTATGTGTCCACGGGCGTTGGCCAGTTTATCGACAACCTGGTCTTTGCCATTGTGGTGAGCCACACGTTCTTTGGTTGGACCTGGGTGCAGGTCCTTATGTGCTCGCTGACCGGCGCTGTCGCCGAGCTGCTGTGCGAGGTCTTCCTGAGCCCCGTGGGCTACAAGGTCGTGCGCGGCTGGGAGCGCGAGAATGTGGGCTCCGAGTACCTCGAGCGCCACGCAACCGCCTAAGGAGTAAGTATGCGGGTTTTGATCACGGGTGCTTCGGGCGGTATCGGAGCCGCGTGCGTGCAGCGCTTTTTGGACGAGGGCCACGAGGTAGTGGGCTTTGATCTGCTGCCGGCGGCGATCGAACACGAGCGCTACCGCCATCTGGTCGTTGATGTACGCGAGCCTGACTCGTTTCCAGGTGACCTTGAGCCTCAGGTAATCGTGAACGTTGCCGGTACGCAGGATTCGGCCGATGACATCGCCGCCAACCTGTGTGGCACCATCAACGTGACCGAGCGTTACGCCTTTGTGGGGGAGGGGCTTGCTGCCAAGCCGGCGCCGGCTATCAAATCCGTGGTCAATGTGGGGTCGGCGAGCGGGCATACGGGGTCGGAGTTTCCCGTCTATGCCGCCAGCAAGGGCGGCGTTATCGCCTACACCAAGAACCTTGCAAACCGCCTGGCACCGCAGGCCATCGCCAACAGTGTGGACCCGGGCGGCGTTATCACGCCGCTCAACCGTTGCGTGATGGAAGACGAGCACCTGTGGAACCAGATTATGGAGCTCACGCCGCTTAAACGCTGGGCTACCGCCCAAGAGATCGCCGAGTGGATCTACTTTGTGGGCGTGACCAACCGGTTTATGACCGGACAGAGTCTGTTGATCGATGGCGGCGAGGCCGGCCGCACGCAATTTATTTGGCCCGAATAGGAAACGCGCCCGATGGAATGAACTGCCTCCCATTTCTTGGACACGAGAAATGGGAGGCTTTTTATGCGTGTCGACTTGAGGGTGAAGCACGACATCGAGGCCAGGAAGGCGGCGATCGGGCTCTTCGAGCGAGGCCACGGCTACAAGTCTGCGGCGAAGGCGCTGTCGGTCCCGCGCGGAACCGTGAGACAATGGCTCTGCGTATACCGGTCGTTCGGAAGCGAGGTGCTGCTATCCATGGACGGCAAGCAGGCCAGGTACACATACGAGCAGAAGGTCGCCGCAGCCTCCGCCGTGGTCGACGGCGGCATGACGAAGGCCGAGGCGATGGCGGCGTTCGGCATAATGTCGATGTCGCCGCTCAAGAGATGGTGCGCGCTCTACCGCCGGGGCGGCGCGGAGGCCCTGCGCCCGAGGCCCAAGGGCCGGCCGAGCGGTTCCAAGGCGAGGCCGCGGACCCGCGAGGAGGAGCTCGAGGAGCGCTGCCGAAGGCTCGAGACCGAGGTGGCCTACCTAAAAAAATTGCGTGCCCTGGTCGAGAGGGACGGGCTCTGACCAGGGAGAAGGTCGAGGCCGTGAGGGCCCTGCGCGAAGAGGGGCACGGGCTGGGGCGCCTGCTGGAGTGCGCCGGCCTGGCCCGGTCCAGCTACTACTACGCGCTGTCGCACCCGAAGGCTCCCACCAGGCCCGAGCTCTGGGAGGCCGCCGCCGAGATATTCTCGCGCACCGCCAACGGGTGCGGCCACAGGCAGATCGCCATGTGCCTGCGCGCCGAGCGGGGCGCGCGCATAGCCTACAAGACCGTGCTGAAGATGATGCGCGAGATGGGCATCAGCTGCGGGATCCGCCGCGAGACCGACTACCACAGGTACAACTCGTACAGGGGCAAGGTCGGAAAGACCTTCGAGAACGTCATCGGGCGCGACTTCGCCGCCGACGGGCCGTGGGAGAAGATGGGCACCGACGTCACCGAGTTCAAGCAGCCCTGGGGCAAGGCCTACTTCGCGCCGGTCTACGACTTCGGCAGCAAGGAGATCGTCGCCTGGTCCACGTCGCTGCACCCCAACATGGCTCAGCAGCACGAGCTGCTCGACCAGCTCGTGTCCAAGAAGCCCAAGGGCTCCAGGCCGGTCCTGCACTCGGACATGGGCTGGCAGTACCAGCAGGCCGGTTGGTGCAGGCGGTTGGAGGAGGCCGGCGTGGTGCAGAGCATGTCCCGGAAGGGCAACTGCATCGACAACGGCGCGACGGAGCAGGTGTTCGGCCACATCAAGGACGAGTTCTTCCGCGGAAGGACGTGGCCGGACTTCGAGTCCTTCAAGGCGGACCTCGACGACTTCGTGGTCCATTGGAACACGAGGAGGCGCCAGGTTAAACTGAGGGGACTGACCCCGGAGGAGTTCCGGAGACAGTCCCTTGCGGCGTAGTTCTTATTTAAGCCGTCCAAGTTTTGGGGTGCAGTTCACCTCTCTCGCACGCCAGCGCGCAGAGGGCCGACGCCATGTGCGTCTTGCCGGTGCCGACGTCGCCCATGAGCACGAGGTCCTCCCTGCGCCCGACGAAGTCGAGCGCGAGCAGCGACTCGCGCCCCATGCCCTCCGGCCACGACACGGCCGACCAGTCGTAGCCGTCGAAGGTCTTGGGCGCCGGCAGCGCGCAGCGCCTGAGTAGCGTCGCGCGCTTCGAGGCCTCGCGGCTGGACCTCTCCGCCTCGAGGTAGCCCGCCAGGTACTCCACCTGTTTCGGGGTGCCGAGCCTCGACCACTCCTCCAGGACGGCGGTGGTGAGCGAGCACGACCGCCCGGCCTCCACGACCCTGCGGGCCCTGTCTCTTATACACATCTGACGCTGCCGACGAATAGCCTTGTGTAG
>UQSC01000065.1 GCA_900543615.1 uncultured Collinsella sp. | reverse complement strand
TCTACACAAGGCTATTCGTCGGCAGCGTCAGATGTGTATAAGAGACAGGGAGATACGAAAGGAGGATTAATGGGGGCATCTTCGTACTTAACTCGTAAACCTTGGGGTCCGGCAAGCTCGCGATCGACTCAAGCAGAAGGGCGCGCGCCTCCGCACGAGAAGGAGTCTCCGGCTCGATTCCGATCGATTGCAGGAGAGTCGCATCTGCCGCGCCCAGCTCACCTCGAGCGCGCTCGTACGTCGCAAGGCTTCGAAACCCCTCCGCAGGCATAGGCGCGTACACGAAACCCGAAAGAGCATCCCGCATGTCTTCCAGGGCCGCTTTGCCCTCGACGTCCATATTCGCAGCGTTCTGCTCTAGATACCGATCTATTGAACGGAGCTCCCCATCCCTATACCGAACAGCGGAAACGTTATCAGCGTCAGGAAACATCTCGACCAGAGCCGGGGCCAGCATCGTCGTCGACATTGCAATCGCGCATACGGCGAGGGTAGGAGAACGCAGGAGCAGTTTCCCCATCGTTCTTACGTATGCAACGGCGGAGGCACAAGCGCTCGAACGAGTTGCCGTTCTCGATGCAGTGAAGGAACCTCTCTCAAGACAAATCGGGGATATCGGGCACGCGCAGCCGCTCTTTCCAGCAACGCAAAGCAGGCTAATTGCCAGCACCTCGATCCCGATTGCGCATACGAGGGCAATCGCGCCACGCTCGAAGCAAAGTCCAGGCAGATTCACTATCTGCGTTGTCGGGTACGGGCTATAGGCGCCGACGGTCAACTCAGTGTTCGCATACGTAAGGGGATTCAACAGGGCGAACTCACGTAAAGCGATGGATCTTCCGTAATACCCGGGAACCATCGTCACCCCCATCAGGGCACATACGAACACGATTCCAAGCGTAGGGTTATTGGCAATCTTCACGGCAAGGTGAACGACAAGCGAGATGAACGCTGCCACCAAGAATTGCAAGATGGCCGTCTGCGCGAACACCAGCCAAGCCGGTTTGATAACCGGAGTCGCATATTGAATGTAGCCTATCGGATAGAACGGCGAGCCCGGGCCATTCTTCACAAGCGCGGCGATTATCCCTGGAAGATTGATGGCGAGGACGGCAAGCATTGCAAAAACACTCGCCCATACGCTCGATGCAACAAGTCTACCCAGCTCGCCCATCGGTGCCTGGATGATGAGCTTTTCACGTTTGTTAAGACGCGCGGCAAGGAACGAGACGGCAACGGCCGTTGCGACCCATAGCAAGTACTCCTTCGATCCGTCATAATAGGTGTACTCTCCATCCGATATCTGCAGAAACGGAAGTAGGGGAGAGAGCGGTGCCAAGATAAGACGTCCCGCGGCACGAGGGTACAGAAGCGCGGGCATGCTTGATGAAGAGGTATAGACACCGTCCTCCCCCGCATTCACAAGCGCATCCGCATAGGATGCTGACAATTCCTGCTCAACACGGGTTATTCCCGACTCGAGGTATTCGACCCGTCCGTCGATGCCAGCCGCGCTCCTGAAGACGGGCAGAGCACAAAGAACCATCAACGCAACAACGACAACACAGAGCGACCTGGAGGAGAGAAGCGACCTAAAGATCGCCTTCGAGATTTTGAGCATATTCATCGCCAACCTTAACCTCATCCAGTCGGAACAGAGGGGCCGAACAAAATGCTCGGCCCTTATTACTTGCCGGCAAAGTCAATTTAACATAAACTGTTAAAAAGTAACCTGAGTCTTTTAAATTCTTCGGAGGTTATTATGAGTTCCGACAATCGCACTCCCCGGCTTCATTCCTTCCGCATCGCATGTGCGATAGCCTCTGCGACCCTTTGCGCCACCGCCATCGCACAAGTGGCGTTCTCCTTAAAGCCAGCAATCGAAGTGCTCGACAACCCTGTAATTGCAGACTCCCCCGCGTATCCAGCCCTTGCGATCTCGACATTGGTCCCTGCCGTCATCGGTATCGCTACGACCATCCTCAGCGCCGTTCTCGTGTGGACGATCAAGAGCGGAGACCCCTTCAAGAAAGGGTCTGCGACATGCTTGAAGGTGCTCGGCATTCTCTTCGTTGTTCAAGCTGCCACCAGCCTCTACGCCGGCTCACTCAAAACCTCCGTTTCGATGTTTGGCGGCGAGGGGGCCGTCGGCGCCCAAGAGATCGCTTCATCATTCGATTGGACCTCTCTGGTTCTCGGCATCGTCCTGTTCATGCTTTCCCAGCTCTTCTTGTACGCCCGAGAGCTGTACCTCGACTCCGACGAGATTGCGTAAGGAAACGCCATGCCCGTAATTGTTCGCCTCGACAAGATCATGGCCGAGCGAAAGATTTCCTCGAACGAACTTGCCGAAAGGATTGGAACCACGCCCGTGAACCTGTCCCGTATTAAAAAAGGGCATATTCGCGGCATTCGCTTCAACACACTCGAGCAGCTATGCCTCGCCCTTCGTTGCCAACCCGGAGACCTTCTCGAAGTCATGAGCGAAGAGGATGCCCGAAAGGAGTTCGGACTCGATTGGTCCGCCGAGGATTAGAGGGCGGTCGTACTCGCCCTGCACACGGGGATGCGAATCGGCGAGGTCTGCGGCCTTCGGTGGTGCGATGTGGATTTCGAGACGGGCCTGATCTCGATCAGACACTCGGTGGCGTACGCGAAGGGAATGGGTTCGTTCATCAAGGACACCAAGACCCATGACGCCAGGGGTATCCCCATCGACCCGGTCGGCCTACTCCCCTTCCTGAAGGAGACCCACGAGATCGACTGCGGAAAGCTGCGCTTGCGCGGCCTTACCGGGGCGGTCGAGATCGGGGACTGCTACATCCTGTCGGAGCCGGGCGCGACCTTCGCGACGACAAGCTATATCCGCAGGGCGTTCAAGACGGTTCTCGGAGACCAACGGCCTCATGGGCACCAACGACGAGCTGATCACGTTCCACGGCCTTCGCCACACGTTCGCAACGCAGTGGATCCGCCAAGGCGGCGATATCAAGGCGCTCCAATCGATCCTCGGCCACAAGGACGCCATGGCGACGTTCAACGTCTACGCCGACATCGAGCCCATCTCCAAAATCCATAACATGCTGCGCGCCACGCCGTGCCTTTGGCGCGGGCACCTCGGGCCGAGGGTCGATCCGGGTCCCATGTTCCAACAGAGGATCCAGGAGTCCATCGAGACGCTCCAGGCGTTCGGCTACGGCATCACCGAGCCGGACGACCGAAATATCGCCATACGCGACGTAAAGACGAACAGTTGGCTCTAGCTCACCGAGTACGCGGCAGTGCTGGGCCCATCCCAACTGAGGTCACGGTGGTCCGATAGGGGCGCCGCCCGCGGCATGCGCCGCGGAGCGGTATCCCCTACCGAAGGGCGGGGATGCCCTCCGCTTCCAGTTCGGAATCAGCCGTCGGAGGCGTTCGGCTGACTGCGGGAACAGCCTGTCCGCTCAATGTGTTCGGCTGAGATCGGAAATCAACCCAACACGAGCCGGACACGCGCCAGACGGCTCTTCCCCGTACGGCCTTCCCCCTTACGCTCATGTTGCAGGCATGTAACGCCGCAGCGAGCGCGCCTTTTTTGCGCCAGACAGGTACAATGATGAACACTGTACCGTAGCGGAGCGCCCCGCGCGCGCCGCAACCACGCGAAAGGGTTTCCCATGGCCGAGATCTCGTCCTCCCGCATCGTCATCACCGTCCTTGGCAAGAACCGCCCCGGCATCGTCGCCGGCGTCACCCGCGTTTTGGGCGAGGCCAACGTCGACATCCGCGACATCACGCAGTCCATTATCGAGGACATCTTCACCATGACCATGCTGGCCGACACCGCCGAGTCCAAGCTCGACTTCGCCGAGCTGCAGAAGGCCCTGGCCGAGGCCGGCGAGCTTTCGGGCGTCAACGTGTCCATCCAGCGCGAGGACGTCTTTAACTTTATGTACCGCCTGTAGCGAACAAGCCGCTCGGGGCAGCTTGACGTCATATCGTCCAAGCGCGCGGCCCCAAAGCGGACCGGAGAGGAGCGCGCATGGCCTACGACGCCAAGAAAATCTACTACCGCTTCGACGATCACCTGAGCCGCCTGGTTCTGGATTACGAGGCGAGCCGCCAGATTTCGTCTGAGAGCGAAAGCCTCTACCACGGCCTGCCGACCGACCCTTATGACGAGGGCTTGTTCGAAGAGCACAATGTCAAGCGCGGCCTGCGCAATGCCGACGGCTCGGGCGTGGTCGCGGGCCTCACTCGTATCTCGGATGTGCACGGCTACAACAAGGTCGACGGAAAGGTCGTGCCCGATCAGGGCAAGCTCACGCTTCGCGGCTACAGCATCGAGGATCTGGTCAACAATGCCCAGGCCGAGAATCGCTACGGCTACGAAGAAGTCGCCTATCTGCTTATCACGGGCTCGCTGCCCAACAAGGAAGAGCTCGACGGCTTTTGCGAGCGCCTGGGCGCCTTTAGACATCTGAGCGACGAGTACGTTAAAGAGTTCCCTATGACCACGGTGTCGTCGAGCATCATGAACGTGCTCCAGCGCGCCGTACTGCTGCTCTACGCCTTCGATGCCGAACCAGACGTGATCACGCCTGAGCACGAAATCGACGTCGCCATTTCCATGCTCGCACGTCTCCCGCGCATCGCCGCCTTCGCACACATGGCCTCGGTCGCCAAGCTTCGCGGCTCCGAGGTTCACGTGCCGCACCCTACGCCCGGTCTCTCCACCGCCGAGACCATCCTACAGGTCCTGCGCGGCGGCATGGCGTTCACCCGCGATGAGGCGATGCTGCTCGACGTTATGCTCATGCTGCATGCCGAGCACGGCGGCGGCAACAACTCCACCTTCGCTTGCCGCGTGCTGTCGTCTTCGGCCACCGATCCGTATTCCGCCTACGCCGCGGCTATCGGCTCGCTCAAGGGCCCGCGCCACGGTGGCGCCAACGCCAAGGTTGTCTCCATGCACGAGGACATCCGCGCGCATGTCTCCAATTGGGAGGACGAGGACGAGGTCGCAGCCTACCTGGGCAAGATCCTCGACAAGCAGGCCTTCGACGGCACGGGTCTCATCTACGGTATGGGCCACGCCGTCTACACGCTGAGCGACCCGCGTGCCGAGGTGTGCCGTCGTTACGCGCGCACGCTTGCCGCCAAGAAGGACCTGGGCGAGGAGTTCGCGCTCATCGAGCGCATCGAGCGCCTGGCCCCGCAAGTGATGCGCGATCACGGCATGACCAAGCCCATCTGTGCCAACATCGACCTGTACACGGGCTTTATCTACAAGATGCTCGGCGTGCCCGAGACGCTCTTTACGCCGCTGTTCGCCGTCGCCCGCATGGCCGGCTGGTCTGCGCACCGCATGGAAGAGCTCTTCTGCGCGCACCGTATTATTCGCCCGGCCTATCGTCCGGTGATCGAGCCGCTGGAGTACAAGCCGCTCGCTGACCGCTAGGACGCGGACCGTTATAGAACTCGAGCGTGGCCAGGGACCCAAGCCCTTGGCCACACTTTTTATGCCAGTAGAAAGGATCGCAACGAATGATTGTGTTTTCCGATATGGATGGGACGCTGCTGACGAGCGATAAGCAGATGAGCGACGCCACTTGGGCAATGCTCGACGAGCTCGCACGTCGTGGCATCGAGTTTGTTCCCTGCACGGGGCGCCCGCTGTCGGGCATCTTTGAGCCCATTCTCGCCCATCCCGCCGTGCACTACGCGGTCTGCGCCAACGGCGCCAGCGTCTGGCGGCTCGACGAAGATACGCCCACCGACACCTCACGTGCTACGCGCATTTTGAGCCGACCGCTCGATTGCGGCATTGCCCACCGCATCCATCGCATTGCCGCCGGCCACGATGTGACCTTCGATATCTTCGCGGATGGACAGTGCTTCCTCCCCCGCTCGCTATACGGGCGCCTGGATGAGTTCTGCGGCGGTGACCCCCACATCGCGGCTTCACTCAAGCGCACACGAACGCCGATCGACATGGATATCGACAGCAAGATCGACGAGGTCGAGACGCTCGAACGTATCGCCATGTACTGGCACAACCCGGCCGATCGCGACGCCATCGCGACGGCGCTCGACACGCTCGGAGGCATTGAGGTCACGCGTTCGTACGCCATGAATATCGAGGTCATGGGCGAGGGCGCCACCAAGGGGACGGCCCTCACGTGGCTGTGCGAGCACCTGGGCGAGCGTCTCGCCGACGCCTGGGCGTTCGGCGACAACATCAACGACATCCCCATGCTGCAGGCAGCGGGCCACGGCATGGCCATGATCAACGCCGAGTCCGAAGACCGCGAGGCCGCCGACGCCATCACCGAATACGACAACGACCACGACGGCGTCGCCCGCACCATCATGGCCGCCCTTGCCTAGTCATTGGTCAGTCATTGGGGACGTTCTTAAACGACTAGTCGTTGGGGACACTCTTCGCAAAAAGCTGCAAGGACTGTCCCCCACTGTCGGCAGAAAAGGAACGTCCCCATCTGCCGGATTAGGAGAGACTCTCCAGCACGCGACGGAGCTCCTGCTGGACGGCGTGGTCGCGGTTACAACCCACCACGCGATCGGCCACCGCTTTAAGCGCGGGGCGCGCGTTTTCCATCGCGCAGCCCGTGCCGACAAAGCGAATGATCTCGTAGTCGTTCATCGAGTCGCCAAACGCCATGACCTCGTCGCGACCAATGCCGTAATGCTCCGCGAGCTGCGCGATACCCGAGGCCTTCGACACACCAGGCTGCATGGCATCGATCCACGCGTTGCCCGAAGGTGCAAAAGTAAAGAGCTGACCAAGTTCGCGCTGTAGCACGTACGCGCTGTCCATAACCGCACTGTCGTCGCAAAAGATACTCGCTTTGATGATATTTACGCTGGGATCGGGCAGCTCCCAAATGCGCTCGGCATTGGGAAGGTCCTTATCGACCTCACGCACGAACTTGCACTCGTCATCGAGCAGGAAGGACTTGGTTCGATCAAATAGCGCAAGATGCAGATTGGGAAACGTCCTGACGGCTTGGGCGAGCCTTCGAATCGCTAGGTGGGAATACACCTCACGGTCTACCATCTTACCGTCGGCGTAGACCTGGGCGCCGTTAGCGGCGACAAAGTCCATCTTGTCGCGAACGGGCGCAAAGAACTCGCACAGGCGATCGTAGCGACGACCTGACGATGCGGCGAAATGCACGCCATGCTCGTGTAGCGCCAGAATCAGTTCGTAGGTCTCGGGAGGCACCTGGCCGTTTTCGTCAAGCAGTGTGCCGTCCATATCGGATGCAATCAGTTTAAACATGGAAAAGCTCCCTTCGGGCTTGTTGGAATCGAACGTGTATCCGATTCCAACGTACCCAAAGGGAGCTCAAATAAGACTCCGCGGGCGTAAACGTTACAAGGACCTGGCAAATAGCTCACACATGCCAGAGGTCCTACGGTCGCGGCGTCAGGCAGCCCGCCAAAGAGCGTCCCCGATGACTAGTCGTTTAAGAACGTCCCCGATGACTAGTCGGCGTAGGTGAAGGTTGTGACGTCGAACATGCCCTCGGGGCGGATGCGGAGCGTCGGGATAACCGGCAGGGGCAGGAAGATGATGCCCATGATGGGGTCGAGCGGCGGCTCGATGCCCATGGCGCGCGCCTTGACCATAAAGTCGTCGTGCTGCGCGGCGACATCCTCGGCCGTGCCTTCGCTCATCAGACCGCCGAGCGCCAGCGGAATGCGCGCCACGACCTCGCCGTTGCGCACCAGCACGTGACCACCCTGGCCCACAGCCTCAACAGCAGCCATCATATCGGCGGCATTGTCGCCCACCACGCATACGTTGTGCGAGTCGTGTCCGATTGTGGAGGCAATGGCGCCACCGGTGATGGTGAAGCCGCGCACCCAGCCGCGACCGATGTGCTTGCCGACAAGACCCAGGCCCGCAGGGCCATCACCGTCGGCGCCCTCGGCCTGCAGCGACACACCGCGGCCGTGGCGCTCGATCAGCATAATGCGGCGCAGGTCCTCGGCGCTCTCGGGGCGAGCCATACCCGTGATGGCCTTACCCGGCACCACGTCGATCACGGCCTCGCCCGGCTTAAAGGCATAGTCGAACACGTCGAGCGATAGCTTCGGCAGCTTAACGGAAGCACGCAGCTCATCGGCAAGGGCCGCAACCTCGGCCATCTCGGGTGCAATCTCGCCCACAAAGGTGCCATCCTGCGCCACCAGGGCACCGGCGGCATAAACACGATGCGGAGCCTTGGCAAACGTCAGGTCATCGAGCAACAGCAGGTCGGCGCGCTTGCCCGGGGCGATTGCGCCGCGGAGCTCGTGCGGGTCGCGGCAGCCGTGGTCCAGGCCAAATGCCTCGGCCGTGGACAGGGACGCCATAGAGATGGCAACCACGGGGTCAATACCGGCCTCGATAGCCACGCGGCAGGCATTGTCAATCATACCGGTCGAAAGCGCATCGGAGGGAGCGCGGTCGTCGGTCGCAAAGCAGCAGCGGCGGGCACGGGCAGGATTCTCCAGCAGCATCGGAGACAGGTTGGCCAGGTCATGGCTGCACGTGCCTTCGCGCAGCATCACGTACACGCCGCGAGACAGCTTGTCGAGCGCCTCCTCGGGAATCGTCGACTCGTGGTCGGCGATAATACCCGCCGCGGCATAGGCGTTGAGGTCCTTACCGGCAACGAGCGGCGCGTGGCCGTCAACCTGCTTGGACGGCGTCTGGTTGGCAGCATCGATGCGAGCGCAGGTCTCGGGGTCGGCCATAAAGACGCCCGGCAGGTTCATCATTTCGCCCAGACCAAAGACATCGCCTGGATGCTCGGCAAAAAACGCCTGCATATCGGCAGCCGAAATAACGGCACCGGCCTGCTCGTCGGGCAGCGCGGGCACGCACGAAGGCATCATGTACTTGATGGAGATGGGTGCGCGGCGGCCATCCTCGATCATAAAGCGCAAGCCGTCGAGACCGGCAACATTGGCAATCTCGTGGCTGTCGGCAATGGCGGTGGTAGTACCGCGCGTCGCGGCCATGCGAGCATACTCGGCGGGACGGATGTTCGAAGACTCGATATGCAGATGCCCGTCAATAAAACCGGGAGCGAGATAGCGACCCTGGCAGTCGATAACCTCGGCAGCCTCGTAGGTACCGGAGGCATCGTCGCGACCGTTGTAGAGCACGCCGACGATCACACCGTCCTTGACGGCAACGCTACCGGGCGCCACACGCTGGCCATACACGTCGACAATCTGCGCATTGGCAAACAGCGTGTCGACGGGCACGCGGCCCTCGGCGGCCTCGATCACAGTCCTCATGACCTCAACGGACATACATACTCCTTTAACCGTAGAAAAAAGCTGCGGAGCGGACAAACCTTCACCGCAGCAAACCAATAGCCATTGTATGCCCAAAAGAAGGCCGCCGATAACACCCCTTCCGCTTAACGGTAAGCGCCCAAAGGTAGTCGTTGGGGACGTTCTTAAACGACTAGTCATTAAAGAACGTCCCCGATGACTACTTGCGACCAAGGCAACGCCGATGTCTTGGCAACGACAGCGAAAACCCGCCAGAGCGAGCAAGGTGCCTTGAAACGAGGCGGCATTGA
>UQSC01000064.1 GCA_900543615.1 uncultured Collinsella sp. | reverse complement strand
ATCTACACAAGGCTATTCGTCGGCAGCGTCAGATGTGTATAAGAGACAGAAGAAGAAGTTCTCGGCCGAGGACGCGCTCGACGCCATCGTCGTCGAGGCATATCAGTCCGTTGCTCGCACGCCCGACCTGCTGCCCGTCCTCAAGGAGAACGGCGTGGTTGACTCCGGCGCCTTCGGCTTTGCTATTTTCCTTGAGAACTTTGTTGCCGCCGCGCTTGGCCGCAGCACCGTTGTCGAGGATTTCTCCGCCACGTTTGATTCCGCTGGCTCTGCCCGCGACGCGGCCCTTGGTCGCGTTGAGATCGAGGCCAACGACGATTGGGAGGGCTCGGAGTTCCGCTACTGCAACGAGTTCCTGTTTAAGGCCGACGCCCCGTTTGACGAGGACGAGTGCCTTAAGTTCCTGGGTTCCATGGGCGACTGCGAGCTACTCGTGGGCGCCTATCCCGACTACAAGATCCATGTGCACTCCAACACCCCCAACCTGGTGCTCGAGCACATGCTGCAGCTCGGTCAGATCTATGAGGTCTTTATCCACAACATGGAGATGGAGGCCCACGACCGTACCGCCAAGATTCACGAGGACCAGGAAAAGGCCTCCGAGCCCGCCAAGGCGCTGGGCTTTGTCGCCGTTGCCGCCGGTTCCGGCGAGGCCGACATCCTCAAGTCCCTCGGCGTCGACGTGATCGTGTCGGGTGGTCAGACCATGAACCCCTCGACCGCCGACCTGCTGGGCGCGGTGGACCAGGTCAACGCGACCTCGGTCATCATCTTGCCCAACAACGGCAACATCCGCATGGCCGCTGAGGCTGCTGCCTCAGCCTGCACCGACAAGAAGGTCGCCGTCGTTCCCACCAAGACCGTCCCGCAGGCCTTCTCTGCGCTGTTCGCGGTCCTGCCCGATTCCGAGCTCGAGGATGCTGTTGCCGCTATGGTCGACGCCATCAGCGAGGTCCGCGATGGCGAGGTCACCCGCGCCGTGCGCGACTCCAGTGCCTCCGACGGCTCGCCGATTCACTCCGGTGACGTCATGGGCATCATTGCCGGCTCCATCGATGTGGTCGGCTCTGACGTGAAGCAGGTCACGCTCGATTGCATCAACCGTATGCAGGAGGAAGAGGAGGGCGACGCGCTGACGATTCTGGCCGGCGAGGAACTGTCCGATGAGGCCTTCCAGGAGATCGTCGACGCCATTGAGGAGGCTCAGCCCGATCTGGAGGTCGACGCCCATCGTGGCGAGCAGCCGCTCTATCCCGTGATCTTCTCGATCGAGTAGGCAACTGCCCATGTCCGAGCTGTGCTCCGTGCCGCGCGTCTCGGAGCGCTTTGCCCAGAGCAATGCGCTCGACGAGGATATCGCGCGACTCAAATATGTTTCGGGTAAACGTGAGGAGGCCCTTCGCCGTCTGGGAATTCGGACGGTGGGGGACCTCCTTCTCCATATCCCTCATCGATACCTCGACTTTACCCGCTCGTGGTCCATCGAGATGGCGCCCATCGGCACCGTTTGCACGATTGTCGCCACGGTCGACCGTATCGTCCAAAAGCAGCCGCGTCCGCGCATGCAGGTTACCGAAGTCTCACTCGTTGACGAGACGGGTGTGCTTCAGGTCGCCTTTTTCCGCCAGCCCTGGATTGCCCAGCAGCTTAAGCAGGGCGACCGCCTGGCCGTGATGGGCAAGGTCGAGTTTGCCTACGGCTTTAAGCAGATGGCCTCGCCGCATTTTGAAAAGCTTGAGGACGGTCGTGCCGCGGGTACCATTTTGCCGGTCCACTACGTAAGTGACGGCGTGAGCCAGGCATGGATGCGCCGCATCGTAAGCGGCGCGCTCGAGGTCGTCGGCAATCCGTTCGATCCGATTCCCGCGCCGCTGCGCGCAAAGCGGAAGCTCATGAGCAATGCCCGCGCGTTGCGTTCGATCCACTTTCCATCGAGTATGGCAGAGCGCGATATCGCGCGCGCACGGCTTGCCTACGAGGAGTGCCTCTACCTGCAGCTGGCGCTGCGCCTGCGCAACGTCGGCGGCCTGGTCGATGTGGTTCCCTATGCCCACACCGCGGGCGAGCACCTGGCCGCGCTTAAGCAAGCCCTGCCGTTTTCGCTGAGCGACGAGCAGGAGACCGCGTTCCAAGATATCCTGCGCGATATGTGCGATGGTGGGCGCGTGATGAACCGCCTGCTGCTGGGCGATGTCGGTACCGGTAAGACCGCCGTTGCCGCCTGCGCTCTGGCTGTGGCTTCCGATAGCGGTACGCAGGCCTGCGTTATGGCGCCCACGGGCGTGTTGGCGCGCCAATATGCCGATAAGACCGGCCCTCTGCTCTCGCAGGCGGGCATGTCCTGGGCGCTTCTGACGGGTGCCACGCCGGCCTCAGAGCGCGAGCAGATCCATGCCCAGCTTGAATCGGGCGAGCTCGACGTCCTCTTTGGAACCCACGCGGTGCTTTCGGATAACGTTGCGTTCAATCATCTGTCGCTTGTCGTCATCGACGAGCAGCACCGGTTTGGCGTTGGCCAACGCAACGCCCTACGTGCGAAGGGCCCCGGTGCGGACCTGCTCGTTATGACGGCGACACCGATCCCGCGTACGCTGGCGCTTTCGGTCTACGGCGATCTGGACACGAGTATCATCCGCCATCGGCCCGTCCCTGGCGCTGGCGTGACGACACGCGTGCTCACCGAGTCGAGCCGCGACCTCGCCTATGGCGCCATCCGCGAGGCGCATGAAAAGGGTCAGCAGGCCTACGTGATTTGCCCGCTCGTGGAGCCGAGTGACTCGGCCGATGAGCTTGAAGACGTGCCCGGTATCGCCCGCGACGACGAGGGCCGCGTGACCGTGCCTGTGCCGCTGCACGATACGGCGACCGAGCTCGATCGCCTGCGTCTGGCGTTGCCGGGTCTTGCCATCGAGCGCCTTCACGGCCGTATGCCAGCGGGGGAGAAGGATCGCGTGATCGACGCCTTCAAGCGTGGCGAGATTGACGTGCTCGTCTCGACTACGGTGGTCGAGGTGGGCGTCGACGTGCCCAACGCCACCGTCATGGTCATCGAGAACGGTGAGCGGTTTGGCTTGGCGGCGCTGCATCAGCTACGCGGTCGCGTGGGCCGCGGCAGCGTGTCGGGCACGTGCCTGGTCATGACGCACTCCAAGGGCAATGGCGGCGCCTCGGCGGCACAAGACCGTCTCCAGTCGCTCGAAAAGACCTCGGATGGTTTTACGCTTGCCCAGATGGACCTGCGTCTGCGTCACGAGGGCGAAATCCTGGGGTACCGTCAGCACGGTGGCGTGACCTTGCGCTTTGTGGACCTGGATGCCGATGAGGACCTTATCGAATGGGCCCATTTGGACGCGGTCGAGCTCTTGCGGTATGCTTGCAACCTTGACTCTGTGGCGACGCGTCCCTTGCGCGAGGCGGTCGCCATGCGTTATCGACATATCTTTAAGGAGGTCAGCGGAGGATGAGAATCATCGGCGGCGAATGGCGCGGTCGTAAGATCGAGGAGCCCCGTGGTCGCGATGTCACCCGCCCCACGACTGATCGCGTGCGCGAGGCGTGCGCATCTATAGTCATGTCGGCATTCGATTTCGATTTGGACGAGGTTCGTGTGCTGGACGCCTTTGGCGGCTCCGGTGCCTTAGGGTTAGAGATGCTCTCTCGTGGGGCCCGCTCGCTCACGACGTTTGAGATCGATCGCAACGCCGCGCGGCTCATTACCAAGAATATCGAGTCGCTCTGCCGTGACCGTGCGCGTTGGCGTGTGGTCACGGGCGACATGCTGGCAAGTGCCTCGCGCGGTCGTGTACCGGGAGGCCCCTTTGATTTGGTCCTGCTCGACCCGCCCTATGCTTTTGGTGCCGAGCCGGTCGAGGAAATGCTGCAGAACCTGGCTCAGCAGGGTCTGCTTGCGCCTGGCGCTTATGCCCTGTTTGAGCATGCCTCCGCCGATGCGGGCGCGCATCCGGCAGGCTTTGAGACTGTACGTGAGAAGCGCTACGGCATTACCTCGGTCGACCTGCTTCGTTGGGTCGGCGATGACGACGGTGAGGACGATAGTGCCGTCACCGATGCCGATAACAACGATGCCACGACGTTTCAGGAGGACGCCCATGAATGACACCATCAACCGCGTGATCGTCCCGGGCACCTTCGATCCCATCACGTTTGGCCATATCGATGTGATCCGCCGCGCCCGCCGCATCTTTCCCAGTGTGATCGTCGCTGTTGCAGAGTCGCAGGGTAAAAACGGTGTGGGCACCACGTTTATGCTCGATGAGCGCGTGGCGCTGGCCCGCGAGGCGCTCGGTAATATCGACGGCGTCGAAGTCCTGCCCTTTACCGGCCTCTTGGTCGACTTCGCTCGTGAGCAGGGGGCGGGGGCCGTGGTCAAGGGCCTGCGCGCCATGACCGACTTTGAGTATGAGCTGCAGCAGGCCGACCTCAATTATCGCTTGGATAGCGAGCTGGAGTCCATCTTTGTCATGAGTGCTCCGCAGTACGGTTACATCTCGAGCTCGGTCGTTCGCCAGATCGCCTCGCTCGGCAGCGATGTATCGACGTTTGTGCCGCCCAACGTGGTCGAAGCGCTCAGACATCGCTTTTCGTGACGTTTTTTATTGCCTGGTGGCATGTGGTAAACTAGCACGATGATATGTTACCTATGAAAGGAGACCGGATGCCGGGCGAGAATTTTCCTGGCGATAGGATCGTCAGCTTGGTCGATGAGCTCGAAGGGCTGATCGAGGAAGCCAAGCCGCCTTTCGGCAAGAACGCTCAGTTCAAGGTCATCGACGCCGACGTGTTCTTCAACATCCTCGACGAGATCCGTATGAGCTATCCCGAGGAGTGGCAGAAGTCCCGCCGTATCCTTAAGGAGCGCGAGGAGCTTATGGCTTCCGCCGCCGCTCAGGCCGATTCCATCATCGCCGACGCTCAGCAGCAGGCCCTCACCATTGCCGGTGAGCAGGAGATCGTCCGACTTGCGCAGCAGCAGGCCGACGACATCCGCGATCGTGCCCAGCAGTACGAGCGCGAGACGCGTTATGCTGCCGAGGACTACGCAGAGCAGGTCTTTACGCACCTGGAGGAGAACCTCAAGAGCCTGACCGGCACCGTTACCCGTTGCCGTCAGCAGCTCAACGAGGGTGCCGCCCAACAGAATGGTCAGTGGTAATGGCTGAGTTCCCGAGCGTTACCGTCGATCTTTCCGAGCAGCTCGAGTTTCCTGGAGATTCGTATCCGCTGACCGGTAAGGTCGATGTCGCCACCTACACGGTGGGCGAGAAGGAGTACCAGCTACAGGACGGCATCGACTACGACGTTGTCTTTACCAATGCCGGTACCGGTGTCTTGCTCACGGGCATGGTCCGTGCGCACGCCACCGGCGAGTGCGACCGTTGCTTGGAGCCCGCCTCGTTTGATATCGCCGGCGAGATCGAGGAGTTCTACCTCTTTGAAGAGCCCGAGGATCCCGAGGCCTACGAGGACGGCTACGAGCTCCTGGGTGAGGACCGTATCGTTGATCTGGGTGAGCCTATCAATGACGCGGTCGTTATGGACACGCCGTTTGTGGTGCTCTGCAAGCCCGATTGCCGTGGTCTGTGCCCCACATGCGGTTGCAATCTCAACGTCGAGCAATGCGATTGCGCCGCCCAGGCAGAGGCAGAATGGGCCGCTGCCACGGAAAATCCATTTGCAGCATTGAAGAATCTCAAGCTTGATGAGTAAAACTGTGGTAGTATCGCTACTTGCGCGTAATCGCCACACTGGATAGTTCATAAGGAAGGTCACTATGCCCGTACCTAAACAAAAGCAGGGTCGTATCCGCACTCACACCCGTCGTTCCGCCAACATGAAGATCTCGGCTGCGGCTCAGTCCACGTGCCCCCGTTGCGGTGCTGTCAAGCTCCCGCATCACGTGTGCCCCAGCTGCGGTTTCTACAAGGACCGCGAGGTTATCGTTACCGAGTAACGGTATACTCTGGATGCGATGCCGTTCCAAATGGAACCACAATGGCCGGCTCAATGAGTCGGCCATTTTTGTATAAGGAGCATTTATATGAGTAACGTTCGCGTTTGTGTAGACGTTGTGGGCGGAGACGAGAAACCTCAGGTTGTTCTTGATGGTATCGAGGCTGCGCTTGCCGCCGATCCCGATATCGAGGTCTTGGCAGCTGGTCCCGCCGAAATCGTCAATCCCTTTGCAGCTTCCCATGCACGTGTTGAGGCCCTTGAGGCGCCTGACGTTATCGCCATGGATGACGATCCCATTCGCGCCGTGATGACCAAGCGTAAGTCGTCGATCGTGCTTTCTTGCCGCGCCATTAAGAAGGGCAACGCGGATGCGTTCTTCTCCGCCGGCTCCACCGGTGCCATGACCGCCGCCGCCACCGCCTATGTGACGCCGTTTAGGTATCAGGCCGAAGGCAAGAAGCAGCCGGTGCGCCCCTGTCTGACCAATGCGCTGCCCAATCGCGCCGGCGGTCTGACGGTGCTGTGCGACATGGGTGCCAACCCCGATGTGGAGGTCGATGACATGGTGCGTTTTGCCCAGATGGGTAGCGCCTATGTCCGCGTCGTCCTGGGCATCGAGCATCCTCGCGTGGGCCTGCTTGCCAACGGCACCGAGGATGAGAAGGGCTCCAACTTTACCAAGGCCTGTTTCCCTGCTATGAAGGCCGCCGTTCCTGGCTTTGTTGGTAACTGCGAGGGAACGGACATCACCTCCGGTAACTTCGATGTCGTCGTTGCCGATGGCATGTCGGGCAATATTGCGCTCAAGGCCACCGAGGGTGCTGCCAAGTTTTTGCTACAGGAGCTCAAGGGCGCCTTTATGGCCTCGCTCGGCACCAAGATCGCCGCGCTGCTCATTAAAAAGCAGATGCGCGAGATTAAGGCCAAGCTCTCTGGCGACGCCAAGGGCGGCGCGATTCTTCTGGGCCTGCGCGGCGTGGTCCTGATCGGCCATGGCGCCACCTCAGTCGAGGCTGTCAAAAACGGTACGCTCGCGGCGGCCGAAGCCGTTCGCGCCGGGCTGGTTGAGAATGTCGCCAACTCTATGGACGGTATCGTTTTATAAGAGCGAGTTAGGGCGCTGTTATGTGCTTCGCGGCGCACGTCGTGGGGTAGAATCAGAACCGTGTCTTGGTACCGCCCGGGCGGTACCATTCTTTTGGTATTCATGCACTATGAGAGGAAGCGCTATGGACCGCTCCGAAATCTTCGACAAGATCGCCGAGGTCGCTGCTGACGTTCTGGGCGTCGATGTTGCCGAAATTAGCGAGGAGACCACCTTTGACGACCTCGATGCCAACTCGCTCGAGCGCCTGCAGCTGGTTACGGCTATCGAGGACGAGTTCAACCTCGAGATCGATGACGAGACTCTGCTCTCGCTCAACTCTGTCGCCGACGCCGTCGACGCTATCGAAGCTGCCAAGGAGGCCTAAGTCTTGGCTTTATCCGAACGACTTACGCGCGCCCAGGAAATCTTGGGCCACGAGTTCAACAATAAGGTGCTGCTGCGCGCGGCGCTTACGCATCCCTCGGCAGTCGAGGGCCAGCCGGTTTCTGCCAGCTATGAGCGCCTTGAGTTCTTGGGCGATTCCATTTTGGGCGCTGTGGTCGCACGCTCCCTGTTTGAGTCCTATCCGGAGTTTGACGAGGGCAAGCTCACGCGCCTGAAGGTGTCGCTTGTCTCGGGCGCTACGCTGTCCGAGGTTTCTCACGAGCTGGGCATTGACGACATCATCATCTTTGGTGCCTCCGAGACCGGTACCGGTGCGCGCGGCCTGCATTCGGCCCTCGAGAACGTCTATGAGTCGCTCGTGGGCGCGCTGTACCTGGATGCTGGCTGGGACGTTGCGGCAGAGTTCATTCACCGTACGCTTAAGCCGCATTTGGCTTCTGAGCGTGCCGAGCATCCTGCGAACCCCAAGTCGTTTTTGCAGGAGTGCGTGCAAGCCGACGGTCACGAGCCCCCGGCGTACAAGCTCGTTGGCTCCGAGGGCCCGGCGCATGCGCCCACCTTTACCGCCGTGGTGCTCATCGACGGTATTCGCCAAGGCCGCGGCTCCGGCTCCTCAAAGAAAGAAGCCGAGGGAGCCGCCGCGCTCGAAGCGCTCGACCGCATGGGCTACACCACCAACGGCGTGATTCTGAACAAGAAGCACGTGTAAGCGAGGAACCGTGTATCTCAAGTCCCTCACGCTCAAAGGGTTCAAGTCGTTTGCCGACCGCGCCCATATGACGTTTGAGCCGGGCCTGACCGTCATCGTCGGTCCCAACGGCTCGGGAAAATCGAACATCTCCGACTCCATCCTGTGGGTCCTGGGCGAGCAGAGCGCCAAGCAGCTGCGCGGCCAGGCCATGGAGGATGTCATCTTCTCGGGCTCGTCAGCGCGCAAGCCGGTGGGTGTCGCCGAGGTCACACTGGTGCTCGATAACTCGGACCATATGCTGCCCGTCGATTTTGACGAGGTCGCCATCACCCGTCGCATGTATCGCTCGGGCGAAAGCGAGTACCTCATCAACTCGAGTCCGTGCCGCCTGATGGACATTCAGGACATCCTGCACGATTCGGGCCTGGGCAAGGATACGCATTCCATCATCAGCCAGGGCAAGCTCGACGCCATTTTGCAGAGCCGCCCCGAGGAGCGCCGCGCCCTCATCGAGGAGGCCGCCGGCATCTCCAAGCACAAGCGCCGCAAGGAGCGTGCGCTCAAAAAGATTAAGTCGATGGACGAGCACCTGACGCGTGCTCGCGACATCAATAAGGAGATCGCCCGTCAGCTGCGGCCGCTAGAGCGTCAGGTCGATCGCGCGCGCAAGTACAAAGAGCTGTCCTCGCGCGCGAACGAGCTTACGCAGATGCTGGCAGTCGATGAGCTGCGTTCGCTGCAATCGCAGTGGAACGACCTGGAGAGCCGCTCTAAGGAGGGCGCCGCCGAGCTGGAGCTCGCGCAGTACCGCTTGGGTGAGAAAGAGCGCGAGCTCGAGAAGCTCCAGGTCATGCTCGAAGAAAAGGGCCTGTTTGTGGGCGACTTGGGCGAGCAGCGCCGCCATATGCAAGATGTGGTCGGTCGCATTAACTCCGACATGCGCCTGCTCGAGGAAAAGGGCCACAACATGGTGTCGCGCCTGTCCGACATGCGCGGCCAGATCTCGGGCTCCGAGCATCAGCGCCGTCGCGTGGTCGAGGAGCTCGAGGACGCACGCGCCCAGCTCGAGGAAGTGACCGGCGCGCATATGCAGGCCCAGGAGGACGTTGACGCTGCTGGTCCTGCCGCCTCCGAACTTCATGAGCGCCGCGTGGCGCTTGATGCGCAGATTTCGCAGCTCACGCGCGAGCAGCGCGATGTGCAGCGCGTTGCCGATAATGCCGCGCTTGAGCTTGCCAAGGTAAAGGATTCGCTTTCCAATGCCGAGGTCGAGGACAACATGTATGTCTCGCGCCTGGAGCAGATCGATGAGCAACTCGAGGAGGTCACGGCATCGCTTGAGAGCCGCCGCGACCGTGCTGAGGAGCTTGAGAGCGCCCTTGAGGCGGCTCGTCAGGCCCAGAGCGATGCGCGCGAGGCCACCGAGACGGCACGCGCTGCCCTCAAGCTGTCTCTTATACACATCTGACGCT
>UQSC01000063.1 GCA_900543615.1 uncultured Collinsella sp. | reverse complement strand
ACACAAGGCTATTCGTCGGCAGCGTCAGATGTGTATAAGAGACAGATCATGTACCTGGGGCGTTCCTTGGTGGATTCGTCGACGGCGGGGGCCGTCGATGCGCTCAACGATGCGCGCCGGCGCGGGGCGAAGATTATCGTGGTCGACCCCCGGCGCAGCGGCTCGGCTGCTATTGCCGATCGCTGGCTGCGCGTGCGCCCGGGCTGTGACTTGGCGCTGCTGTTGGGTATTGCCCACGTGTTGATTGCCGAGGGCCTGTACGACCGCGAGTTCGTTGCCCGCTACACCACAGGCTTTGACGAGCTGGCGCAGGCGGCGAGTGCTTGGACGCCCGAGTGGGCCGAGTCGATGTGCGACGTGCCGGCGGACGATATCCGTGCGGTTGCGCGTGATTTGGCTGCCGCCGCGCCTGCCGCTGTGGTGGATGCGGGCTTTCATGGTGGCATCGGTATCGCGTATGCCAACAGTACGCAGACGGCGCGAGCTATCTGCATGGTCGATGTGCTGCTGGGCTGTATTGGACATGCGGGCGGCGCGCTCAATCCACCCACACCGCTTGCGCTGGGCGACCTTGATCCCGCACGCTTTGCGACGCCGCCGGTGCCGCGTGAGCCCAAGTTGGGGTCCGAGCGCTATCCACTGGTCGATCCGGTGCGCGGCCTGTGCACGACCATCGGCCAGTCGATTCTTGCCGGCGATTTGCGTGGACTCATCGTCTATGCCAGTAACCCCGGTGCGGGCTATGGCAATGCACAGGCTTGGTTGAGTATTTTGCAGCAACTCGACTTGCTCGTGACGATTGATATTCGCTGGTCCGAGACGGCGCGTGCTTCTGACTTCGTGCTGCCCGACGTGACGTATCTGGAGGCTGACCGCGGCGTGGGAACGGTGACGGGCGCCAACGATGCGCGCGTGTTCTACCGCAACGCCGTGCTGCCCGTGCAGCATGACGACACACGTCCCGGTCGGGAGATTTTTGCCGGTCTGGCGCAGGCGTGTGGCGTGGGCGAGTACTTCCAGTTTACGTCTGACGATCTGGCGGCTGCCCAGGTGGCGCCTTTTGGGATCGATCTGGACGAGCTCATGGAGCGCGGCTGGGCCGATACGGGCATGGCGCTGCCGACGCGCACGGGTGAGCCGGTGATTCCGCTTGCCGGCGGCAAGATTGCGCTGGCAAGCGACATATGGGAGCGAGCCGGCATGGGTCGTGTGCCCGACTGGATCGCGCCCATGGTGGAGCCCAGCCCGGGGATGTTTCGTCTCATTAGCGGCAACCGTCCCTTTGAGTCGCACACTTCGCGCAGACTCGCGGCGGCTGGCGCCGCCGAGGCGGGCTCGGATCTGGATGCCGTGCAGATGAATGCCGATGCCGCTGCGCGCATGGGCATTGCCGATGGCGAGGTCGTCGAGCTGGTGAGCGATATGGGCCGCGACCGCGTGCGCGTGGAGACGACGCCGTATCTGCATCCGGCGTGCATCTTCACCTCGGCCGCCCCCGGCGGACGTTCGTTTGGCGCCGATGCCGGCGGCGCTCAGGCCTTGGGCGTCGGCCCACTCGACCATACACCGTTGCGTTGGGACCCGTTGACGGGCGCCGCGCTCACCCAGGAAAACGCCGTTCGCGTGGAAAAGATCGCGGCACGCGAGGATAATAGCGATTGATTGACTCAGCCGATCGAATTGGCTGATAGTTTGACGTTCGAACGATTGATTCACCTTTGGTTTTGAAAGGTCGCACATGAGCGATAGCCAGAACATGTCCGATGAGGTACGCGCCCGCCTTCGCGCTATTCCTTCCGTCAACGAGCTGCTCGCAGAGTGGCCGGTGGTGAAGGCGGCGGGGGAGACCTGCGACGCGGTGGTGCATGCCGCCGTCACGGCCGAGCTCGACGAGGAGCGCGCCGCCATTCGCGCCGGCGCCGCCCCGCGTTCCAAGCGCGAGCTGGCCTCGGCCATCGAGTGGCGTGCGCACCGCTCTGCGCTGCCGAGCCTGCGTCCCGCCGTCAACGCCACGGGTGTGGTTATCCATACCAACTTGGGTCGCGCCCCGCTCGCGGAATCAGCTGCCAAAGCCGTGGCCGAGGTCGCGCGCGGGTATAGCACGCTCGAGTACAGCGTCGACACCTGTTCGCGCGGGTCGCGCAAGGAGCACGCCGCGCAGCTGATCCGCTCACTCACCGGTGCCGAGGACGCGCTCGTGGTCAACAACAATGCCGCCGCTGTGCTGCTGGTGCTGGCGACCCATGCCGCAGGCAAAGAGGTCATCGTCAGCCGCGGCGAGCTTGTCGAGATCGGCGGCAGCTTCCGCATCCCCGATGTCATGGCGGCTTCGGGCGCCAAACTCGTCGAGGTCGGCGCCACCAACCGCACGCACCTGGCTGATTATGAGCAAGCCATCACGCCCGATACGGCGATGATCCTTAAGGTCCATCCTTCCAACTATCGCATCGAGGGTTTTCACGAAGAGGTGGGCTCTCGGGAGCTTGCCGCCCTGGCCCACAAGCATGGCCTGCTGTTCTACGAGGACCAGGGGTCGGGTGCGCTGTTGCCCGACGACATCTTGGTGCGCGGCGGCGAAGGAACCACGCCGGCTTCGGTTTCGGCGGGGCTCGATATCGTGTCATGCTCGGGCGATAAGCTGCTGGGTGCCGCGCAGGCGGGCATTATCATGGGCCGTCGCGATCTGGTCCAGGCCTGCGGGTCGCATCCGCTTATGCGTGCCCTGCGCCCGGGCAAGCTCGCACTGGCGGCGCTCGAGGCTACACTGCGCATCTACATGGATGGCGCCGATGTTGCCCATCGCGATATTCCGGTGCTCAGCATGCTTACGCTGCCGCAGGCTCATTTGGAGCGACGTGCCCGTAAGCTGCGCGATCGTATGATCGCCGGGCTCGATAAGGCTGGTTGCCCGTGTGCCGTTGAGTTGGAGATTGTCGAGGAATCGTCGACCCCCGGTGGCGGCTCGCTGCCTACCGTGGAGCTGCCCACGATGTGCGTTGCCGTGCGTCTTGTTGACGAGCGCCTGACGGTCGACGCGCTCAAGCGCTCGCTTGTCCAGGACTTCGACACACCGGTCGTCACGCGCACCTCGCACGACCGCATTCTGTTTGATGTGCGCACGCTCGTTGGCGACCGCGATATCGAGACGGCGGCATCGACGCTCATCGCGTGCGTTAAGAAGGCGATTGCTCGATGAGTGAGGTTCAGGCGCTGGTGGAGTGTCCCGTTATCGTTGGCACGGCGGGCCACGTCGACCATGGTAAGTCGGCGCTGATCGAGGCACTGACCGGCAAGAATCCCGACCGTCTGGAGGTTGAGCGCCGTCGCGGTATGACCGTGGAGCTGGGCTTTGGCGAGCTGGCGCTGCCGAGCGGCAAGATCGTTGGCCTGGTCGACGTGCCGGGCCACGCGCATTACTTGCGCGCCATGGTGCAGGGCGCCACGGGTATCGACGTGGGCGTGCTGGTGGTTTCGGCCGTCGAGGGCGTGATGCCGCAGACCCGCGAGCACGTGCACGTGCTGGAGATGCTGGGCGTCACGCATATGGTGGTGGCGCTGACGATGTGTGACCTGGCCGATGCCGAGATGACCGAGCTTGCCGAGCTCGATGTCGATGACTTTTTGTCGGGTACCGTGTTTGCGGGCGCGCCGATTGTGCCCGTGTCGTCTAAGACGGGCGAGGGGATCGACGGGCTGCTTGCGGTGCTCGACGAGCAGGTAAGTGCCTGCTGGGATGCCTGCCGCGACCGTGCCGAGCGCACCGATGCCGCGCCGCGCCTGCCGATTGATCGCTGCTTTACGATTAAGGGCGTCGGCACTGTCGTAACGGGAACGCTGCACGATGCGCCGGTTGCGGTGGGCGACGAGCTGATGGCTTTGCCGTCGCGTACGGTCTGTCGCGTGCGCGGGATTCAGGTGCATGGCGATACGCCGCGCGCGCTGCCTGGTCAGCGTGTGGCGCTCAACCTAGTTGGTGACGGTGTCGCGGCGCTTGACCGTGGCGAGATGCTGGGCGTGGCGGACCGCTTTGGCCAGACGTTGCGCTTTATGATGACGTTCACCTACCTGGGCCGCGAGGGCACCAAGCCACGCGTGCTCGAGTCGGGCACGCGTGTGCATGTGATGGCCGGCACGGCCGAGGTCGTCGGCCGCATCATGCTTTTGGAGGGCGAGGCCCCCATGGCGGTGGGCGAGACCCGTACCGTGCAGGTGCGCCTGGAGGAGCCGCTGCCGCTGTGTGCCGGAGACCATGCCGTGGTGCTGTCGTATTCGCCCGTTATGCTCATCGGCGGCGGGCGCGTGCTGCTTTCGCGCTGCCGTCGCTCGCGCGAGCTTTCTGCCGGCGAGCGCGCGCTGTTTGCGGCGCTTGAGTCCGGCGATACCGCGGGCGGTGTGGGCGCTTGGCTGGCGCTGCAGATGCTGCCAGTTACGGCGGTTGATGTTACCGACGCTTTGGATCTTGGTGCCGGCGAGGTCGATGCCGCACTGCGCGGGTTGGTGTCGCAGGGCTCTGTTCGCAAGCTTGCTGTGGGTGATGCGGACTACTTGGCGGACGCCGTGGTGCTCGACGCTGCGATGGATGCACTGGCGGCGACCCTGTCAGCCATGCACGCGGCGTCTCCCAAGGAGACGGGCTTTACGCCCGGCGCCGTTGCCCATGCTGCGTGGCCTGCCGCTGATGATGGCGTTGCCGCGGCTCTGATTGCCGAGGGCTGCTCGCGTGGCGTGTGTGCCGCCGAGGGTGCCGAGGTATTCGACCCGCACTCCGCTGCCGCCGCGGCGCGTGTGGTGCGCGAGGCCTGCGAACGTATCGTTGCCTTGCTGGACGAAGCCGGCCTCGATGCACCGACGTTGCCCGAAGTGGGCGAGCAGTTGCAGCTCGATCGCGACACTATGACGCGTGCCCTGCGCGAGCTTTCGCTCAACCGTTCAATCGTGAAGGTCGAGCGCGACGTTGCCCTGTCTGCCGCCGCCGAGGCCCATGCGCGTGAGCTCGTCGCCGCCGCCATTGAGCCAGCCGGCGGCGCAGCCACCACGAGCGTGCTGCGTGAGGCTCTGGGCGTGTCGCGCAAACGTGCCATCAGCATCTTGGAGCACCTGGATGCCGTGCGCTTTACGGTGCTCGACAAGGAAGCCGGCGGTCTGAGGTCCCTACGCTAGGCCGGTCACCCGCTCCCGCCTCCTCAGTTGCGGTGAAATAGTTCCTATTTGGAGGCTTTGGCAGCAAATACAGGAACTATTCCACCGCAACTTCTTGCTCGTCTTTTTGGGATGGGGCCTGTTTGGTTTGGTAAAATACCGGCGCACTTGGGAACGGATGGGCTCCGGTGGGCTCCGCGGTCCTCAAAACCGTTGCGAGGCGTGCAAAACGTCTTGGATGTGTTCGATTCACATACGTTCCCGCCATACGCTACCAGCGCTTTTGTGCTCGCGGTCTTGCTGCGTGCCGCAAAGGCGCTGTTTTGTTTTTGCACGAGCTTTTCGTAGCGCTGCTATTTCGGTGGCTGTAGTTAGCTTCGTGCACCGGGTTTCGAGCATGCCGATGGAGGTGTTTTGCCGTATGACTACCGTAAGACGTGCCGATCTTTCTTGTGTCGTCCAAGCGGGTGGGCTGTCCTCGCGCATGGGCTGTGATAAGGCTCGCATGGCGTTTTGCGGCGAGCCGCTCATCGAACGCGTGCTGGGTCGGCTGGCGCCAGTTGCCGGCGAGTTGGTCGTGACGACTTCGCGTCCCAGCGAGCTTGCCTACCTTGAGGAGCACGCGTTTGGCGGCCTGGTGCCGCGTGTGGTGGCGGACCTTGAAGGCTCGGCGGGCGCCATGCGCGGCATCGCGAGCTCGTTGGCTGCGGCTCGGCTGCCTCTCGTGGCGATCGTTGCCTGCGATATGCCGTTTGTCTCGCCGGAACTCATCGGCGCGCTTGCCGATCGTGTTGAGGCCGAGGCGCTCGATGTGTGCGTGCCGCGCGAGGAGCGGGGGATTGAGCCGCTTTGCGCCGTCTGGCGCCGTGACGCGTGTGCGCCGGTTGCCCAAGAGCTGCTTGCCGGTGACCGTCAGCGAATCCGCTGCCTGATCGACCGGGTGAACGCCGAGTATTTCGACGAGCCTCAGATTTTCGCGGTCGCCGGCTCGACGCTCTGCTTCGAGAACGTCAATTCGCCCGAGGAGTTTGCGGCGGCCGAGTTACTCGCCTAGACGATTGGAGTTGCCATGTCTCACGATATTTGTCCCGACACGGGAGAACCTTGCACTTGCGACGGGTCTGAGCCTTGCACCTGCGGCTGTGGCGGCTGTGGACATACGGCCGAGGAAGAGGCAGCGGCGGCTGCGTATCGCGAGTCGCACCGCGAGGCCTCGTCCGGTGACGCCCTCGATCACGAACGCAAAATCATCGTGTCGTTCGATAGCACCTTCGATGTGATGGAATGCGAACAGCTGTGTCTTGCCGCCGGTGTGCCCGGGCGCATCATGCCGCTGCCCGGCTCCATTACCGCCGGTTGCGGTCTGTGCTGGGCCATGCCGTTCTCCGGCGATGCCCTCTCCGCCTTCCGCGCTGCCACCGAGGGCCGCGTAACTCCCGCCGACTACCACCAGCTCGTCCTCTAACCACCAAAACCGCCACAAAGGTGCCTGTCCCCAATGTGGTGGTTTGGAACACGTGGACGAAACAGGTTTGAAACACGGGCTTTGCGCGTCAGACACTCAAAAACGCCTCTACCTGCATCGTAATCAAAACGAAACATCTGCTCGTCGGCTTATGCGAAACTTTGCTGCAACAGTGCGATATTATCCATACTCGATAAAGTTCGCGGCGCATAGGGTGCCGCGACCGACATTTTTCGTTTCCCATCATTGGAGGAAGCATGAGCTACACGCAGAAAGTTCTCGAAGAGCTCAAGGCCCGCTATCCCGAGCAGCCTGAGTTCATCCAGGCCGCGACCGAGATCCTCGGCACCATCCAGCCGGCACTCGACGCCCACCCCGAGTACGAGGAGGCCGCCCTGCTGGAGCGCCTCGTCGAGCCCGAGCGCATCGTCATGTTCCGTGTTCCCTGGGTCGACGACCAGGGCAAGGTTCAGGTCAACCGCGGCTATCGCGTCGAGTTCAACTCTGCCATTGGACCCTACAAGGGCGGCCTGCGCTTTAACCCGACGGTCACCCTGGGTATGCTCAAGTTCCTGGGTCTGGAGCAGATCCTCAAGAACAGCCTGACCACCCTTCCCATGGGCGGCGGCAAGGGCGGCTCCGACTTTGACCCCAAGGGCAAGTCCAACAACGAGATCATGCACTTCTGCCAGTCCTTCATGACCGAGCTCTATCGCCACATCGGCCCCAACACCGACGTTCCCGCCGGCGACCTGGGCGTTGGCGGCCGCGAGGTTGCCTACATGTTCGGTCAGTACAAGCGCCTGACCAACGAGTGGACCGGCGTCCTTACCGGCAAGGGCCTCTCCTTTGGCGGCTCGCTCGCCCGTACCGAGGCCACCGGTTACGGTCTGGCCTACTTTGTGGACGAGTACCTTAAGAGCCGCGGCGACTCTTTCGAGGGCAAGAACGTCGTCGTTCACGGCTCCGGTAACGTCGCCATCTACGCGGTCCAGAAGGTCGCCCAGCTCGGCGGCAAGGTGCTGGCCTGCTCCGACACCCACGGCTGGGTCGAGGACCCCGACGGCATCGACTACACCGTGCTCGAGCATGTCTATAACAAGAAGCGCTCCGGCCACGACAAGGGCGTCACGCTCGCTATGTACGTCGACGAGAAGCCCAACGCCGTGTGGCACGAGGGCGACGGCCGTGGCGTGTGGCAGCTGCCCTGCGACATCGCGCTGCCCTGCGCTCGCGAGAACACGCTGCTGCTCGAGGACGCCCAGGCGCTCGTCGCCAACGGCTGCAAGGTGGTCGGCGAGGGCGCGAACATGCCCACGACCATCGAGGCCACGACCTACTTCCAGGAGAACGGCGTCGCCTTTATGCCCGGTAAGGCTGCTAACGCCGGCGGCGTGCTCGTGTCCGGCCTGGAGATGAGCCAGAACGCCGAGCACCTGTCCTGGACCTTCGAGGAGGTCGACGGCAAGCTCGAGCAGCTCATGCGCGGCATGTTCCACAACGTGGACGACACCGCCAAGGAGTATGGCCAGGAGGGCAACTTCGTTATGGGCGCCAACATCGCCGGCTTCCTGAAGGTCGCCGACGCCATGCTCGCCCAGGGCGTCTGCTAAACCCTGCCTGACATAGCATGTAATGAGGCTCTCGGCTCAACGCCGGGAGCCTTTTTTGATCTAAAGGAGACGGAGGAAAACGGATCATTTCCCTCGGCCCTCTGCCGGCCGCCCCTTAAGTTGCGGTGAAATACGGACTGTTGGGCGCCCTAAGCCCGACAAACAGTCCGTATTTCACTGCAACTTATGGATGGGAGGGAGGTTTTTGTGCTGTGGAAGGTTGCGGCCCCTCGTTTGGTACACTTAAAAGTACTGGACAAGTGAAGAGATGGGGGAGAACGTGCTCAAGTTCGGTACCTACGTCCGTGTTGGAAACGCGGCCGAAGCCTATGAGCTCTTGCAGAAGAACCGCAACAACAAGATTGTGGGCGGCGGCATCTGGATGCGCCTGGGTTCGCGTCGCGTGGCGACGGCGATTGACCTTTCGGCCTGCGGACTCGATCAGATCGAGGAGACCGAGACCGAGTTTCGCATCGGTGCCATGTGCACCCTGCGCCAGCTCGAGCGCCATGCCGAGCTCAACGCGCTTGTCAATAATGTCTTCGAGTTCGCCGTTCACGATATCGTGGGCGTGCAGCTGCGCAATACCGCCACGGTGGGCGGCAGCATCTACGGTCGCTTTGGTTTCTCGGATGTGCTCTCGGCTTTCCTGGCGCTCGATTCGTATGTTGAGCTGACGGGTGCCGGCCGTGTGCCGCTCGCCGAGTTCGTGGACATGGGCTATGTGCGCGACGTGATCGAGCACGTCGTGGTCGTTAAGCACGATTACCGCGCGAGCTACGAGGCCGTGCGCAAGGCCGCGACCGACTTCCCCTCGCTCAACGTCACCGCCGCCTGGTGGGACAACACCTGGCACGTCACCGTGGGCGCCCGCCCGCTGCACGCGACCCTGCTGCAGGGCGAGGCGTGTGGTCTCACCAACGAGCAGCCTTCCGAGGACGAGCTGCGCGCCCTGGCCGCATCAGTGCGCACGCTGAGCTACGGCACCAACCTGTGGGGCTCGGCCGACTACCGCCGCCGCATCTCGGCCCCGCTCGCCGTCCAGGCCGTGCGTCGCGCCGCCGGCATCGAGCTTTCGGCCGCGCTTGCCCGCGAGCTCGAGACCGTGCAGACACCTAAGTTTGCCACGGACGAGTATTCCTGCCGCCGCGTGCCCGGCGTCGATTCTAGCGAGGTGCGCTAATGGCTGCCAAACTCATCGATCTTTCCTTTACGCTCAACGGCCGTAAGGTCAAGGTTCAGATTGCCCCCGACACCATGCTCTTTGCGCTTTTGCGTGAGCAGGGCTGCGCGTCGGTGCGCTGCGCCTGCGAGACCACCAACTGCGGTCTGTGCACGGTGTGGCTCGACGGCGACCCGGTGCTGAGCTGCTCGGTTCCCGCCGCCCGTGTAGAGGGCCACACCGTCACCACGCTCGAGGGCCTCAAGGCCGAGTCCGAGGCGCTTGCCCGTGCGATGGCTGCCGAAGGCGCCGAGCAGTGCGGTTTTTGCGCCCCCGGCCTCATCATGAACGTGCTGGCACTTGCCCGCGCCGCCAAAGAGGACCCGAGCCTCGTCGCCACGCGCGAGGAGCTTTCGCGCCAGCTGGCTGGCAACCTCTGCCGCTGCAGCGGCTACGAGAGCCAGCTGCGCGCCATCGTCCGCTTCCTTAACGAGTCCGGCGTGCAGGTGGGCTTTGAGATGCCCGAGCTGCCGGTCAACGACACCAGCTGCGACGGTGTCTCGTACAAGCAGATCACCCACAAGCAACCCAAGAAGGACTCGAAGGCCCTGCTCGAGGGGCGTCCCGTTTACACGGGCGACCTGGTGCCCGCCGGCGCCCTGATCGTCAAGCTCAAGCGCAGCCCGTATGCCCGCGCCAAGATCCGCTCCATCTGTCTCTTATACACATCTCCGAGCCCACGAGACCGAGGCTGATCTCG
>UQSC01000062.1 GCA_900543615.1 uncultured Collinsella sp. | reverse complement strand
GCATACGATATCAGCCTCGGTCTCGTGGGCTCGGAGATGTGTATAAGAGACAGTGAGGACGCCGGCGAGCTCCAGCGCAAATGGGCCGAGGTCGTCGAGCGCGTCAAGGCTCGTCAGGCCTCCTACGCAGGGCTTTTGCTCAACGCCCGCGCCACGGCCGACGACGGCTCCAAGCTCACGGTCTCGTTCCCCGCGGGTTCGACTTTTGCCATTAAGATGCTCGGTCGCGCCGATACGCAGTCGGTGGTCCTGCCGACGGTCTGCGCGGTCTTCGGTCGTCGTACCGTCGACTATGTCCTGGATGGGGGTGGCACGCCGGCTCCTCAACATGAGGAGCATTCTCCATCTGCACGGGCTGCGGCATCTGCGGACCCGCAACCCGTGTCCTCGGCGGCCCCTGTATCCTCGAGCGCCAGCGCGCCGCAGCAGCAAACGGCACCGGTAGCGGCATCGACCCCGTCGGCGCCTAAGCCCGCAGTGCCCAAACCGGCTGCTCCGACACCCGCGCCCAAGCCCGTCTCGCCCGCGCCCAAGTCGTCTGACCTGGGCAAAGCCCCCTGGCTACGCTCCGACAACCCCGCCGGTGCTCCTGCCACGGGTAAGCTCCCGACCGAGCCCGCACCCCGTGCGCCCGAGCGCTCGGCTGCCCCCAAGGCTCAGCCTGTCGCGCAGTCCGCGCCGTGGGAATCCGAGCAGGTGCCCTACGATGACGCTATGGTCGGCGGCTTCGCCGGCGATGCGAGCGGGGACGATCTGCCTCCGTTCGACGTGCCGGGTGCGACGCCCGCGCCCAAGCCCGCTGCAACTGCCCCCAAAGAGGAGGACGCTCTTGCAGCTCCCTGGGAATCCAATCCCGGTGCTGGCAGCCCCTTCGGCCATCAGGGCGCAGCCCCGAGCATCCCGCAGACCGAGGACGAGGCCAAGGCCCTCATCCGCAGCGTCTTTGGCCAGGCCACCATCTTCAAGCCGGTGGAGTAGCTGTGCAGGCGGGTATACTGCTCAAGAAGAGGACCCCTTGTCCGGGCGCATCTGTATTTCGGACATGTGTAGTGTGGTGCCGCGTATGTCGCATTTGAGCAGACAGGTGCGTGACGGTCGGCCTAGGATGCTGAGGTCGATACGATACGTCGCATGGCTGTTCGTGTACTCGACTTGCTCGGCGTTAATGGTTGCTCCGATTGCCAAATAAACGCCTAGCTCGGCATCGACAATCTTGGAATCTTTTATCTTGACCTTGAGCTCTTGATAGAGGGACGGGCTGTTGTAGTAGACGGTTCGGGTTCCGTCGGTGCACTCATCGGTCGTCTCCCATTTGACGACGGGCTGGTCCGAGCTGGCTATCAGCAGTTCTGCTCCAAAAGCTATGGCATGGGTGATGACAACCAGCAATGCCCAGCCGACAAAGAGATAGAGAACCACATATGCAACGGGGTGTTTTGAGCGGATGTTTTGGAGCGCGTTGGGGGCATTCATGGGGCACCTCCAAATTACTATCTATGGCAATCAAATTATACCCTGCCGCCATGTGCGCCGCCTCGAGCAGCGGTTCGGCATTTAGCTATTTAGTGGCGCACATGAAATGCCGGATTCGGCTCTACTAGATTGAGTGTGCGATATTATGCAACCTTGCATAATTCGACCTTGCATAATCTTTGAGTGCGGTTTGTATTGGAGGACATGTATATCGACTGAGGTAACACGTCCGCCCCGCTCTCTCGCCGCGCGCCGTGGTACGATTTTTGAGTTTGAAAGTCCCGCCGTGCTCCGGCTGCCCTTGCAGCTCGGCGTGCGGCCGCACGTAAAGGAGCCATCATGGCCGGTATGAACATGCAGCAGATGATGAAGCAGGCTCGCAAGATGCAGGAGCAGCTTGCCGCCGCGCAGGAGAACCTCAAGTCCCAGACCGTCGACGCCTCTGCCGGCGGCGGCATGGTCAAGGTGACCGTTAACGGCGAGATGGAGCTCGTCAACCTCACCATCGATCCCGATGCCCTCGATCCCGAGGACGTCGATATGCTGCAGGATATGATCATGGCTGCCGTCAACGAGGCCGTCCGCGGCGTCAACGAGCTCGCCAACAAGCAGATGGGCGCCATCACCGGCGGCCTCAACATCCCGGGCATGCCGTTCTAAGACACACATATAAATGAGTGCAAATCACAGTCTGCAAAAACTGCTCGATGAACTGGGCCGTCTGCCGGGCATTGGTCCCAAGTCGGCCCAGCGCATCGCCTATTACCTGCTCGAGGCCGATGCCGAGGAGGCCCGCCGCCTGGCCGAGGCCATCCTGGAGGTCAAGCAGGAGGTCCACTTTTGCAGCCGCTGCTTTAACTACGCCACGGCCGACGAGTGCTCCATCTGCCAGGACCCGATGCGCGATACCACTCGCATTTGCGTTGTGGGCGAGCCGCGCGACGTCCAGGCGATCGAGCGCACGGGCAGCTACCACGGTCTCTACCACGTATTGGGCGGCGTGATCAGTCCCATGGACAAGATTGGTCCCGAGCAGTTGCACATCCGCGAGCTGCTGGCGCGTCTGGGCCACGAGGATATCCATGAGGTCATCATTGCCACCAACCCCAACATCGAGGGCGAGACCACGGCGAGCTACCTGGCCCGCACTATCAAGCCGTTGGGCGTCGAGGTGTCGCGTCTGGCAAGCGGCCTTCCCGTGGGCGGCGACCTGGAGTATGCCGACGAGCTTACGCTTGGCCGCGCCATCGAGGCCCGTCGCGCGATTTAGGTGGCGAGCCTGCTCCTGCTGTATGTTTTCCTCGCGACGCACGGGGTAGTCATAATTTCCCCGTGCGACTGTGAGTTTGTTGTGCAACAAAGATGCTTTGTATCCGCTTATCGCATGGATGCTTCCACTCGCATCCTTAATTTGCTCATTCGTTGCGCAACCTTTTGGGTTCGCTGATACACTCAAATATGGATTCGAATGAATGCGCCGCTCCCGAGCGGCGTGTTTTTGTTGGAGGAGAACGCATGCGGCCCGGTGGCACTCAGACAAAGCGCGGCGCCGCGGTGCGCATGCGATGCCGACTGGGCTTGGCTCCGCGGGCGTACGCACTGCTATCGTGCTCGTTGGTGCTGGTCATAGCTGGCGTTTCTGCCTATGGCATGACCGTGCCGTCCATGATGCAGGCGCATGCCGCACGCGAACCGCGCGTGGGGCATGAGGTCAAAAGCGATCTGGGCACCACGACTGGATATGCTTGGGCAAGTGTGGTCGGGCATATTGTGTTTGGCACCGACGATGCGGACGGCGCCGAGGCCCCGGACAACGAAGTCACGCTTGCCAATGGCAAAACCATCGTGCTCACCAACACCAAGATCATCGATCGATTGTCCAACAATAGCGTGGCGGCAACGGTGAATAAGGTCGAGCAGCAAAAGGAGCAGGACGCCCAGCAGTCCGGAAAGCCCGGTAGCTCGGATACTTCTGGCTCCGGCTCGGATTCATCGAGTTCGGGCGGCGGCTCTGGGTCGGGTTCCTCTACCGGAGGGCCTGGAAACGGCGGCTCGACGGGCGGCAACACTGACAACGATGCAAACTCCGGCGGCCTTTCCGCTGCTGAGGAAGAGAGCATTCACAGTTGGCTTGTGACCAAGTACAACATGCTCGACGGCTATGTTTCTCGTGCCAATGACGTGGTCTCGACCTATAACTCTACGGGAGATCCCAGGCCGTGCGACAGCCTGGTCGGGGAGATGTTTGTCATTCGAGCCGAGTTCGGTCGTCAGACATTCTCGCCCCGGTCAAGGTGGTATCAGCAGTATGCCAATCTGTGGGGCTGTTACACCAACCTATGTCAATGGGTCGGCCATTACGGCGATGATGACGTCGCGCTCGGTAACTTCAACAATAACGTGGCGGCGCTTGCCCTATGATGACCGATCTTGCATCCACCACACCACAATCGCTCGGTCGCGATCCCATGGTCGGCCTGCGCCTGGCGCGTGTCGACGGGTTTGAGCCGGCCATTGCGCTCGGTCAGGACGAACTGCCTGCCTATCTGCGTCGTTTTACGATACTGTTTGCCGACGATGCCACCATGCGCCGTGGCGGTATCGGCCGCGTGACGCGTGCCGTCAACGCCCAAGGCGAGGCCGTAGCACTCAAACAGCTCATCTTGCCGACGCGCGATGAGTTTGACGACGATGCCGCCCATGAGGCGCTGGTCGCCAAGTTCAAAGCGGCATTTCGCGAGGAATATGAATGCCATCGCGCCCTTTCGGGCCTTAAGGGCTTTCCCCGCCTCTATGGCTGGGGCGAGGTTGACGGTGTGCCTGCAATTGTCATGGAATGGGTCGAGGGCGAGACGCTCGCCCGCTTGCGCTCGCGCTTTGCCGTGGACGATGCCGGCCGCCTATCGCCGCTTGTGGCGGCGCGCTTGGGGCGCGACCTGTTCGACCTGCTCTGCCGCATGAGCCTGGTGGGGGAGGGCTTTGTCCATCGCGATATCTCGCCCGCTAATATTATGGTGCGTACGGCGCGTCTACCGCTTGACCGGCAGCTTGCCGAGGGCACCTTTGACCTGTGCCTGATCGACTTTGGCTCGTCGCTGGCGCTCGAGCCTGCGTCGGCCGTGGCCGGTACCGGCGGCAAGGCGTCGTTTACGGAGCGCTATGCCACGCTGCGTCGCGCGACGGTGGCCTACGCTCCGCCCGAGATGCTCACCGACGATATTCCCGACCTGCGCGCTTTGCGTATGTCGCCGGCGATCGACGTCTATGCTGCGGCAAGCACGGTTTACGAGCTCATTGCCGGCGTCGCGCCATACGAAGCCGCGCCGGGCACTTCGGGCACCTCGGGTTCGCGCAAAAAGACGCGCGACATCGCCAGCCCCTACCGTCTCAAGATGGACACGCGGCCCGACTATCCCATTGGTGCCCATGCGCCCGGTTGCGATTTGACTCAGCTGCTTCGTCGTGAGCCCGATGTGGCGCTCGCTGCGGCCGAGCAGGCCCAGCAGCTAGGGCTTGAGCCGGATTCCGAAGAGCTACGCGATGCGCTGGCGTTTGTCGATGCCCAGCTGTTCGACGTGGTGATGGCCTGTTTGTCCAGCCATCAAAAAGATCGTCCCGAGCCGGCGGCGGTCGAGGCGGCGCTCTCGGCGTTTTGTGACCACTATGCGCAAAATGTCGGTCGTTCGCTCCGCGGCGAGCCGCTCACGCCGTGCCCCATGGATGCGTCTGGCCGCGCGGTTCGTCGCGCGCTGATGGTCGGCGCGACGGTCGTCTGTGGCGTGGTTTGGGCTGTGGTCGTGGTTTCGGCCGCGCTGCTGGCGTCGGGCGCTCGCGTGACGGCGACTTTGGGATCGCTCGTGTGGTCTGGGTCGCTACCGGGCATTATTGCCGCACTGGCGTTGGCGCTGCCAGGCATAGCCGGCGTTGCCGCGGGGGCACTTGCGCGCGATCGGCGCTCGGGCTTCCTGCAGGGTGTGCTTGCGCTTTCTGCCTGCGAGGTTCCGGTGCTGGTTGTGGCTGCATGTAGCGTATTTTCCCAACGCGCCGTGATGGGCGGCCTTGTTGCCGCTCTGGTTGCAACCTATACGCTTACGTGGTTTTTGCTTGCGACGGGCTTTGCCTTTGAACTTCCCGTTTCGGCACCGCGACGCACAAAAGCCCAGATGGCGACTCCGCTTGCCGGTGGAGCCGCAGCTGTCCGTACTTTTGGCGGACCTGTCGAAGTATCGTCCGATTCTATTTCTACGACCAAGGAGGCCTAGGTCATGGCATCTCAAGTTGAGCTCACCCCATGCGGGGCCATGTTTGACATCTTTAAGCGCGCGGCGCATCTGAGCCATATCGAGCTGTGCGGCTTGGTGCTTTCGTCCCGTCCGCTCGCCGACGGCCGCAGCCCGCAGAGCCGAGCCGCCGATCGCTCTTGGGTTTCCCGCTTTATCGTTCGCGCGCCGGTCGGCACGCTTCAGCAGCGCTACTTTGCCGAATACGGTACCTCGGCTGCGCGTATTATGTCGCAACTGGCCCTGCGCCAGCGCAATCCCATGGACTCCACGGCTGTGATCAATATGGTGTGCGGTCCTGCAGGTGAACCGATGGTACGCGCGCTCGAAGAGTGCCACCAGGACACGAATCTCTATCGCAACGCGCTCGATCGCCTGTCCCAGGCGGCGGAACTCATGCCCGCCGAGCGCGCCGAGGCCGTGCTGGTGCTGTTTGTCGCCGTCGGTTGTTCGGCGGATGTGCGGTCCTCGGTGAACTATGCCATCGACTACGCGCACGCGACCTGTGGCGGAGGCACATCCACGCCGCGTTCGCTTGGCATGTCGATGACCGCGGGCGAACGCGAACCCGCCCCGGCGCACCCCTTGGGCTTGCTGCGCGTACAAAACAGTTTTGTCGTGAGCGCCCCGCGCTGGATTCAGCCGAGCGAGCAGGGTGTTGAGATTGGCGCGCTGGCCACTGGTGAGGGCGATATTACCGACGTCGGCGACGATGTCTCGGCCCGCCATGCCCATATCTGGTGCGATGCTCAAAATATCTGGCACGTCGAGGACTTGTCGTCCACCAACGGAACCGTGGTGGTAAACGGGGCCACGCGCGTCTGCATTCAGGTCGAGCCCGGCCGTTCCGCCCAACTCAATCCCGGCGACGAGCTCAAGCTCGGCGAATCCACTACCTACGCCATCCTCTTCGGTGCCCTCTAGCCAGTCCTGCCAAATGATCCCGGTGGTCATCCAAGGTAAACCTTTACCGCCCGCCTATATTTGTCGAAATTACACTTAACGGCGGGGTACAATAAACCCGCATGCGGATTTCCGTTGCGGGCGCTTCCCATCGCCGGGGCGTGCCCGGGAGCATCCGGCATGCGGCCTTTGCGGCGCTCGGTCATGTGCAAGACGGGCGGTCGGGTCTGTGGGGCGCATCAGCTGGCCCTCGCCTCGGCATGTCTTCTCTCCACGCCACGTACCTGCTGCTGAGCCTGCCTGCCAGATGATTGGAAGCAACAGCGTAAATCCCATCACGCCAACATCCCGGCGATCGCCGGGGCCTGTATACCTATATGAGAGGAGAGGGGTATATGGCGCGTAAGTTTAAGTCTATGGACGGCAACGAGGCGGCCGCATATGTTTCGTATGCGTACACCGAGGTAGCGGGAATCTATCCCATTACGCCGTCCAGCCCGATGGCCGACCATGTCGACCAGTGGGCGGCCCAGGGTCGTAAGAACATCTTCGGCACCCCGGTCAAGGTCGTCGAGATGGAGTCCGAGGCAGGTGCGGCCGGTACCGTTCACGGTTCGCTGGGTGCCGGTGCTCTGACCACCACCTACACGGCTTCTCAGGGTCTGCTCCTGATGATCCCGAACATGTACAAGATCGCGGGCGAGCAGCTCCCGGGCGTCTTCCACGTCTCCGCGCGTTGCGTCGCTTCCCACGCCCTGAACATTTTTGGCGATCACTCCGACGTCATGGCCTGTCGTCAGACCGGCTTCGCCATGCTCGCCGAGGGCAACGTCCAGGAGGTCATGGACCTCTCGCCGGTGGCTCACCTTGCCGCCATCGAGGGCAAGACCCCGTTCCTTAACTTCTTCGATGGCTTCCGCACCAGCCACGAGATCCAGAAGGTCGCCATGTGGGACTACAAGGATCTGGCCGAGATGTGCGACATGGACGCCGTCCAGGCTTTCCGCGACCATGCGCTCAACCCTGAGCACCCGCACACCCGCGGCAGCCACGAGAACGGCGATATCTTCTTCCAGAACCGTGAGGCCTGCAACAAGGTCTACGACGAGCTTCCCGCCGTCGTCGAGGGCTACATGAAGAAGATCAACGAGAAGCTCGGCACCGATTACGGCCTGTTCAACTACTACGGCGCTCCCGACGCCGACCGCGTCGTCGTGTGCATGGGCTCCTTCTGCGACGTGCTCGAGGAAGTCATCGACTACCTCAACGCTCACGGCGAGAAGGTCGGCCTGGTCAAGGTTCGCCTGTTCCGTCCGTTCTCCATCAAGCACTTCGTCGACGTTCTCCCCGAGACCGTCCAGAAGATCGCCGTCATGGACCGTACCAAGGAGCCGGGTTCCATCGGCGAGCCGCTCTACCAGGACGTCGTCTCCGCTCTCTACGAGGCTGGCAAGACGGGCATCAAGGTTGTCGGCGGCCGTTATGGCCTGGGCAGCAAGGACACGCCTCCCGCGTCCGCGTTCGCTGTCTTCGAGGAGCTCAAGAAGGACGAGCCCAAGCGCGAGTTCACCATCGGCATTGTCGATGACGTGACCAACCTGAGCCTGCCCGAGGCCGAGGATGCGCCCAATACCGCAGCCCCCGGCACCATTGAGTGCAAGTTCTGGGGTCTGGGTGGCGACGGTACCGTCGGCGCCAACAAGAACTCGATCAAGATCATCGGCGACCACACCGACAAGTACGTTCAGGCCTACTTCCAGTACGACTCCAAGAAGACCGGCGGCGTCACCGTCTCGCACCTGCGCTTTGGTGATTCTCCGATCCGTTCGCCGTACTACGTGACCAAGGCCGACTTTGTCGCCTGCCACAACCCCAGCTACATCGTTAAGGGCTTCAAGATGGTCCGCGACGTCAAGCCTGGCGGCACCTTCCTGGTCAACTGCCAGTGGAGCGACGAGGAGTTCGCCGAGCACATGCCCGCCGTGGCCAAGCGCTACATCGCGAACAACAACGTCAACGTCTACCTGATTGACGCTATCGACCTGGCCGCCAAGGTCGGCATGGGCAAGCGCACCAACACGGTGCTCCAGTCTGCCTTCTTCGCGCTGGCTAAGGTCCTGCCCGCCGAGGACGCCCTGCAGTACATGAAGGACGCGGCTACCAAGTCCTACATGAAGAAGGGTCAGGCTATCGTCGACGCCAACCACAAGGCCATCGATGCCGGCGCTACCGCCTTCCGTAAGTTCGAGGTTCCGGCCGACTGGGCTACCGCCGAGGATGCCGCTCCCGTCGAGCTCTCCGAGGAGACCAAGTCCGCTATCGCCCAACAGGTCAAGAACCTGCTCGAGCCCATCGATCGCATGGACGGCGACAGCCTGCCCGTTTCCGCCTTCGTCGGTTGCGCCGACGGCCAGTTTGAGCTGGGCGCCTCCGCATACGAGAAGCGCGGCGTCGCCGTGGTCGTTCCCCACTGGGATGAGACCAAGTGCATCCAGTGCAACCAGTGCGCCTATGTGTGCCCGCATGCCACCATCCGTCCGTTCGCGATGACCGAGGACGAGGCTGCCGCCGCGCCCGAGGCTACCCGCACGCTCGACGCCATGGGCCCCAAGGCCAAGGGCATGAAGTTCACCATGGCCGTGTCCCCGCTCGACTGCATGGGCTGCACCAACTGCGTCAAGGTCTGCCCCAAGGGCGCCCTCGAGATGGTTCCCACCGAGCAGGAGATGGACCAGCAGCCCGTTTGGGACTACATGGTCGAGAACGTCTCCGAGAAGAAGGAGCTCATCGCGGCCAACGTCAAGGGCAGCCAGTTTAAGCAGCCCTACCTGGAGTTCTCCGGCTCCTGCGCCGGCTGTGCCGAGACCGCCTATGCACGCCTGGTGACCCAGGTCGCCGGCGACCGCATGTTCATCTCCAACGCCACCGGCTGCTCCTCCATTTGGGGCAACCCCGCTGCCACCGCTCCTTACTGCAAGGACAAGGACGGTCACGGCCCGGCGTGGAACAACTCGCTGTTCGAGGACAATGCCGAGCACGGTCTGGGCATGGCCGTTGGCTATGAGGCCGTTCAGCACAAGCTGATCGCCGCTACCCAGGACATCATCGCTGCCGATGGTCCGTCCGATGAGCTCAAGGCCGCCGGCCAGGCTTGGATCGACTCCGTCAACGACGCCGAGGCCTCCAAGACCGCTGCCGCTGCCTACGTTGCCGAGCTCGAGAAGTGCGGCTGCGACGCTTCCAAGGCGATCCTCGCCGACAAGGCTTACCTCACCAAGAAGTCCTTCTGGATCTTCGGCGGCGACGGCTGGGCCTACGACATCGGCTTCGGTGGCCTGGACCACGTCCTGGCTTCCGGCCACAACGTCAACGTCTTCGTCTTCGACACCGAGGTTTACTCCAACACCGGTGGTCAGGCCTCCAAGGCCTCGAACCTGGGCCAGGTCGCTCAGTTCGCCGCTGCCGGTAAGGTGACCAAGAAGAAGTCCCTGGCCGAGATCGCCATGAGCTACGGCTACGTCTACGTGGCGCAGGTCGCCATGGGCGCCAACCCGGCTCAGACCCTCAAGGCCATTCACGAGGCCGAGGCCTACGACGGCCCGTCCCTCATCATCGGCTACAGCCCCTGCGAGATGCACTCCATCAAGAAGGGCGGCATGCAGAACTGCCAGGCCGAGATGAAGAAGGCTGTCGAGTGCGGTTACTGGAACCTCTTCCGCTTCAACCCCGAGGCTGCTGCCGGCAAGAAGTTCTCGCTCGATTCCAAGGAGCCCGCGGGCGGTTATCAGGAGTTCCTGATGAACGAGGCCCGTTACGCTTCGCTGACGCGTTCCTTCCCCGAGCGCGCCGAGGAGCTCTTCAAGGAGAACGAGCAGGCCGCCATGGACCGCTACGCTCACCTGCTGAAGCTCAAGACGGTGTACAACGAGGCCTAGGTCTCCCACCGCAGGATCTGAGGGCTGACCTTCTCGGACGTCCTCGGACATGAAAGAACCCCCGCTGCGCACTACGTGCGGCGGGGGTTCTTTCGTCCTGACGCTCCTATTTGGCAAGGTGTTTTTTAGAATCCATTTTGCGCTCGGCCTCG
>UQSC01000061.1 GCA_900543615.1 uncultured Collinsella sp. | reverse complement strand
CGAGATCAGCCTCGGTCTCGTGGGCTCGGAGATGTGTATAAGAGACAGATATCGTGCTGTATGCACCCGAAATTCCGGCCAATACAGGCAATATCGGCCGTACCTGCGTGGTCACCGGCGCCCGTCTGCATCTGGTGGAGCCGCTGGGGTTTTCGCTCGACGACAAGACGGTGCGTCGTGCCGGACTGGGCTACTGGCAAAACTTGGACGTGACCACCTATGCCGGCTGGGAGGATTTCCTTGCGCGCAACGGCCTCTCCCCTGCCGACGAGCGCCTGCATCTGCTGACCAAAAAGGCGCGCAGAACCTATGCGCAGAGTACCTACCGCGATGGCGACTACTTGGTCTTTGGCAGCGAGAGCTCGGGCATTCCCGAGCCACTGCTTGCCGCGGCGCCCGAGCGCTGCGAGCGCATCCCGATGCTGCGCGATTGCGACTCACTCGATAACGCCGAGGCTTGGGAAGCTCACGAGGAATCGCTGGGGCATACCGAGGACAGCCACGAGGCCATCCTTCAACAGGATATCTGCGGCAACTTCGTCAATCCCGACGACTACCGCATCAGCGCCCTCAACCTTTCCAACAGCGCCGCCATCGTCCTCTACGAGGCCCTACGCCAAACAGGCTTTCCGGGAATGTGACAAAGGAACTGTCCCTTTGTCACATTCAAACGCCGCGCCGATGGCACACACGCCTAATTGATGCTCTAGATAAAGAGCCCTCACTTTTAATCAGAATTAACTAAAGTAAAATGAAGTTAAACGGCGGTGTGAAAGGAGAGCTTTGTGGAATATCTCGAGAACCCGTTTACCCCCAGTTTTGGTGAGGTTCCTGCCCATCTCGCTGGCAGACAACAGATTATTCGGGATTTGGACCGTGCCTTCTTGAGCCAGCGCAGGCGCCCAGAATTGACCTCGATCTTCTCAGGCGCGCGCGGAACCGGTAAAACCGCTCTCATGTCGTCGCTCGCGACAAGAGCGGAATCCCACGGCTGGATAGCCGTAAAGACGACCGCGCTCCCGGGAATGCTTGAGGAAATCGAGTTCGGGGCGAAACGTGCCACAGCTCATCTCATCGACTCGTCCGACCACTTCGAAGTCACCGGTCTCGGAATTGCACCGCTCGGCAGCATCGAGGTCAATCGCGTTCACGATGCCTCAACCTGGCGTTATCGCATGAGTGACATCATCGACCAGCTCAACGGGGCCGGTACCGGTCTGCTCGTCACGGTTGACGAGGTGGACCCGACACTCGACGAGATGATTCAGCTCGCAGCAACGTATCAGCACTTTGTGACCGATGGGAAGCGCGTCGCCCTGCTCATGGCGGGACTTCCCAACAACGTATCGACGCTACTGAACCACAAGACGGTCTCGTTCCTTCGCCGCGCCCAACAATATCATCTGGGTCGCATTGCCGACTATGACGTACGCGAGGCCTTGATTCGCACGATCCAGGAAAACGATCGCCTGGCAGATGCTGAGGGAATCGATAGAGCCGTTCGCTCGATCTCTGGTTTTCCCTTCCTATTGCAGCTCGTAGGCTACCGTGCCTGGGATCTCACAAGCGATTCGAAGGAAATCTCGTCACGCGACTTTGACCTGGGAATCAAAATCGCGCGCGACGAGATGGACGACCGAATCCTCGCGGCAACCTATCGGGAACTCACTGCAGAGGACAAGCGATTCCTCATCGCCATGCTCGATGACGAGGAAGAGTCCACCACCGCTGACCTTGTCGAGCGCCTTAAGCGTTCGCCGCAGCAGGTCTCCCGCTACCGACGCCGCATGATAGATGCCGGCATCATCGGGGAACGAGGACGAGGGCTCGTCGCATTTGAATTGCCATTCTTCCGCGACTATCTCGCGGCTCAATGCGTGAAATAAGCATCAATGAGGCAAAGGGACTGTCCCTTTGCCTCATTGTCTATAGATAGCGGCCGGTGATGCTTGCGGAGCAAACTGCGATGTCGCCCGGCGTGCCGGCGCAGACGATTTGCCCGCCCGCGTCGCCACCGCCCGGGCCCATGTCGACCACGTAATCGGCATTGCGGATAAGGTCTAGATCGTGTTCGATCACGATAACCGTGGCGCCCTTGGTAACGAGGCCGTCAAACACGTTCAACAGTACCTGAACATCGAGCGGATGCAGGCCGATCGTGGGCTCGTCGAATACGAATACGGCATCATCCTGCACGCGACCCATCTCGCTCGCAAGCTTAAGACGCTGCGCCTCGCCGCCCGAGAGCGCCGGTGTGGGCTCACCGAGTGTGAGATAGCCCAGGCCCAGGTCGTGCAAGGTCTGCAAGCGCGCCTGAACCTTCTTGAGTCCCACCGTGGCGTCGAGCGCCTCATCCACACTCATGTCCATGAGCTGCGGCAACGTAAGCAGACTCCCGTCCTTGCCCTCGCGATGGATATGCGAAGCCGCGTCTGCATAACGCGAGCCGCGACATGCCGGGCAGACGATCTCGACGTCGGGCAAAAACTGCACGTCGAGCGATATCGAGCCCGTGCCGTCACACGTAGGGCAGCGCAAGGCGCCAGTGTTGTAACTGAAGGCGCCCGCCTTGTAGCCGGCTGCCTTGGCTTCGGGCGTACGGGCGAAGGCGCGGCGCAGCTCATCATGGATGTCGGCATAGGTCGCTACCGTCGAGCGCACGTTGGCGCCAATGGGTGTGGCGTCAATCAGGTTTGCGCGTGCGATACCCTCGGCATCGACCCAGCGCACATGTTTTGGCAGGCGCTCGCCAGCTGTCTGCGCCTTAAGCGCCGGGATAAGCGTCTCGAGCACCAACGTCGTCTTGCCCGAACCCGAAACGCCCGTCACCGCAACGAGACGGCCGCGCGGAATATCGACTTCGAGCGGTTTGACGGTATGGATGGCCTCGGTTGCCATGCGGATGTGGCCCTGATCGAACATTTCGTCGTCAGTCACCTGCGGACGCAAGCGCTTGGGCTCGGCGCGCAAAAACGGCGCGATGCGGCTGCTTTGCGATTGCTCGACCTCGCTTACCGTACCGGCAGCGATCACGTTGCCGCCGCCTGCTCCGGCAACAGGGCCCATCTCGACCAGATAGTCGGCTTCCGCTAGTACGCGCGTATCGTGGTCGACAACAACCACGGTGTTGCCGTCGCCTACCAGGTCGCGCATAACGCCAACCAGACCGTCGACATTTGCCGGATGCAAGCCAATTGAGGGCTCATCCAGCACATAAAGCACGCCCGTCGATCGGTTGCGCACCACGCGTGCGAGCTGTACGCGCTGGCGCTCACCCGTGGAGAGCGTGGCACCGGCGCGGTCGAGTGAAAGGTAATCGAGACCCAGGTCGACCAGACGACGGGCCGTGCTCAAAAACGAATCGCAGATATCCGTCGCCATGGGCTGCATCTCGGCTGGCAAGGATGCGGGCACCCCGCGCACCCACTCAACCGCATCACCAAGCGTCATGGCCGCGGCCTGCGCCAGATTGATACCGCACACCTGGGGCTGGCGCGCAGCCTCGGAGAGACGCGTGCCGCCGCAATCGCGGCATGCTCCCTCGCGCAAAAAGCGCGCAACGCGTTTGAGGCCCTTGTCGTCCTTAACCTTGGCGAGCGCATTCTCGACGGTATAGACGGCGTTGTAATAGGTAAAGTCGAGCGGCGTGACGCCCTCACCGTTTTTGGGAACGTAGAGAATGTGCTTCTTAACCGCCGGGCCGTGGAACACGATATCGCGCTCTTGAGGTGTGAGTTGGCTAAACGGCACGTCGGTGCGTACGCCCATCTCGCCTGCCACCTGCTTCATCAGATCCCACATGAGCGTGCCCCAGGGAAGGACTGCGCCCTCGTTGATGGTCTTTGACTCATCTGGCACCAGGCTCGCCTCGTCCACCTCGCGCATGACACCGGTGCCGCCACAGGTGGGGCATGCGCCGCCGCTATTGAAAGCCAAATCCTCGGCACTCGGCGCGTAGAACTCGCGGCCGCATGTCGGACACGTGAGCGACAGGCCCGCAGCTACGTTAAGGCTCGGCTCCACACGCGCCCCGCAATGCGGGCACACGTGATGGGCGCAACGGCTAAAGAGCAGACGCAGGCTGTTGTTGAGCTCGGTCATGGTGCCAAAGGTCGAGCGCACGCCCGGCACGCTGGGGCGCTGATGCAATGCGAGCGCCGCCGGCACGTGCAGCACCTCGTCCACCTGGGCGTGTTCGGCCTGCGTCAGACGACGGCGGGTATAGGTGCTGAGCGCCTCCAGGTAGCGACGCGAGCCCTCGGCATAAAGAACCCCCAGCGCCAGCGAACTCTTGCCCGAGCCCGACACGCCGGCAATACCCACGAGCTTTCCCAGCGGAATATCGATATCGATGTCCTTGAGGTTATGGACGCGCGCGCCGCGCACCTCGATAGCCTGCGGGCTCATCTTCTGTTCCGTCACCTTTATCACCCTACTCATGCCATAAAACTCGATCGCGGATGTACTCGCCCAGCATGGGCACGGCAAACCGGACGAGACCGTATCCGGCAGCCCCGATGACGCGCTCGCGAATCAGGCTTGCGCGATATTTACTCGCCCAGCTCTGGGTGCGATCGCAGCGCTCAATGATATCCGCCATGCGCGTCGGTTTGCCCTCGTCAACCGCCATGGCCTCGATAAAGAGGCGCTGTGGACTGCGCAGCCCGTAATACAGGGGCGCGTCGACCGCTTCGTAGAACTCGGAGACGGCATCGGCGTAGCCAGCCTCGACATCGCGCTCTTCAATGACCCGCGAGTCACGCCGGACAGCAGCCCGCCACATGTAATATCCTACCAGCTGGACCATATAGGGATGCCCCATGCTCTTGTGTGCCGCAAGGTCCGCCGTCTCCGCATCAACGCAAAGACCAGCGCCTTTGACCGTCTGGATATATGAATCGCGCACCTTGGGCAAAGAAATCGCCCCCAGCGTACGCTGCTGGGCGCGGCGCAAAAACGTTACGCTCGGCTCTTCGAGCAAGTCATCAACCATACCGGGCAAGCCGGCAAAAACCAGCGCAAGACCGCGCTGGTCGCTATCGGGCAAGCCCGTGGCATCTTGATCTCCGAGCACTTGTTGATAGAGAACGGCCAGCGCCGCCAGTTCCTCGATAGACACAGATTGGGCCTCGTCAATCGCAAACAGTATGCCCTTTCCCGGCCCGAGCTTCTTGAGGCGCTCGTTGACCAGCCCTCGCAACGTTTCGCCCTTTGCCCGCGCCGCCTCGACCGACATCCGGCCAAACGACGGACCGAACTCCATTGACGTCACAACGGGCTTATTCGAGCGAAGCGCGTCGGCCAATCGGTCGCATAAGCCAAGCGAAGCGGAATCGGAGACAACCGCCCATCCGCGCTCATTGGCTAGACGTTGCAGCTCCCGCAGGAGAACCGTCTTGCCGCAGCCGCGATTTCCCGTAATGAGCATGAGCCTGCCCGGCGCTCCGGCGCCGTTATCGAGTCCTTCCTCAAAATCTTCGATGACCGACTCGCGGCCGATGAGTATCGGAGGCCGCTTGCCAGCCGTGGGCTTAAAGGGATTTGGATTCATGTCGGCCTCCTCGGATTGGCAAACGCTGCCTATAGTTATACCAACTTATACCGAGTTATACCAACAGCATCTGTCAAAGGAACTGTCCCTTTGTCAGATGTGGCCGAAAAACTCGGCGTCTGCTGCTCGCCAGGGGCGGAAGGTGGCGGGATCGATCTTTACGTGCGCCGCGGCGGGTACGTCGTACCACTTGACGGTGTAGCCAGCGCCGTGAGAGCAAAAGACCGAATCGGGCGTGTTGGGCAGATCGGCCTCGGGCTCATAGGCGGCCGCCTCGATGACGTGCTCGGCATCATGGCAAGCCGCATAGCCGGCAAACTCTAGGTACAGATGTCCGCGACCGCTCGTGTAGGCAGCCACCTCCAGCGCGTAATCCTGCACCTCGGATGCCGGCACACGACCCGCAAGCTTCGCCCGGTCTCCCGCCATCGTCGGCGGCTCGTACTCGGCACCCATGCGCGTGGCATCCGAGAGTGCCCGGCCCACGCACTCCCCCGGCACCTCGAGCTCAAAGCGATACCACGGCTCCAGCAGCACCGCCGCGTCGGCCTCACGCGCCTGCATGAGCCCCTGGCGAATCGCGCGGTACGTGGCCTGGCGAAAATCGCCGCCCTCGGTGTGTTTGGCATGCGCGCGGCCGCCCGTGAGCGTAATGCGCACATCGGTGATGGGCGAGCCGGTCAGCGCGCCCAGATGATCGCGCTCCATGGCGTTGGTGAGCGCCAGACGCTGCCAGTTAAGATCGAGCTCGTCGGTCGAGGTCACGGTGCCAAACTGTACGCCCGAGCCCGCCGGCAACGGCTCCAGGCGCAGATGCACCTCGGCATAGTGGCGCAGTGGCTCAAAGTGGCCCACGCCCTCGACCGGCTGCGAAATAGTCTCCTTATAGAGAATGCCGCCAGACTCAAACGCAACCGAAAGGCCAAAACGATCGGCCAGCACCCGCTGCACGACCTCGAGCTGCACCGCTCCCATGAGCTGCAGATGTATTTGTTCAAGATGCGTGTTCCAGCTTACGCCGAGCATGGGGTCCTCGTCGGCAAGCTCAGCCAGCGCTTGGAACACCGTATGGACATCGTGCTCGTTCGGCAGCACCGTATAGGTGAGAACCGGCGCAATGGCAGGTGCGTCGCCCGCGGGCTCCGCACCCAGGGCATCACCCGGGCGAACGTGCGCAAGACCCGTCACGGCGCAAATACCGCCAGCAGCAACTTCTTGGGCAAGCTCATACTTCTCGCCGTTATAGATGCGTACCTGATCGACCTTCTGCTCCCATGCCTCGGCACCGGAACGTCCGGCAATCATCTGCTTGGCATGCAGCGTGCCGCCGGTCACCTTAACCCATGCCAAGCGCTCGCCGCGATCCCCGCGGCTGACACGATAGACGCGCGCGGCAAACTCCGGGAGCCACGCCTGTTCACGCATCAGCGCGCATATACCATCCAGCAGCTCGTCCACGCCCTGGTCCTTGAGCGCCGAGCCGGCAAAGCAGGGAAAGAGCCTGCGCTCGGCAACCATGCGCGACAGCGTTGCGACGGAAAGCTCACCCGCTTCAAGAAACTCCTCGAGCGCCGCCTCGTCCAACGCAGCAGCGTCCTCCTGAACGGCACCGCCCGCCAACAGTTCGTTGGCATCCAGGCAGCCTTCGGAAAGACGCTGCCCAAGCTGTGCCAGCAAAACATCGCGGCCGGGATTCTCCAAATCGATTTTGTTGATGAAGATGAACGTCGGGATGTCATAGCGCGCAAGCAGGCGCCACAGGGTTTCAGTGTGCCCTTGCACGCCGTCGTTGGCGCCCACAACCAAAATCGCGTAGTCGAGTGCGCGCAGCGTGCGCTCCGCCTCGGCAGAAAAATCGACATGTCCCGGCGCATCCACGAACATGACGTGAGTATCGCCATGGTCGAGCACAGCCTGCGACGAGAAGATCGTAATACCGCGCCCGCGCTCAATCTCGTTCGTATCCAGATGCGAATCGCCATTGTCCACGCGGCCGCGCTTGCGAATGCGGCCCGCGTTGAACAGCATGGCCTCGGCCAACGTGGTCTTGCCGGCATCGACATGCGCCAAGATTCCAACGACCGCTTGCTTCGACATGGCTCTCCTCTTATTGCAAGCCCATCGCACGCGGCAACGGGCGTCCTCATTCCACACTGGATGATACAATTTACGGGCCGGCGGGCGAAGCGGGCCCTATCCCCCGACCGAGCTCATCGCCCTGCGTTGCCGCGCGGCGATTTTCGTAGGTTCGCGCCTTGCGAAAGCCGGCACCTCCCCTTTTTGTCTGCCTGGGCTCATCTGGGGCAGTAACAACGCGAGGCCCACAACTGCGAGGAGCCACCATGAAGGCATTGCTCAACGAGTTCAAGGAATTCATCAATCGCGGCAACGTGATGGACATGGCCGTCGGCGTGATTATCGGCGGCGCATTTACCTCTATCGTGACCTCACTTACCGATAACATCATCAACCCGCTTATCTCCGTGATTGCCGGCGGTAGCGCCACCGAGATCTCGGGGTTAGTGGTGCCGGGCACCAATATCGACTTTGGCGCCTTTATCGGTGCATGCATCAACTTTTTGATTGTGGCGGCGATCGTCTTTGCCATCGTCAAGGCCTTCAACAAGGCGCAGGAGATTGGCGACAGGCTCGCCGGTGCCACCACCGAGGAAGCCGCACCGGCGCCCGTCTGCCCGTATTGTCTGGAAGAGGTGCACGAAGGCGCGACCAAGTGTTGCCACTGTGGAAGCGAGCTGCCCAGGGAATAGTCGCGTAGGCGCAGCACTATCAACCACACGGCAAGCACCCCAGGCGCCGCAATCAACTAAATTTGGCCCCGTTTGGGGCCATTTGTCGTTCGAGTGAATTGTTGCCATGAGGCCCGGCTTTTACGCCTCGCGCAGCCAATCGAACGCAACACGCGGCGTGCCGTCTGACACATACACGATGCCGGCGCGCTCAAATCCGGCCTTGAGGCTCGCACCCTGCATGGGCAGGTTATCCTGATGCGTGTCGATGCGCAGGTGATCGGCACGTTCTTTGGCAAAGGCAAACATCGCAGCCGCGATACCGTGCACGGTGCCGTCGGATGCCACACGGTGCAGCACGGCGTACGGAGTGTCGCTACGCCATTGACCGTCCTCAATGACGTCATAGCACTCGTCCGGGCCCGGTAAAAAGGCAAACGTCGCCACCACGCGGCCGTCGACTTCGCACACATAGCTGCCACCGGCGGCGATATCGGCAGCCAGCTGCTCGGCAGAAGGCGTGCCCTCGGGCCATTGCGTGGCGTTGCCATGCGCGCGCATAAAGGCGCGGGCAGCGTCGTAGATAGCCATGACGGCGGGAATGTCGGTATCGAGGGTTTTTCTGATCATCACGCGGCGGCCTCACGTTTATTGGTATCACTTTGATTGAGCAATGATACCAGCGTTTGAAGAGGGGCGCGAAGCAGATGGGAAGCAAAAAGCGAGCCGCCTGGTCAAAGGCCAAAAGCGAGTTTTTGGGCGCTGCCACCGGCGGCGATATGAGCGACCTGTTTGCGCGCGAGGACGAGCGTCGCGACGCCTTGGACGCCGAGCGCGATGAGGCTTGGCGCTACAAGTCGTGCGAGCGCAAAAACCGTTACGACACGCGCGCCGAGGCCGAGGCAGTTATGGCCGACTGCGAAAACCGCGGGCGGCGTGGTTTGGCCTGCTACAAATGCGAATACTGCGGTGGATGGCACCTGACGTCGCACCCATGGAAATAGACGCCGCATCGGCACGGCGCTAGCGAAGCGCCAGTAATCGCACGCAAGTTACGGGCGCGGCGGCACTAAAACATCGTAACGAACTGCCTTGCCCGCAAGTTGATAGCTCGGCTTAACGCCGGCAAGCAGCGGCCCCTTCACCGGCCGCTTGATAACGACCTTGCGCGGATGCACCGCAAGCGCAGCTTCGACCAGCGTCTCCTCATCGGCGCACGGCTGTTCCAGATGATGTAGGAGCTGGAACTTCTTTTTGACCGCCGCACTTTTAGTACGCTCGGGAAACATGGGGTCCAGATACGCCACGTCGGGAGCCGCGAGCTCGCCCTGCCCGATCAGCTCAGCTGTATGGCGAAGGCCGGTAATACTGTCCTCGCCCGCATGTAAGCGCATGCGCGCCACGGCTGTCGCAAGCGCCGGATCATCTGCCGCGCGATCCAAAGCATCCTTGAGGAGTGCCGCGATCACGCAATCCTGCTCATACAGATCGACGGTAAAGCCCGCGGCCGCCAACAGCAGCGAATCCTCGCCAAAGCCTGCCGTGGCATCAATCGCCCATGGGCGCTCGATACCTTTTGTGCGCGCAGCCTTTACCAGCAGCTCTTGCTGCAAACGGCCCTGCTTGAGCCGCGGATGCATGCGGGTGAAATCGGCGCGCAGCTCCATCGTGCCGTCGGTGAGCGTGAGTCCCTCGGACTTCCCGGTCAGCTCAAGCCCCGCGGCCCGAGCAACAGAAAAGGGATCGACTACGCTCATGAGTACTCCTTAGCAAGCAAAACGAATACGTGAGCGCCGTTTGTGTCGGCACCCCACCGTCCGCTATTGTCCCACATGCGACATGGCCCACAGCATCCCAATGCAGAGCACCGCCATCAATCCCGTGCACACGGCAGCGATCACGGAATCACTCATGCGCCTTCCCAACGACCGCGGCTCACGCACTTGCCCTGCTCCGTACATCATGGCTTCTCCTTCGGTCCAGCTCTTACCATGGCCCCATCATCGCAGCGCCGCGCATACGCTGCCATCGATTTGACTTACGCCCAGCTTTCTTTTTTGAAAGGTTGGACCGTGCGGGCAAGAGACGCTTTCAAACGCATGCATCGCCGCGTTGAACTACAATGTGCTTCACCATATGTGCAGTACATTGGGTGCGCCAAGTTGGCGTACTCGTATCGAAAGGACCAGCCATGAGCTTCACTCGCAAGACTCTCAAAATCCTTGCTCTCATCTACTTTGTTTTGGGCATCGCCAGCCTCGTCACCGCCGGCGTCGGTATCGCCACGGGCGGTCTCGATTCCACGTACGGTTCGTACGCCACGCTCGCAGCGGTCGTGCTTATCGCCAAGGGTCTCGTCGACCTTGCCGCAGGCGTCGCCGGTATCAAGGGCGCCAACAAGCCTTCGCAGGTGGACGGCGCGTTTAAGCTCGGTATTGTTGCCGCGGTCGCCACGCTTGCCCAAGCGGTGCTCACGCTTCCCGCGTTTGGCGGCGACGCCATCAACTTTGGCGCCTTTGTCATCGTGGTGTACGACCTGTTCTTTGTTCAGCAGGCACACGCCGTTAAGGCCGAGAACAAGGACCGCCTATAAGCGCTCGCTTCTCATAACCTCTGCAGCCAAGCAACTAAAAAGGGCCGATCGCGCATCTCCGCGGTCGGCCCTTTACGTTTGCCCAGATAAAACCTACCAAAATAAACCTGTCCCTTTTTGGCAGGTTGTTAGCCTGTCTCTTATACACATCTGACGCTGCCGACGAAT
>UQSC01000060.1 GCA_900543615.1 uncultured Collinsella sp. | reverse complement strand
GAGGCGGGGCTATAGCCCAAGCTATGCTCCCAACCAGTGAGACGGCTTACCTCGCAGGCGCCATCGGCACCGTACACGTTGGGCGAGCCCAGCGCATGCATAAAGCGATACGCCCAGTAGCGGTCGAACGAGGGCACACCAAGTGTCATGCCCAGCGCACGGGGCCCGCGCTCGTCAACAATCCCCAAAAGGCGCTCGGCAATCTGAGCAAACGCCTCGTCCCAGGTAATCGCATCAAACCCCGAGCCATCCCGGCGGCGTCGCATGGGGTGCACAATGCGGTCGCACTCGTCAAACGGCATTGCCAGGCGATGCCGACCGCGGGCGCAGAGGGCACGCGCCGCGCACGGATGCCCCGGCACCGGCAGCTCGGCCACCACGCGACCGTCCTCAACGCGTGCCGCAAAGGCGCAATCGGCATAGCATCCCCCGCATGTGGTCACCACGGCGCGACCGTTACGCTTCACAGCAGATGCCATCTCGATTACCCCTTTCATCAGCCAAACACAACAGGCCAAAAGCCCGGCAACGAGCCCCGGACCCAAAAAGCCTCCCGCACGGCAACGCCCCGCGGGAGGCCCAACGTCAAACAGACGGTACCTTACGCCTCGGACTTCTTAGCGTAGATAAACCAGTAGCCGAGCGCGACCAGAACCGCACCGCCCACGATGTTGCCCAGCGTGGCGGCGGACAGGTTAAACGCAATGTCCGCGGCGTTGAGCGCATCGGCGCCGGCAACCTTGGCACCATAGCCACACGCGTGCATCACGGCACCCATGGGCAAAAAGTACATGTTGGCAACGCAGTGCTCAAAACCGCAGGCCACAAAGGCGGCGATGGGCAACAAAATGCCCACGATCTTATCGACCACAGTCTTGCCGGCGGTACCGATCCACACGGCCAGGCACACAAAGATGTTACACAGGATGCCGCGGAAGAAGATCGTCACCCAGTCGATCGTCACCTTGCCGGCGGCGACGCTCACCATGGAATTGGCGACCGCCTCGCCGTTGAGCTTGTAAATGCCGGCCATGTACACCAAAAAGACGATGAACAGGGCACCGACAAAGTTACCGACCCATACGACGACCCAAGCCTTGAGCATCTGGACCAGGGTGATCTTTTTGCTCTTGAGTGCGCAGACCATAAGCGAATTGCCGGTAAACAGCTCGGCGCCGCACACCAGCACCAGCACCAGGCCCAGGCAAAAGCACAGGCCGCCCACGACGCGCTGGGCGCCCCAGCCCAGCGTGCTATCGCTCAAGAACACGGTAAAGAACAGGCCGCCGAAGGCGATAAACGCGCCGGCGAACATTGCCAACAGAAAGGCCTTTGCGACCGGCAGGTTGGCCTTGGTCACGCCGGCGGTCTCGGTCTTGGCCTCGATCGCGGCAGGCGCCAGGCAATCGGGAGCGGGATATTCTGCCTTGGAATCTGCCATGTCAATCACTTCTTTCCTAATCAGCGGGGACAAGCGCTCCTATTGCTCTTGCCCCAAGCGGACAAAGTGGGAAAAGTCGTTGGCGGCCACGGCGTCGTACACGGCGTCGACGGCGTCAAAGACTTCCGGGGACATGGGGTTGTAGAACTCCGTGTCGCCCGGCTGAATCCCTATGAAGACGATATCTTCGCACGATTGCTCAATCTCTTCGATCAGAATCGACAAGGGAAGCGAATGCGTGGTGAACATCGACTTGCGGGCCACATCGTGCTTGTCGAGCAAGCGGATGGACCCGACGGGCAGCGCCATGTCGGCGGCATCGACCAAGACCAGGCGAGGCGGACGCTCGCGCTTGACCTCGATGATGTCGTCCTCGGGCGTCTGACCGCCATCGATGGTGTACCAGCCGGCAAGCGGCGCGTCCTCCATCTTTTTGGAGAGCACGGGGCCGGCGGCATCGTCGGCACGCAGCACGCTTCCCGCCGTGAGCACGATACCCGCAAACGGGGCGCCGTTCACACGACCATCCACAACGCGACCCATTACTGCAACCTCCCCGTCAGATACACGCCCGACACATCGCGCACGCGCTCAACCAGATCGCGAAACTTCATTAAGAACGCGACCTGCTGGGCGTGCAGGCCAAAGTCGTCATCGAACACCGAGATGCCGGCCTTGGCCGACCCGCGAAAACCGCGCTCGTCGAGCAGCGCATCGCAGGCCTCGAGCAGCGACGGTACCGCCGCCTTGTCAAGCTGGCACTCACCAAAGGAGCGGATGGCCTCGAACTTGGTCTTGGCCTCCCCCTCCGGCAGCGCGTCGACGAGCGAATAGAACACATCCACCGGCACCGACAGGCGCGGCTCAAAGCAGTCGAGCACGCCGGTGTGGTGGCCCACGGCGAGCGTGTAGTACAGCACGTCGCAGGCCTCCTGGGGAACGTCTTCCTCAGTCTCCACAAACTTACGCGTGAGCTCGTAGAAGACCACCTGGTCGGGCGCATGGCCCAGGCAGGGGTCGGCGACGCCCTCGGCGGCCTCGTCGCTTGCGCGCGAGGCATCGCCAAAGGAGCCGCCGAGCATGCCGGGGCCCGCAAAGTAACCAGAGCGGTACGTGAGCTCCATCTAGCGACCTCCGGCCAGCACCAGATCCTGCAGCGCCGAGTACACCTCGACGCGGCGCGGATCGTCCTGTTTGTCGATGAGCAGCGCCATGGCACCGCGGATATCGCCCTTGGGCGCGCCCTCGAGCGTATCCATAAACTCGTTGGCCAAATCGCGGCCGTAACGGTAGCCGCTCATGGCGCGAGCCTCGCGCTCGATGGCAACGCGCAGCTTGTACGGCACGCCGGGGTGCAGGATATCGGCCTGCTCGCCGGCGGCCTCCACCGTGGTCTCGGCATGGAGCTTTTGGTCCAGCAGGCCAAGTGCCATGGCAAAGCCGTAGATGGTCTGCGCGGGGCTGGGCGGGCAGCCGGGGATATAGACATCGACCGGCAAGATCTTGTCCGTGCCACCCCAGACGCAGTAGTTGTCGTAGAAGATGCCGCCGGTGCAGCCGCACGCGCCATAGGACACCACGATCTTGGGATCGGGTGCGGCCTCAAAGGCGCGCAGGGCCGGCATGCGCATGGCACGCGTCACGGCACCGGTGTACAGCAGCACGTCGGCGTGACGGGGCGAGGGCACGACCTTGATGCCAAAGCGCTCGACGTCGAAGACGGGCGTGATGGAACCGAAGATCTCGATCTCGCAGCCGTTGCAGCCGCCGCAGTCAACACGGTAGACGTACACCGAGCGCTTGATCTTCTTAAGAAGGGTCGCCTTGGCCTTCTCGATGCTCTCGTCGAGCTCGATCTTGGTCGGGCGGTACTGAAGCCGCTCGGGCAAAAGCGTGGGTTCGGCCATGGTTACTCCTCCTTCGTATCAAAATCCATGATGATGCCCTCGACCGGTGCCGGACCGGCGGGAATCTCGGGCGCATCGGGGTTGAGCTCGCGGTCGATATACTCCGGGTTCACGCCGTGGCCGCCCAGATACTCCATGCCGGGGCCCTGGGGCTCACCGGACGCAAGCGTCTCGTTGGCAGCCATGCCGTGCGCGTTGCCGGTCTTTACGGCCGAGGCGGCGCGCAGGGCATCGAGCTCGCGCTTGCACTCCTGGCACATACCGACGGTACGGGCGGCCTGCTCGGCCTCCATGCCGCCGGCCTTTTGCAGCAGGCGCTTAGCGTAGTCGATCTCCTTGTGCGGGGCAAACGGCTTGCCGCAACGCGAGCAGTGCTCGAGCGTATAGACGCTCTTGCTGGTGAGGTCGTCCTTGCTCATGACAGCCAGCTCAAACTCCTCGGTGAGCTTGATGGCCTCCATGGGGCAGGCTTCCTCACAGCGACCGCAGAAGATGCAGCGGCCGTAGTCGATCGACCAGGTGATGGTATCGGCCGCAAGGTCGGTGTCCATGCGAATGGCATCGGCCGGGCACGCCACACCGCAGGCACCGCAGGCGATGCAGAGCTCGGCGTTGTGCTCGGGCTTGCCGCGCATGTCCTTGTTGGTGGGGAACGGCGCAAACGGGTACTTGACCGTCGCGTCGCCGGCCTTGGCGTTAACCTTCCAAAGCTTCAGCATATTAGAGCGCCTCCTCATCGAGCGGAGCGGCCATGGTGCCCTCGCCCGCAAGCGGCGACTTGTCGCGCCAGACGTTCTCGAACTGCTCCTTGTCGAGCACGTGGTCGCGCTTGGCGGCGACATCGGTCACCGTCACGCGGTCGGTGCAGGAGTAGCACGGGTCGAGCGAGCCGACGATCAGCGCCGCATCGCCCACGGTGTTGCCGCGGAACATGTAGCGCAAGACCGGCCAGTTGCTGTACGTGGCGGCCTTGGCGCGCCAGCGGTAGCACTTCTGGTTATTGCCGAGCATGGCCCAGTGCACGTCCTCGCCGCGCGGCGCCTCGGTGGCGCCGATGGCGTACTTGTGCGGGGTGTACTCCCAATCCGTGGTGAGGATGGGGCCCGACGGGCAGTTCTCGAGCATGGTCTCGATCATGTCGATCGAATCGTAGACCTCCTGGATGCGAACGGCGGTACGGCCGAAGGCATCGCAGGTGTCTGCCGTGGCAGCATGCATCTTTTGGACGTCCGGATCGGCGTAGCCGTCGAAGGGATGGTCAAAGCGCACGTCGCGGGCATAGCCCGAGCCACGCATGAGCGGGCCGACCGGCGAGAAGTCGCGTGCGATCTTGCGGTCTAGAATGCCGATACCGCTCGTACGCTCGATAAAGTTGGGCGTGGAGAGCAAGACGTCGACGAGTTCCTGAACCTCGGAGCGCAGCTGGTGAATGGTCGTGAGCGTGGAGAGCTTCTGCTCGGCCAAAATGTCGCGACGCACGCCGCCGATCACGTTGAGGCCGTAGGTCTTGCGGTGACCGGAGAGTTTCTCGGCCAGGTCCATGGACTTCTCGCGGACGCGGAAGAACTGCTGGAAGCCGGAGTCGAAGCCGGTGTAGTGCGACGCCAGGCCAATGTTGAGCAGATGCGAGTGCAGGCGCTCGACCTCGAGCATGATAGCGCGGATGTACTGGGCGCGCGGCGGGACATGGATGCCCTGAGCGCGCTCGACGGCCTCGGCGTAGGCCACCGAGTGGGCGCAGCCGCAGATGCCGCAGATGCGGTCGGCGAGGAACGTCACGGCGTCATAGTTCAGGCGCGTCTCGGCGACCTTCTCCATGCCGCGGTGCACGTAGAACAGACGGTAGTCGGCGTCGACGATCGTCTCGCCCTCAACGAACAGGCGGAAGTGGCCAGGCTCGTCGGAGGTAATGTGCAACGGGCCCATGGGAACGAGCGTCGTCTCCTTGCCCTTGGTATCGGCCAAGAACTCGTAGTTTTCCATGTCGCTCGCGGGAGCGGGACGGAAGCGGTAGTCCATGGAGTCCTTGCGCAGCGGGTACAGGCCGCTGGGCCAATCGTCAGGCAGCACCAGGCGGCGACGATCGGGCAGGCCCTCGGGGATCAGGCCGAACATGTCGCGCAGCTCGCGCTCGCCCCACACGCAGGCGGGGACGAACGGCGTCACGGACGGGAACGTCATCTTGGCGGGATCGACCTCGGCGCGGACGGTCACCCAGCCGGGATCCTCCCCCTCCATGGAGATGACGTAGTACACGGCGTAACGGCCGCACAGGCTGCGCTCATCGTTGCCGATGATCACGGGAATCCAGCCGTAGCGCTCGTAGTACAGGTAGTGGACGGCCTCGGGCAGCTTGTCCTGCTTGACGGTAATCGTCAGCTGGTCCTCGCACTGCCACTCAACCTTCTCGATAGCGCCCGGCACTGCGGCGCGCAGGGCCTCGACGTGGCTTTCGCAACGACGAGCGTAGTCCTTCTTTTCAGGTTCTGCCATGGTGCTAATTCACCTCGCTTGTCTTGGTCTGGGAACTGAACACCATGCGGTAGAGAGGAGCCTCGTGGAGCTCTTCGACGCTCTGGTTCAAAACGACGGACGTTGCATCCTCGACGCCGCTCGTGATGGCGACCGGGGTGGCGATACCGAACCACATGACCACGATCGCGAGGGCGATCTCGGGGATGATCATGAGGGCGGGCACCTCGTGGCGCTTCATGCCCTCGGGCGCCTTGCCGAAGATGGACTTGAGCGCGATGCCGGTAAGGGCAAAGTACACGCCGGTGAGGCCAATGGCCACGAGCACGACCACCCAGATGGGACCGGACTGGACGCCGGCCACGAAGGTGAGGAACTCGGAGATGAACAGGGCGAACGGCGGGAAGGCGGCGAGCGCGAGCAGGGCGATGATGGTGAGCGCTGCCGTGACGGGAGCGATCTCGACGACGCCCTTGATCTTGTTCAGGTCGCGGGTGTGGTAGATGTGCTGGATGTTACCGGCCATGCAGAAGGCGAGCGCCTTCGTGAAACCGTGGAAGATGCAGTGCAGCAGGCAGGCGGCGATACCGAGCGGACCACCGATACCCAGGCACAGCGCGACCACGCCGACGTTGTCGACGGAGGAGTACGCGAAGCGGCGCTTGATATCGTCCTGCTTAAAGATGCACAGGGCGGCCACCAGGATGGACAGCGTGCCCAGGATGAGCAGGAGCGTACGCGGATAGGTGTCGCCCACCGTGATGATGGACAGGGAGTAGAAGCGGATGATCACCAGCATGGCGCACTTGAGCAGCACGCCCGAGAGCAGCGCGGAGACCGGGCTCGGAGCCTGGGAGTGCGCGTCGGGCAGCCAAGTGTGCATGGGGAACAGGCCCGCCTTGGTGCCGAAGCCGATGACGATGAACGCGAACGCGAGGCGCACGAGCATCGGGTCGAACTGGTCGGCGTAGGGCATGATGGAGGTGAGGAAGGCTGCCTCATGCGCGTTGGGCATGATATCGGCGGCGTTCGCGTAGATGAGCAGCGTGCCGAACAGGCCGAAGGCCACGCCGGCGGTGCAGACCATCGCGTACTTCCAAGACGCCTCGAGCGCCTGCTTGTTCTTGTAGATGCCCACGAGGAACACGGTCGACAACGTGGTGGCCTCGACCGCCGCCCAGGTGAGGATGATGTTGTTGGACAGGCAGGCGAGCAGCATCGTGAAAACGAACAGGCTAAACAGCGCGTAGTACTGCTTGGTGCGCTCGGCCGGCATGGTCTTCTCCTCGATATCGATCTTGATATAGGAGATGGAGTACACGCCGGTGATGAACCCGATGATGCCTACCAGAAGGACGAAGATCGACGAGAGCGAATCGAGATGGAGCCACAGGCCCAAAGCGTCGATATTCTGCCCGCTCGAGAGCATGGTTCCCGCGGTGACGACCGAAAGGACGAGGGTCGCCGCGACGGAGATGGTGTTGAGCCCCGCAAAGACGCTGTAGGACGTCGTCTTGGGGAGCGCAGCCATAATCAGGGAGAACACGAGGGGACAAGCGAGCAGGGCGACCGTCAGCATTGAAACATCCATGGCCTACCCCTTCAATTCGGTCAGGTCGTGGGAGTCGAGCGACTTGGTGTCGTTCCAGATCCTCACGACGACGGCGGACATGATGATGACGGCGAAAATGGCGTCGGTGGCGATGCCGATCTCGATGATCTCGGGGGCCGTGGGCGCGAGCAGGGCGAGCGTCACGTGGCTACCGTTCTCCATAAGGCAGTACCCGAAGATTTGCTTGAGGATGTTGCGCTGGGAGATGATGCACGTGAGGCCGACGAAGAAGTGCGCGAAGCTGATGGCGAGGGCCGGAGTAGCCACCTCAGCGGTGGGCAGGCTCAGGCGCGTGACCACCGCGAAGCAGATGGCCACCTCCAGACCGGTGAGGATGATGGTCCAGGCCGGCTTGATGGAGGAGGTCAGCGTGCTATCGGCAGGCGAACCCATCTTTTTGTAGGCACGGTTGAGAATGAACGGAACGAGGATCACCTTGGTGACGAAGGCCGACGCGGCCCACATGAGAAGCTCGGTGGCACCGGTGGTGAGGCCCAGGGTGAGCAGCACGCCCACCAGGACAACCGACTGGATCGCGTACCACTTAATGGCGGACGGGATGGTCTTCGAGACGACCACCATGGTGGAGGTCACGATCAGAAGACCGCCCAGGATATTGACTAACGAATAACCCATGTCCTACCTCCTAACCCATCCAACTAGAGGACAGAGGACCGGCGGCGACGACCATGATCATGAGGACGACGAACACGAACGCCATGGCGCGCGGAAGGGGCTGGCCGGCGGCCACGGTCTCGCTCGGCTCACCGGGCAGGACCTTACCCATCCAACGCAGGAACCATGCGAAGGTGGCGACGGTCTCGACGACCATGACGCACACGAGGACGAAGATGACCGTGTTGGAAGCACCAACCGCGAAGCCACCGGAAATAATCTGGAACTTGGAGAAGAACGTGCTCATGGGGGGCACGCCGGCGATAGCGGTCGCGGCGACCGCGAAGCCCACGCCCGTGACCGGGTACTTCTTCATGAGGCCCTGGATCTTGGGCAACATACGGGTTCCCAGCGTGAAGCTGAGGGAGCCGGCGATGAGGAAGAACAGGGTCTTGGTGAACGCGTGGTTGAAGATGTGCTCGACGGCGCCGTTGAACGCCATCTGGCTTCCGAACACGGAGAGGCCCAGGCCGAAGAACACGTAGGCGAGCTGCGCGATCGTCGAGAAGGCGAGCAGGCGCTTCATATCCTTCTGGGGCAGGTACATGAGGAAGCCGAAGAGCATGGTCACGACGGCGTCGATGATGGCGACCCAACCGACGATCTCGGGGATATCGCCGGCACTCGCAAGAGCGCGGGCGAACACGCACACGCCGACCTTCACCATGGACGCGCCATGGAGGTAGGCGGAAACGGGCGTGGGGGCCTCCATTGCGGAGGGCAGCCACATGTAGAGCGGGAACTGGGCGGACTTGGCCCAAGCGGCGAACAGGATGAGCAGCAGCACGACGGTCTTCATACCGGAATCGAGCTGGGAGATCGCGCTCAGCGCGAACGTGCCGGTTCCGGCGAACAGGAAGGCCGCGCCGATGTAGAGTCCCAGAGCGCCGATATGGGTGATGATGAGCGCCTTCATACCGGCCTTCTTGGCCGTGGGCGTCATGTAGTAGCTGATGAGGCCCCAGGAGCACACACCGGTGATCTCGAAGAAAACGAGCTGGCCGACGATGGTGGAGCTGTAGGCGAGACCGGCCATGGCGCCGATGAACGTGGAGAAGTACACGTAGAAGCGACGACGGGGCGCGTCGGGATGCTCCTTATTCTTATCGCTCATGTACGGGAACGAATAGATGACGACGAGCAGGCCGATAGCGACGAACGCGGGTGCGAGCAGCGTGCTCATCCGGTCGAATATGAAGCCCATGACCAAGGTCTGACCCATACTCGCCCAGGTTACATCGACCGCGTTCATGCCGTTTCCGGCAAACGTCGCGGCCAAGCCAACGGAAGCGACCGTGGCGATGCCGCCGGCAAAGGCGCAGATCCATTTAGCGTAGGGACGCGGCAGCATGACGATGAGCAGGGAGCCCAGCATGGGGACGGCGATCGCCACCATGGCAAAGAGGGACAAGCTCGATTCGATTGACATAGTTTCTCCCTTCTCCCTACACGCCTACGACGACGAAGACGAACGCGAGGACCGCGATGCCGACGACGGCCCAGGTCTGGTTACCGAGCATCTTGAAGCGCGAACGGGAAACGGAGTTCTCGAGCACGCCGCAGACGACGAAATCGACCAGGCACTTGACGAGGAAGACGACGGCGCCCACGAGAGCGGTGACGCCGATGGTCGCGGGCTCTCCCCAGGGGATGAAGATGGAGGTGAACCAAGCGACGACCACGACCTGCTTCATGCCCATGGCGAGCTTCATCATGGCCAGGGACGGGCCGGAGAGCTCGGCGAGCGGGCCCTCCTGGAGCTCCTGCTCGGCTTCGGCCTGATCGAACGGAAGCTTGCCGAGCTCCATGTAACAGGCGGCCGCGAAGGCGACGCCGGCGAGGATAACGGCGACGACGCTCGAGACGTTGCCCGTAACGATGTGCTGACCCATGGTCGCAATGTCCGTGGAGCCGCACACGATGGCGACGGTGAACAGCGCGATGAGCATGGACGGCTCGATGAGCACGCTCATGAGGAGCTCGCGGATACCGCCGAAGCCCGCGTAGGCGTTGGAGGAATCCACGCCGGACAGCGCGAAGAAGAAGCGGGACAGCGCGAGCGCGTACATGATGGTGATGGCGTCACCAAAGACGGGCATGGGGCTCTGGAGCGTGAACATGGGCAGGCCCATGGCGAGCATAAACGACACCGCGAGGAACAGCGGCGGCATGATGCGCAGCACGAAGCTCGAGTCGGAACTCACGGACTCGGGACGCGCCATGAGCTTCGCGAGGTCCCGGTAATCCTGAAGGATGGACGGACCGCGGCGATTGTGCATCTTCGCGCGAATCACACGGGCGAGGCCGGAGAAGAAGGGCGCGACCAGCATGACCACGAGGCCCTGCGCCATCGCAAGAACGATGTTCATAATATCCTCTCCCCTCTCTAGACCATGACCACGGCGAGCACGAGGAAGACCACGAGCGCCGCGACGATGTAGCAGATGTATACGGAGTAGTTGCCGCCCTCGATCTTGGAGGCGAGGCCGGCCAGCTTGTCGGCACCCTCGCTCGGTGCATCGACCAGGAAACGGTCGGGCAGGGGCTCGACGCCCTGGGCGACACCGGTGAGCTTCTGGAACACGTGCGCGATGGACCAGCAGATCTTGGTGCATACCTCGCGCAGGGTGTAGAGCGGGCCCATGAAGAGCTCTACGTCGGACGCGAAGCTCGTGGCGACGACGGGCATGTGCTCGTTGGGCTCGTAGCCGCACGCCCAAGGGTCGGTCTTCTTAGCGGGGACCTTGGCGCCGAGGCAGGACCTCAACGCGAACGCGAGGCCGGTGAGGACCACGAGCGCGATGGCGATCGCGGGGGTGGAGGTGGCGGCACCGGAAATCTCGTTCACCAGAGACACGCCCGAGGTGGCTGTGACGGCGGAGCCGGCAAGCACGCTCTGGGCGACGTCGCCCAGAACCGGGGCGATGACCGGGGAGCCGATTCCCAGTACCACGCAGATGGCCGCGAGGAGCATCTGCGAGAACAACAT
>UQSC01000059.1 GCA_900543615.1 uncultured Collinsella sp. | reverse complement strand
GCAGCGTCAGATGTGTATAAGAGACAGACCACCCGCCACATCAAAGCGAGCAACATCTGCGGCACTCGCGCGGCCGGTCACAATGTCAAACGCCAGCTCCTCGGCCTGCGCATGCGTCTTGCCGACGGCCTCGGCGGCGGCGACAATCGCCAACACACGCTCGTACTCGGTCGGAATGACCTTCACAAAGTGCTTGCTCATCGTCTCAAAGCTGTAGAGCAGCTTAATGCCGCGCGGGCTCTGCGTCGCGTCCACGTGCTCCTGGATGAGCGCACGAATCTGCGCCAGCTCGCCGGCCGTCGGGGCCTTGAGCTCAACGCTCTCGTGGTTCACACGGGCATCGAGCGTACCGTACTGGTCAAAGACGTAAGCCACGCCGCCCGTCATGCCGGCGGCGAAGTTCTGCCCGACCTCGCCCAGGATGAGCGCCAGACCGCCCGTCATGTACTCGCAGCCATGGTTGCCGCAGCCCTCGACCACCACCGTGGCACCGGAGTTGCGTACGCCAAAGCGCTGGCCTGCCAAACCGTTAATGAAGCCGCGGCCACTCGTAGCGCCAAAGAACGCAACGTTGCCCACGATAATGTTCTCGTCGAACTTGTAGGTCGCATGCGGGTTGGGGCGCACCGACACCTCGCCGCCCGAAAGACCCTTGCCAAAGTAGTCGTTGGCGTCGCCGCACACGTTGAGCGTAATGCCGCGCGGCAGGAAGGCGCCAAAGCTCTGACCGGCCGAACCATCGCAATCGATGGTGATGGAGCCGGCGGGCAGGCCCTCGGGATGCGCCTTGGTCACCGCGTTGCCCAAGATGGTGCCCACGCAGCGGTTGACGTTGGCGATATCGGCACGGAAACGAATCGGACGCAGGTGCGCACGGGCATCGGCCGTATAGGGCACAAACAACGTGGAGTCGAGCGTCTTGTCGAGCTCACTGTCCGCAGCCATCTGCGGCAGGAAGTGGCGACCGTCGGCACCCGGGATATGAGCGCCGAACTCGCAGGTCGCACTCGCCAGCACGGGTGACAGATCGAGCAGATTGGCCTTGCGGTTGCCCGGGACCTCGATCTGGCGCAAGCACTCGGGATGGCCGACCATCTCGTCGACGGTGCGGAAGCCCAGACTCGCCATGACCTCGCGCAGCTGCTCGGCCACAAAGAGCATAAAGTGCTCGACGTGCTCGGGCTTGCCGCGGAAGCCGCGACGCAGGCGGCAGTTTTGCGTAGCGATGCCGGCCGGGCAGGTATCCTGCTGGCAGTCGCGCTGCATGAGGCAGCCCATGGAGATGAGCGGCATGGTCGCAAAGCCAAACTCCTCGGCACCCAGCAGGCAGGCGACGGCAACATCGGTGCCGTCCATGAGCTTGCCATCGGCCTCGAGCACCACGCGTGAGCGCAGGCCGTTTTGCAGCAGCGTCTGCTGGGCCTCGGCAAGGCCAAGCTCCAGCGGCAGACCGGCGTGCCAGATCGAATCGCGCGCCGCAGCACCGGAGCCGCCGTTGTGGCCGCTGATCAAGATCTTGTCGGCGGCACCCTTGGCCACACCGGTGGCGATGGTGCCGACGCCGGCCTCGCTGACCAGCTTGACCGACACGCGTGCGCCGGGGTTGGCGTTCTTAAGATCGAAGATAAGCTCCGCCAGGTCCTCGATGGAGTAGATGTCGTGGTGCGGCGGAGGCGAGATCAGGCCGATGCCGGGCGTGGACTGACGGACCTCGGCGATCCAGGGGTAGACCTTCTTGCCGGGCAGGTGGCCGCCCTCGCCGGGCTTGGCGCCCTGGGCCATCTTGATCTGAATCTCGAAGGCGCTGCACAGGTAGCGGCTCGTCACGCCAAAGCGCGCGCTTGCCACCTGCTTGATGGCGGAATTCTTGGAGTCACCGTTAGCCAGCGGGGTCTCGCGACGCGGGTCCTCGCCGCCCTCGCCCGAGTTGGAACGGCCGTGCAGGCGGTTCATGGCGATGGCCATGCACTCGTGTGCTTCCTTGCTGATGGAGCCGTACGACATGGCGCCGGTGTTAAAGCGGCGGACGATGTTGAGCGCGGGCTCCACCTCGTCGAGCGAAACCGGCGTGCGACCGTTGGCATTAAAGTCCAGCAGGTCACGCAGGCGCACGGCACGGCCGGTGCGGTGCAGGCGGGCGCTGTACTCCTTAAAGGTGTCGTAGCTGTCCTCGCGGCAGGCGGTCTGCAGCAGGTAGACGGTCTGCGGGTCGATAAGGTGATCCTCGCCGCCGAGCGGGCGCCACTTGGTCAGACCCAGCGTGGGCAGCTGATCGGGAGCCGGGCTCTTGAGGATAGCGAGCGCGGCGTCGTAGCGCTCATTCTGCTCGCGCTCGACGTCCTCGACACCCATACCGCCCACACGGCTCACCGTGCCGGCGAAGTACGCGTTGACGAACTCCGGAGTGAAGCCCACGGCCTCGAAGATCTGCGCGGAGTGGTAGCTCTGCACCGTGGAGATGCCCATCTTGGACATGATGGAGACGATGCCCGCCGTCGCGGCCTTGTTGTAGTTGGCGATGCCCTGCTCGGCTGTCACGTCCAGATCGCCGTGCGCCGCCAAGTCGCGGATGCACGCATGCGCGTTGTACGGATAGATACCGCTCGCGGAATAGCCCACCAGCGCCGCAAAGTCGTGCGGGGACACGGCGTCGCCACACTCCACCACGATGTCGGCAAAGGTACGCACGCCGGCGCGGATCAGGTGGTTGTGCACGCAGCCCACGGCGAGCAGCGACGGCACGGGCACCTCGCCCGCTCCGGCGCGATCGCTCAACACCACGATGTTCACGCCGTCGCGGACCGCGGCCTCAACGTCCTCTGCAAGCTGCTTGAGCGCAGCCTGCAGCGCACCCTCGCCGGCATCGCGGCGGTAGACGGCACGGAAACGGCGGGTCTTAAAGCCCACGCGGTCGATGGCGCAAATGCGGTCGAACTCCTCCTCGCTCAGCAGCGGGCGCTCCAGGCGCACCAGCTGGCAGGCCGTACGGGAGTCCTCGAGCAGGTTGCCGTGGTTGCCCAGGTAGAGCGTGGTCGAGGTGACCATATGCTCGCGAAGGGCGTCGATCGGCGGGTTCGTGACCTGGGCGAACAGCTGATAGAAGTAGTCAAAGAACGAGCGCGTCTTCTTGGACAGGCAGGCCAGCGGCGCATCGATACCCATCGAGGCGAGCGGCGCCTTGCCCTGCTGGGCCATGGGACGCACGACCTCGTCAACATCATCCCAGTGATACCCGAGCTTGGCCATGCGCACGGCGGCGGGCACCTCGGCGTCCTCGGCGGGCGTGGGCGCGACGGGCTTGTCGAGCGCGTCGACGGTCAGCGTCTCTTCAGCGATCCAGTCGCGATAGGGCTTTTCCTTGGCGTAACGGGCGCGCAGCTCGTCGTTGTAGATGACGCGGCCGCGGGCAAAGTCGACCTCGAGCATCTGGCCCGGCCCCAGACAGCCGCTCGTCAGGATGTTCTCGGGGCTCACCTCGATGGTGCCCGCTTCGCTTGCCAGCATAAAGTGACCGTCGCGCGTCACATAGTAGCGGGCGGGACGCAGGCCGTTACGGTCGAGGGCGGCACCCAGCGTGCGACCGTCGGTAAAGGCGATGGCCGCCGGGCCATCCCACGGCTCCATGAGCATGGACTGGTAGGCGTCGTAGGCGCGGCGCTCCTCGCTCAGACTGTCGTTGTGGTCCCACGGCTCGGGCAGCAGCATGGACGCGGCACGAGTGAGCGGACGGCCGTTCATGACCAGGAACTCGAGTACGTTGTCCAGAATCGCGGAGTCGGAACCCTCGCGGTTGATGATGGGCATCACGCGCTCAAGATCATGTTGCAACACGGGGCTGTACAGGTTGGGTTCGCGAGCGCGGATCCAGTTGACGTTACCCTTGAGGGTGTTGATCTCGCCGTTGTGAATGATAAAACGGTTGGGGTGCGCACGCTCCCAGCTGGGCGTGGTGTTGGTGGAGTAGCGCGAGTGGACGAGCGCCACGGCCGTTTTGACGGCGGCGTCGTTGAGATCGATGAAGAAGCGGCGCATCTGCGTGGCGACCAGCATGCCCTTGTACACGACGGTGCGCGAGCTCATGGAGCAGACGTAGAAGATCTTGTCGCGCAAGGCGAACTCGGCGTCGGCCTTCTTTTCGATGGTGCGGCGGCACACATACAGGCGGCGCTCGAAGGCGTCGCCGGCGGGCGTGTCGTCGGGGCGGCCCAGGAAGGCCTGCAAGATTGTGGGCATGCAGGCGCGGGCCGTCTCGCCCAGGTCGTGCGGGTCGACGGGCACCTCGCGCCAAAAGAGCAGCGGCACGCCGGCCTCGGCGCAGCCCTCCTCAAACACGCGACGGGCATCCTCTACGCCCTTGTCGTCCTGCGGGAAGAACAGCATGGCCACGCCATAGTCGCCCTCTGCCGGCAGAATCTGGCCGCACTTTTGAGCCTCTTTACGGAAAAAGTGATGCGGAACCTGGAACAGGATTCCGGCGCCGTCGCCGGTGTTCTTCTCGAGTCCGGTGCCGCCGCGGTGCTCCAAGTTGACCAGAATGGACAGTGCGTCGTCCAGGATCTGGTGATGGCGCTCACCGTTGATATCGGCAAGCGCGCCGATGCCACATGCATCGTGGTCGAATTCGGGGCGATAAAGGCCCTGCTGCTGAGCGGAATCTGCCTGCATCGCGATCCTCCCCTAGATATTAGACAGTCAGTTGAATAGGCATACTAGGAGCATCGCCGGCCCGTTGTGTTTCCCGCCCGTTTCGAAACAATCGCGTAACGCACACCCTACGAGTGGACACCGCCAACCTCAAGGGCGACAACATAGGCCCCAAGTTCGGCCTGTATGCTCACCGCTTCAAACATCTCAATCTGTAACAGGAAGACCCAATTTCGACGACTAACTGTTACAGATCAAGATGTTTTCGAGAGACGGTTCCGAATGTCTCGATCTGTAACACGAAGGGCCGGTTTTGGCGGTCAGCTGTTACAAATCGAGATTTTCCATAGGACCATTTCTTCCTGTCTTGATCTGTAACACCTAGACCCAATTTCCATCCCTGGTTGTTACAGATCAAGACATTTCGGTAAACCCCCTTTCACCATCCTATTCAAATACAACAATTTTGTTAGTCTTGGTTAACTTTTAGCCTAAAACGAGTATCCTTTGCGGCGTCAAACAAACGGCACGCAGGAGCTCACCATGCCCAACCATCTCAAACATCATTTTGGCTCCCGGCGCACCGGCGGTCACGGAGGCCTAGACATTGCGCGGCGCATCGGCCCCGGGCTACTCGTGACCGTCGGCTTTATCGATCCGGGCAACTGGGCCTCAAATATGGCCGCGGGCTCGCAATTTGGCTACGCGCTGCTGTGGGTGGTCACGCTGTCCACGGTTATGCTCATCGTGTTGCGGCACAACGCTGCACACCTGGGTATCGCAACGGGCGCCTGTCTTGCCGAAGCCACGACGCGCTACCTCCCCCGTTTCGTTGGGCGCACGGTGCTCGCCAGTGCCCACCTCGCGACCATCGCCACCGCTATGGCCGAGGTCCTGGGCGGCGCGATCGCGCTCCAGATGCTCTTTGGACTGCCCGTGCGCGCCGGCTGCGTCATCGTGGCCGCGGCATCGATGGCAATGCTCATGACGAGCTCCTACAAGCGCGCCGAGCGATGGATCATCGCCTTCGTAGGCGTGGTAGGACTCTCGTTTTTGGCCGAGCTTACGCTGGTCAAGGTCGACTGGCCGCAGGCCGCCGCAAGCTGGATCACACCCAGTATGCCCACCGGCTCGGCCGCGATTATCGTAAGTGTCCTAGGCGCGGTCGTTATGCCTCACAACCTCTTCCTGCACTCCGAGGTCATCCAATCCATGCACTTCGAAGGCCAAGGCAAGCAGGTTATCGAGGAACGTCTGCGCTACGAGCTCTTCGACACGCTCTTTTCGATGGGCGTGGGCTGGGCGATCAACTCGGCCATGGTCATCCTGGCCGCAACGACCTTCTTTGCGCATGGCATTGTCGTAGACGACCTCGCCGTCGCAGCGGACACGCTCTCCCCCATTCTGGGCCCGGCAAGCTCGACCATCTTTGCGGTGGCACTGCTGTTTGCAGGCATATCGAGTAGTGTGACGACAGGCATGGCGGCAGGCACCATCACCGCGGGCATGTTCGACGAGGAATACGACATCCACGACCGACATTCCTCGATCGGGGTGGCGGCCTGTTTCGCCGGCGCAGTGGCGGCGTGCTTGGTCGTCCCGAATCCTTTTGAGGGTCTCATTTGGAGTCAGGCGCTGCTGTCTCTTCAGCTGCCGATTACGGTCTTTGTGCTCATACGGCTCACCAGCTCACGCCGCGTCATGGGCAAATACGCCAACTCGCGCCCGCTCAACGCGCTGCTCGTAGGGATCGGCGTCATCGTGACGATTCTTGATGTCGTGTTGTTGACAGGGATGTAATGGGGCGGGGCACCTACCCAGGCAAACGTCTCGATCTGTAACATCTAGACACGCTTTTGATGTCTAGATGTTACAGATCGAGATTATTCCGAGGGACAGCTCCGTTTGTCTCAATCTGTAACACATAGACCCCGTTTTCACTGCTAGATGTTACAGATTGAGATCTTCTGCCGGACGGTTTTGGTTTGTCTTGATCTGTAACAAGTGGACCCAATTTCCGCTTCTAGATGTTACGGATTAAGACAAAAAGTCGGCCGGACTCACGACAGGCAGGATCGGCTAACAGCAGCCGTGATCCCTTGGGGACGGATAAATCAAAAGGGTCCCGGCCGGAATATCCAGCCGGGACCCTTGGACAGAGCTCTGTATGGCTAATCGCCGTGTGTCTACGAGTTACTCCTCGACGAGCTCAAACTCATCGGGGCCGACGCCGCAGACCGGGCATACGTAGTCCTCGGGCAGCTCGGGCGTGTCGACCTCAACCTCGTAACCGCAAACGGTGCACACAAACTTATACGTCTTCTTCTCCTCAGCCATGATGTTCTCCTCTCGAACGTGACTGCTGGTGTACTTGCTTATTAGTATATATTCTCAATAACATAATGCAAGTATTTTTAGAACATTTCTAGCCTTGATACGACGAGGCTTTGGGCGGCGTCTTGCCCTTTAGTACCTTGTGATAGTAGTCGTACGTCAGCGGCGTCTCGTCGCTCAGGCGCTCGGCATCCTCGACCTCGCCAATAAACAGCAGATGCGTGCCCACATCCACAGTGTCGATCAAATGGCAGCTAAACAGCGCCGCCGCGTGCTCGGGCACATAGGGCATGCCCAGAGTGGTCTCGTGGGTCTCATACTTGGCAAACTTGTCGTAATCGCTGCTGGTGCGGAAGCCAAAATTGCCGATATAGAGCATGTCGGCGGTCTGGTCAATCACGGTCAGCGCAAAAGCCTTAGCCGATGCGATTACGCCGGACGTGACATTTTCCTTGTTCACGGCAATCGAGATGCGCGGCGGGGCGGATGTCACCTGCACCGCTGTGTTGATGACGCAGCCGGCACGCAGCCCGTCCGCCGCGGCGCTCACCACGTACAGGCCACTCGGCATGGTAAAGAACGCAGTTTTGTCCATAACAATCACTCCCCTAGCTCGGGTTGGAACCTCATGGATGTATGTACCCACAAAAAAGGCGACGCCCATAACGGACGCCGCCTTTGAGACATATGTGTCAGAACAGTAAGAAAGATGAGACGCCCGCAGTTGCGGTGAAATAGGGACTGAATAGTCCCTCAATCAGGCAAAACAGTCCGTATTCCACCGCAACTTATGAAGGGTGGTCAGCGATTGCGCTCTTTGAGGGCGCGGTCGATCTCGCGTTGGACATCACGCTTGGCCAAGTCCTCGCGCTTGTCGTAGAGCTTCTTGCCGCGACCCAGACCCAGCAGCAGCTTTACGCGGCCATCGGTATTAAAGTAGAGTTCCAACGGAACCAGCGCATAACCACGGTTGCGAAGTTTGCCGTCAAGAAAGTCGATCTCCTTGCGGTGCAGCAGCAGACGACGCCGACGATCGGGATCGCGATTCCACACGCCACCATGGCTATAAGGGTGGATATGCAGTCCGACGAGCCAGCACTCGCCGCCACGAATCAGCGCAAAAGTGTCAGTGATCTGACAGGCGCGCTCGCGAATCGACTTGACCTCGGTGCCGCTCAGCTCAATACCGCACTCAAACGTCTCATCGATAAAGTACTCGTGATGTGCCGAGCGATTCTTGGAAATGAGCTTGCGCTCGCGCTTACTGGGCATCGCCGGCCTCCTTGGCGCCATCGGCGTTTGAGCCCGCAGCCTCACGCTTTGCCTTGCGCTCGGCATTGAGCTCGGCATCGCTCTCGCGCACCAGTTTGATAATCGCCGCGCAGGCCTCCTCGCCCACCAAGTCGCGAGCACGCACCGTCAGGCGCGTCGCCTCCTGCTTGTCGCCGTCGCTTGCAGCATCGGTCGCGCACATAATCAGGCAGATGGCAATCTCGGCCGAAGGCGAGGTCGGCACGCCTTGCAGGGCCAGTTCACCCATCACGTGGTCGTCGCTCTCATCAGCGGCATCCGGATAGGTGGTATGGATCTTGTTGAGCAGGCGCGTCGTATGCGCATCGTTGGGCGCCAGGCGCAGCGCCAGACGCGCGCAGCCCACGGCAGCCGAAACGTTCTCGGTCTCGGGCTCCAAGAAGTACTGACCTAGATTGGCGTAAGCGCGGGCGGCGCACTTGCCATCGCTTGCACGCTCCAGCACCGAGAACGAGAGCGATGCCCATTCCTGCTTGTCCTCGAGTGCGCGGAACAGCTCGGCCAAATCCAAGCGATAGTTGCAGTTCATGGGGTCCCAACGCACAGCCTGCATCAGGGCATTCCGAGCACTCACATAATCCTGCTGGCGAATGTAGGCAAACGCCATGTCAGAGTACAGGCGGTCAAACGGCACCTCGACCTGCACGAGCTCGCGCGGATCCTTCTCCACGCGGCGATAGGCCAAGCGCTCAAACTTGCTATCGAAGCTAAAGTATTGACGCTTCTCCTCCGTCTTGCACTCAGCATCAATATACTCCTCGGCGAGCTCCACCAGACGCTCCAGCAGCGGCGTCGCCGTAGCCAAGTCGCCCTGCGCCAGATAGTTCTCGGCATACGTGATGTCTTGCAAGCTGATGGGCAGATCCATGGCTACTCCTCGATCTGAGCGAAACACGGCAGGCGCCGTATATACGGTCAATACACAAAACCCGGGTCTCTTACGAGGCCCGGGCGTTCAATTTTGGTAGCCCGTACCAGATTCGAACTGGTGATCTCCGCCTTGAGAGGGCGGCGTCCTAAACCGCTAGACGAACGGGCCATATGTAGCAAATGCAATGGCTGGGATGGAGGGAGTCGAACCCCCATTGACGGAACCAGAATCCGCTGTCCTGCCATTAGACGACATCCCAATGACTGCATCGCTGCGCTCGGCTGTGCCTTTGCGCAAGAAAGAAATATACGGGAAGTCTCGCCGTGACGCAAGCCCCAATTTTGACTTTTTTGAAATTCAGTCAAATTGGCCTAATTTAGTCCAACCCGTGAAGGACCTGTGAAGCCGACCGCTGTACACGAAGGGCAAAACGCCGCGAGCGGTAGCCGTCAACCGTTGGCAGATTCTACCGCGAAAACGATAGCACCAGGCAACACAATCGAAGTATCAATGATCGCGTAGATATCGAGGCGCCATGGACGAAGAGCTTGATTACCTATGGGAGACCCTGGGCCTCGAGATCACTGCCGACCTTTGGCCCGAACGGGACAAAATCCATCCCACACTGCGCCCCGCCATCACGGTGATGCAGGCAAAATACCGCCGTGCATCCTTTTTGATCATGCGGATGTCATGGCACGCGGGACTCCCCGACCTTAAACGAATCCAGGCAAGCCTCGTCGAGCTGTCCGGTATGCCGACCGTCATATCCGAGGCACACCTGGAGCAGCGCCAGCGTGAGCGACTGCAACAGCAGCGGATTCCCTTTATCTGCCCCGGTATTCAGGCATATCTGCCCTTTATGGACGAGGAGTACTGGAGCGGCAAGCCCAACAAACACGTAAAGGTCTACGATCCGCACGAATGGGCACAGCTGGCGGACTGACTGGGGCAGGCCCGCCGGCGGAAAGTGCGTCCCAGATTTCAAGCTCAAACTGGTCCCTACTTTCCCGTCGAGCCCTCAACCGGAAACCGTGTCCCGCAATCGAAGCTCAGAATGGGACGTGCTTTCCGCAACCGGCCACTTTGGGAAAGTGCATCCCATTCTGGAAGCGAATTCCGGGATGCACTTTCCGCAGCCACTACAGCAACGCCTCGGCCCAAGCCGCTTCCCTAAAGCCGGGAATCGCAAAGTCGTCGCCCACCAGCAGCGGACGCTTGACCAGCATGCCGTCGGTCGCCAGCAGCTCGTAGCAATCCCGATCCGTCATGCCCGCATCCAGACGCGCCTTCAGGCCCAGCTCTCGATATTTCATGCCCGACGAATTAAAGAAACGCCGCACCGGCAGCCCCGAGCGAGCAATCCAGGTCGCAAGCTCATCAGCCGTGGGATTGTCCAAAACGATATCGCGATCGATATACTCAACCCCATGTTCGTCCAGCCATGCCTTGGCCTTTTTACAGGTCGAGCACTTGGGGTATTCAACAAACAGTACTGCCATGGGAATCCTCCGAATATAGATCGGCCAACGCAGGCACACGCCACACGAGGCGCCTTCGTACGATGGGCCAATTGTAGCCCACGGGTCACACGCTAAACGAACCGTACCCCGAATCCGCGTTTGATGAACGGCAGCAGCTCCATTGCCTCGGGCGTGATATGGCCCGCAACGTTCATGCGCTCGTCACCGGGAAGATCGACCCGCGCAATCTCAAGCTCGCCTTCGTAGCGCCCATATCCGCTATTGCTCACAGCGATCGACCCCGCCTTTCGCGGCAGGCCGGCTCCGGCATCCGTCGGCACGGAATCCGGCTTAAGCGTCGTACGTGACTCCTGAGACCTAAAGATGAGGACGCTCGAGTCGGGCCGGTCGTGATGAATCTGCCCGCGCACATAGGCATCTGTCTCTTATACACATCTGACGCTGCCGACGAATAGCCTT